>CAIQJJ010000529.1 GCA_903872065.1 uncultured Anaerolineales bacterium | reverse complement strand
CCCGCACCAGGGCGGCGGTCGCCAGGCGCATAGGATAGCCAACAAAGGTCTGCAAATGATCGCCAAAAGGCAGCGTGCCGATCAACAGCAGGGCGGCCGGCAGGCCATCCCGCCAGCGCGGCGGCGAAAGCCACAAACCCAGCAGGCCATAACTCGCCAGGCCAAACAAACTAGCAGAGAGGGTGTTGATATCCAGGTAACGTTCGACCAATAAATAGAGGGCTGAACCGCCCAATGCCAGCGCCAGCGCGGCCGGGGAAATTTGCGGCAGAACATCCAAGCGCAAACGCCAGCCATCGCGCCGCGCCGCGCCGCGCGCCTGGTTGAGGATCAAAAACAGCACGCCGGCCAGCAAAATCTGGTTGGTGCGAAACTCTTCGTGGGAGAAGATGATCTGCAAGTAACTGAAAACGGCGCGATAAAGCCAGAGCCAGGCGAGGAAGATCAGCAAATTGAAAACCGTGCGCGCCAGGCGCGGCGGCAGGGTCTCATACTGCTCACGCGCCTGGCGCAGGCGCGCAACTACCTGGCGGGCGGGCAGCGGCGGCGCGGCGTCCAGGCGGCGATGCAGCGCCTGGCGCAGGTCGCTCTGCAATGCGGCGAGGCTTTCCGCCTCGGCGCGACACTCGGCGCACGAGTGCAAATGCTCCTCCAGCGCGGCCTGCTCGGCCGGCCCCAAAAGCTGATCAGCCGCCGCCAGGAGCAAACGGCGGGCTTCAAGGTGAGAAAGTTGAGTCATACGATATCCGTATATCCTTCAGCGGCGGCGGTGATCTGGTCGCGCAGCAACTGACGGGCTTTGTTCAAACGCGAATGGATCGTGCCAGGTGGAACATTCAATAAATGGGCGATTTCTTCCACCGGGCAGTCATGGTAATAGCGCAAGACGATCGGCAGGCGATATTTTTCGTCCAGGGCCTGGATGCGGCGCGCCAGGCTGGAGTCGGCTTCATGTTGAATGACAATCGCCTCGGCGTCAGCGGCGACCGCTTTTGCCAGTTGCAAAGACTGGAAAAGCTGCTGCAGACGCTCGCGCCGCCGGCGCGCCCGCAGGCGGTTGCGGCACAGGTTGATCGTGATGGCGTACAGCCAGGTGGACAAAGACGCCTCGCCGCGATAGGAATCCAGCTTATGCAGGGCGGTCAGAAAGACATCTTGAATGACTTCCTCGGCCTCGGCGGCGGTGGATGCCGCGACGCTGCCGGCGCGCCCATCATCGAGAATCGAAAGCGCCAGGCGGAAGAGCGGCGGCTGGTAATCTGTGACCAGGCGCTCAACCGCCAGTTCATCACCGGCCTGGCAGCGTGCGACGAGTTGTACAGTGTCCATACTCTTTATTCTATCTATTAGACACCGCTCACGAGGAAATTCTTCACTTTTGGACGAAAAAAGACCTCACAGTCTTTAACTCTGTGAGGTCTTGCGGCGCGCCGCCTCGATCATGGCAAAAATATTCTCGTCCGGCGTCTCCCATCCCACCTGATCGCCAGTGCCAATGATCAACCGCGGCGACCCCTGAAAGGCGGTCAAAATCTCATCCACCTGGCGGCGCACATCCTCCGGCGACCCGCGGATCAGCGCCTCCACCGTATGCACGTTGCCGTTGAAAGCGACGCGCCCATCCATCAAGCCGGCCAGCGCCCCCAGATCGGTCACATCCCCGCCAGGCGGGCGCTCAAAGGGGCAGATACAATCCAGCCCTAAGCTCAAGAGATCGGGCAGCGCTTTCCAGCAGCGCCCGTGGAAATGATGGTGCACCAGGCCGCCGCATTCATGCGCCGCCTGCACCACCGCCTGCAAAATGGGGCGATCCCACTTGCGCCAAAAGGCCGGGCTGAGCAGCGACAGGCTTGACCAGATCGAGGCCACAAACACGCTGCGGGCGCGGGTGTACTGGAAGACGGCGCGCGTTTTCTGCACCAGGTAGTCAATATAGCGCTCCTGCAGGGCGGCCATCTCCAGCGGATGATCCATGATGTCGCGGATCACCTGCTCCAGGCCGCCCTGGCGCTGCCCGCCGGCGAAATCAATGAAGGGATCGCCCAGGTACACTTCCAGCAGATAGTCCTCGCCCACAGCATCCAACGCCTGCTGCACCGGCTGCCAATCCAGCGCAGCCGGCGGGATGAAGGCCAGTTCGGCATACGCCGGCCAATCCCGCTCAAAATCTTTGATGAAGCGCTCGACCATCCAGGATGGCTCAATGCGATCCAGCCAGCGGCGCGAGGACAGGCTGCGCCCGCCAACCACGACGGTAGTGGTTTCCTCCAGGCGGCCCTCGGCCAGCCATTTCTGGGTGCATTGGGTCTTGCCGACCGGCGGCGCGCCCGGCGCGACAATCCCCCACCCCTCGCTGCCATAATGGCGAAAGGTCTGCTGAAGCGCCTGCCAGTGGGGAATCTCCAGTTCCAATTCGATCATGGAGACGCCCAACAGGCGCGCCGGAATATAATACCAAAACTCCGGCGCGACGGGGATAGTATCGCCAGGCCGCCCTTCATAAGCGGCCAACATACGGGCGCGCGGAGTGAGCATGGCTATATTGTCGGCATGACATTCCCGCCGGAAAGCGCGCGGAGTGAGCATGGCTATATTGTCGGCATAACATTCCCGCCGGAAACGGAAATGTATTGGCCGGAAATAAAATTCGCCAGGTCGGAGGCCAAAAACACGACCAGGTTGGCGATGTCTTGATCGTAGCCGCGCCGTCGCAGTGGGACATTGGCGCGGTAGCTGCGCTGCCCTTCGCTGTCATCGTCCGGCACGTTCTCGCTGATCATCCAACCCGGCGCGACCTGGTTGACCGTAACCTGGTGCGGGCCGATCTCTTTGGCCAGGACGCGCAGCACGCCATCCATGCCGCGTTTCCCCGACACGTAGGCGCTCTGGCTGGGGAAATTCTGCATGGCGCACTCGGTGTTGATGGCAATCACGCGCCCCCATTTCCTGGCGATCATCGCCGGGACGAAGGCCTGCGCCATCAAGACATTGTGCAGCACGCACGAGCGAAACTGGCTTTCGTAATCGGCCGGTTTTTGATCCAGCACAGACACCCATTGGTACTGGATCACCGCATTGTTGACAATAATATCCGGCGCGCCGAGTTCATCCTCCACCTGCCGCCGCATGGCGCCAATCGAGGCCTCATCGGTGACATCGGCCTGCACCGCAAAGGCGCGCGCCCCTTTCGCCTGCAATTCGGCCACCAATTCCACAGCCTTGGCCGCATTGCGATAATAGTTGACGGCGACATCCGCGCCGCAATCGCCTAAAGTGCGGCAAATGACACGGCCCAACTGTCCCGAACCGCCTGTGACCAGGGCCAATTTTCCTTTGAGATTGATTTCCATTTTGCCTCCAGTTTTTGTAGATAGAGACGATTCTACCAGAATTGGCCGCGCAAAAAATGAAACCTTTTGGTAAAATTGTCTTTTGCGCGCGATGCGCGGGCATCGCGCAGGTGAGAACTTCGCTGGAATTGAGTTATTTATCTATGGCACTGATCACTCTTGAGAATCTTGACGCCAATAATTACAGCTTTTATGGCGATTATCAAAACTTTTTGCGCGGGCGCGGCCTGTATAATGACAAAAAGGTCACTGTGACCGATTTTAAAGGCCGGCAGGCTACCTGCCAGGTATTTGATAACAAACAGGTGTACACAATCGTCATCGAAGCTCAATCGAAGAAGCAAGTCAGCTCTTCGTGCATCTGCTCGCAGGCCAGCAGCGGACGCATTTGCAAGCACATCATTGCCGCGGTGCTGATGCTGCGCGACTATGTGGAACAAAACGCCAAAGACCGCTGGCAGTACCGTTTGAACATGGCGCTGGAAAACACCCCCAAGCAAAAAACAGCGCGTGAGCCGCGCATCAAATATGCGGTGCTGTTCGGCTTGCAAAGTGAAAATTTCGGCTTCCAACCGATTTTTCGCATGTTTGCTTATCGCATCAAATCACACGATTGGGCTGGCGTGCGCGAAATGGAGCAACTGCCGGTTGAAGAGCAAAATCAACGCATGGACAGTGATCGTTCGTGGGCCAATGCGGCCGAGAACATCACCGGAACGCTCGATTACCGTTCTGTGATCAACCTGCCCATGGAGGGGGTCGAAATCTATAACCAGATGATCATGTTGAGCGGCGGATCGTATTATGGGACAACCAGCTTCACCGCTTATCTGCCCACGCTGGCGCGGTTGAATGCGCCGCTTTTCATGCTGCACAATCGCAACACGTTCAAAAAACGTTTGAAGGTGCTGAACGAGGGGGTCAATATCGAGGCGGCGTTGGCCTACAGCCAAAACCACTATACCCTGCAAGCCGGCATCACACTGAACGGACAGGTCTTTACGACAGTTAAGGAAAGTTTACAGGTCATCTCACAAAACCCGGCCTGGCTCCTGGCGGGCGAGTACATTGTGCCGCTGAATAACCCTGAGGCGCTGCACCTGCTGAGTTATTTCCCACTCTCCATTCCGCAAGAGGACGAAGAAGAATTCCGCGCCAACTATTTCCACGAAATCGCCGATCGCATCCCGATCCGGGGGGATGTCATCTCCTGGCAAGATATTGACGCTGAACCATCTCCACGCCTGTACTTGCAAGATAATGAGAAAGTCCTGCAGGCAGCGCTGAAGTTCGGCTATGGCGATGAAGAAGTGGACGCCAACCCGAAAGCCGAGGCTTTAACTGTGCGCGATATCCCCGACTCTTGGGGCATGATCCGCATCCATCGCAAGCTCGAAAAGGAAGTCTCCTATTATCAACTGCTGACAGACGCCAAATATGGGCTGAAACGCGCCGGCGCGGATGCGCCTGGCATGTTTGAACTGCGCGCTCGCACTCACCCAATTGACTTTCTGCTGCACTCGATCCCGGCTTTGACCCAGGCTGGCTTTGAGATTTTCGGCGAGCGCGACCTGAAACTCGGCAAGATCAACCGCGCCACCCCCACCATTTCGCTCAACATTTCGTCAGGGTTGGATTGGTTCGACATTGATGCGGTGGTGAAATACGGCGATCAAGAGGTGGCGCTGCAGGAGATCCGCCGCGCTTTGCGCAAGAATGAAAACTACGTCAAACTGGCAGATGGTTCGATTGGCAAGATCCCTGATGAATGGATGCAGCGCTATAAACACCTGTTCGAGATGGCTGAAGAAACCGAGAACGGTCTGAAAATCAGCGACTTGCAGCTTCCCCTGGTGGATGAACTGCTGGCGGACGCCAACGAAATGCAAATCGTGCCAGAATTTCAAGAGCGGCGGCAGCGGCTGCAAGGTTTTGAACAGATTGCTCACCAACCGCTGCCGAAAGGTTTCACCGGGGAACTGCGCCCCTATCAAAAGGCCGGCTTAGACTGGCTGCACTTTTTGCACGATTACCAGTTCGGCGGCTGCCTGGCAGACGACATGGGCCTGGGCAAGACGATCCAGGTGCTGGCGCTGCTGCAATCGCTCAAAGAGCGCAGCGCTACGCAGCTGCCGGCCTCGCTGCTGGTGGTGCCAAAATCGCTGCTGGCAAACTGGCAGCGTGAAGCCGAACGCTTTACCCCTGAACTGCGCTTTCTCGAATTTATCGGTCAGACGCGCAAAAAAGAGACGATTTCCTTCGGCGGGTATGACATTGTTTTAACCACGTATGGCACCATGCTGCGCGACATCGAACTGCTGCGCGGGTACCGCTTCCATTACGCCATTCTGGATGAGTCGCAGGCGATCAAGAATCCGCTGGCGCAAGTTTCCAAGGCGGCGCGGCTCTTAAACGCCGAACACCGCCTGGTGATGACCGGCACGCCGGTTGAAAATAATACTTTTGAGCTGTGGTCGCAGTTCAACTTTCTCAACCCCGGCCTATTGGGCAGTATGGATTATTTCCGCAAGGAGTTTGCCGCAACCATCGAAAGCCGCGAGGAGGAAAGCGTTGAAACCGCCACCCTGCTGCGCAAACTGGTCTTCCCCTTCATCTTGCGCCGCACCAAAGACCAGGTAGCGCCCGAACTGCCGCCGCGCACCGAGCGCATGATCTACACCGATATGGAGGCGGCGCAGCGTAAGTTGTATAATCAGACGCGCGACCGCTATCGCGGCATGTTGATGGGGCTGATTGATACACAAGGGATCAACGATGTGCGCATGAAGATTTTGGAGGGGCTGCTGCGCCTGCGCCAGATTTGCATCCACCCGGCGCTGGTGGAGCCAACCTTCAAAGGCGAGTCGGCTAAGTTTGAAATTCTGCTCGAGACGATGGAAACCTTGCAAGCCGAAAAGCACAAGGCGCTCATCTTTTCGCAGTTTGTGCAGACGCTCTCCCTGCTGCGCGCCCACCTGGACGAGCGCCACATTCCTTACACCTACCTGGATGGGCAGACGCGCGATCGCCAAAAGCAGGTGGATATTTTCCAAAACGATATGAGCATCCCCTTCTTTTTGATCAGCCTGAAGGCCGGTGGGGTGGGGCTGAACCTGACCGCCGCCGATTATGTCATCCACCTCGACCCGTGGTGGAACCCGGCGGTAGAGATGCAAGCCGCTGACCGTGTGCATCGCATCGGGCAGGATAAACCGGTTTTCATCTACAAGTTCATTGCGCGCGATTCGGTGGAAGAGAAGATACTCAAGCTGCAAGAACGCAAAAAAGAACTGGTCGAGCAGTTGATCGCCGCAGAGGGCAGTTTCTTCAAATCCATCACCAAAGAAGACGTACAAATCTTGTTCAGCTAAACGTCAAGGCGCTGGGCAGTATATCATCGTATTTTTACGATAAAGGAGCTAATGATGATCACCAACCCTTCTATGACCTATTTCGCCCAGGTCGCTGACCAATGGGACACGCTGCGCGCCGGCTACTTCACCGAAGCAGTGCGCGAGAGCGCCATCGCCAAATCCTATCTGCACCCCAGCCTGGTAGTCGCCGATGTGGGCGCGGGGACAGGCTTTATGGCGGCCGGCCTGGCGCCGCTGGCGCGACAGGTGCATGTATTGGACGGCTCGCCGGAAATGCTGGAGGCGGCCCGCAAGAACCTGGCGTCATACGCCAATGTGGAGTTTCACCTGGCGGATGGGTTGGCCCTCCCCCTGCCGGACGGCAGCCTGGACGCGGCCTTCGCCAATATGTACCTGCATCACTGCCCCGACCCGCTGGCCGCCATCCGCGAGATGACGCGCACGCTGCGCCCCGGCGGCCGCCTGACGATCACTGATATGGACGCCCACCAGTATGAGTGGCTCAAAACAGAGATGGCGGATGTGTGGTTGGGCTTCGAGCGGGCGCAAATCCGCGCCTGGTTCGAACAGGCCGGGCTGGTCAATATCGTGGTGGACTGCACGGGGCAGTCCTGCCAGGCGGATTGCAAAAGCGCCGCCGGCGAGCCGGCCCAGATCAGCATCTTCGTCGCCAGCGGCACGCGAAGGATGAACGTACATGAGGCCGTACAGACCAGCTACGCCGCCCAGGCCAACGCGGCTGGCGGCTGCTGCTCGACGACTTCTAACTGCTGCTCGCCAGACCTGATCTCGCTTGACGACATTGGCGCGGTCAAGTGGAACCAGGGCTATTCCGTAACAGAGAGAGCCGCCGTTCCCACAGAAGCGGCGGAAATTTCGCTCGGCTGCGGCAACCCGCTGGCAATGGCCGAACTGCGCCAGGGCGAAACCGTGCTGGACATCGGCTCAGGCGGCGGGATTGACGTTTTCCTGGCGGCCCAGCGCGTGGGAGAGAGCGGGCGGGTGATCGGCGTGGATATGACGCCGGCCATGTTACAGCGCGCCCGCCAGACCGCCGAACGCCACGGCTATACGAATGTCGAGTTTCGCCAGGGGTACGCTGAAAACATGCCCGTCGAAAACGCGGCTGTAGACGTGATCATCTCCAACTGCGTCATCAATCTGACCGAGGACAAGGGCAAGGTCTTTGGCGAGGCGTTCCGCGTCCTCAAAGAGGGCGGGCGGCTGGAAGTGAATGATGTGGTCTTTGGCGGGGCAATACCGCCGGCGGCGCGCGCCGCCATGAACGGCTGGGCGGAGTGTATCTCCGGGGCGCTGCCCGAAGCAGAGTACATAGACCTGGCGCGGCAGGCCGGCTTTGAGGACATCCGTGTGCGCCGCTCGACCAGCAGCGGCGAGGCCAACGGCGTCGCCATCTACAGCGTGCAAGTCTCAGCCAGGAAGAACCCTCGCCGGGCTTAGGGTTCGACGCGCCACAATTTAAGGCTGCCGTCTTCATAACCGGCCGCCAGCAGATCGCCATCCGGCCCGAACGCCAGGGCATTGACGCGGTTGTTACGCCCATCGGGCAGGCTGGCAGCCTTCTCCCCTTCGGGCAAGCGCCAGATTTCGATGCCGCCATCCCATAGGCCAAGCGCCAACAACTGGCCATCTGGCGAAAAGGCCAGGCTCTCGACGCAGCCGGTGGGCATGGCGACAAGCGGCTGGCCGCTGGCGGCATCCCAAACCTGCGCCTGGCTGGATGAGCCTGGCGAGCAGCTCTGGTATGTTTCCGCGGAATAAGGGACGCCGGCGGCAGCCAGGTAGCGCCCATCCGAGGAGTACAGCACACGACTAAAGGCGCTGCCAGGCGCGCCCTGCAAGGACTGCTGGAATTGTCCACCGGCGGCGCCGACCTCATAGACCTGCACCACAGGGCTGCCGGCGCCCAGCACACTGGTGCAGGCCGACGCCAGGCGCTGCCCATCCGCCGACCAGGAGAGGCTACCTACAATCTCCTCCACGCCGCACACCGTCTGATTCCACAACAGCGCCTGGGCGTCGAAATCCCAGATTTGCAGATTGCCGCCCAATGCGCCGGTTGCCAGCCAGCGCCCATCCGGCGAAAAGGCGACGCCGATGGCGGCGTAAGAATAGACTTCGACCATTTTGGCGGATAGTTCAGGCAATAACTGCCCATCGGAAAGCCGCCAGAACGTATTGCTGTGGGCGACAACCTGCCCATCGGGTCGCACCGCCAGGCCATAATCCGGCGCGTTGGCATTGGTCGGGTAGAGGCGGTCAAGCTGTCCGGTATCCACCTGGTAGAAGAGCAGCGGGTTGAGCACACTGCCATAGGTTGCAGCGACCAACTGCTGGCCGCCAGGCAGAAAAGCCAGTTCTGTCACCGGCGCGGTAAAACCATCCAAAGTCGCCCAATCCGCGCCGTCGGCAGTGCGCCAGATTTGTAGATCGTTGCTCTGGAGGCGGTCGAAGAGGAGCGCCTGGCCGTCCGGCGAAAAAGCGAAACGGGTCACGGGCAGGCTACCCCCGGCGAAACGCTGGATCAGACTGCCGTCGCTGCGCCATAAGGAAAAGCTGGCGTTTTGAGTGAGGCCGCAGCAGCCAACTTCGGAGGCCGCCGCGGCAATCGCCTGCTGGCCAGGCGCAAAGCTCAGGCTGACCTGGTTAACGCCGGTGAAGTCGCCCTCCAGCGTCGCCACTCGCGTCCCATCCGCAACCTGATACAGGTAAATCCTGCCTACCGATAGCAAAGCCAGGCGCTGCCCGTCGGCAGACGCGGCGGCAAATTGGCCATCAAAAGCTTGCAAAACCCTGCCGCTTGTCAAGTCGTAAATGCGCACCGCGCCCTGCGACTCGACATAGGCGCGCGAATCGGGCAGCAGGTCGCCCCGCTCGCCAGGCCACTCGTACAACATCTGGTCAGTTTGCAAATCGTAAATGCGGAGGCGAGGGTCAGGCGCGCTGACAGAGCCGGCGAGGCGCGTCAGCAGAAAGCGACCATCGGCGGAAAAATGAACGCTCGCGCCGGGGAAAGTTTTCAGCCAGCGCCCGTCCACCGCCTGGAAAACGCCGGTTACCTCCTGGTCGGTTTGGGCGGCGTAAAAGAAAAAGGACACCGCGCACCATTGACCATCGGGGCTGAAGGCCAGGTCAAGAATCGAGACATCCCCATCGGCCGGGACGCCGGGCAGGCTGAAAGCCGCCAACGCCTGGCCATCCTCCACAGAAATCAACTGACTGCCGACCGCCAGGGCGCGCCCATCCGGGCTGAAGGCAAGCGCTTCGCTGTGAATGGACGTCAAGAAGCGCGAGGCAAAGGAAGCGGCGGTATCGTACAAATAGACGCCGGTAGTGGTGGAGACCGCCAGCCAGCGGCCATCGGGCGAGTAGCGCGGCGTCCCCTGCAGGCCGCCTATGCCCATCCTGCGCAGCACACGCAGGCGCGCCGCATTCCCGGCGGTGATGAGGCCTGGGTCGGGCGTGCGGCTGGGAATTGGCGGGGCAGTAGGTGTTGCAGCAGAGGCAGCGGTGGAAATCTCGGCAGCGATCGCGAGCGTCGCCGAGGGAAGGGGCGTCTCGGAAGGGAGAAGAGCGATGGGCGCGTCTGCGACGCTGGCCGGGGAGGTCGCGCGGGGCGCGGCGGTCGGAGCTGGCGTCTCATTGGCCGCGCAAGCTGCGGCGATCAGCGCCAGGATCAGCAGCCACAAGCCTGGATGGAATTTTGTAGGAGTCTTCATAAACAACGCGCCGCATGTCTTCGATGAGTTGATGGTATGAAAATCCGCCATTGGATGGCGGATTTTCATGGAACGATACCATTAACGGTTGACGCCGACTCAAACGCTGAGCAAGAATTCCTGCAGAGCGGCCATATAGTCAGAGAAATTCTCGCGGCGGATCGAGTGACCGGCGCCGGCGATGTTTACCACCCGCACCACGGGGTTGAGCGCCGCGGCGGCCTGCGCCGCCTGGGGGGTGACGATGGAGCCTTTGCCCGGATCAGCCGTAATCAACAGCGTCGGGGCATGCAAGGCGGCCACAACCTCCGTCCAGAAAGGCTGCGGACGGCGAAAACCCTGGGTGAAATTGAGGTCGAAAAGCCTCTTCGATTCGGCCCAGGGCTGCAGTTCCACTTCCGGCCAGGTAGGGCTGTCGGCGCGGCACTTGGCGATCATATCCGCCTCGCTCAACTTCTTCAAGTTGACAATCCAGTCGGCCATCGCCGGGCGAGGGGCGGGCGGCTCTTTGGGCGGTTGGGGATCGAACCAGGGCGGGTCTTCCAGCACCAGGGCCCGCGCCAGCCCCGAAAAGCGCGCTTCCATTTGGGCAGTGGTGTCGGCGCCCATCGAGTGGCCGCCCACGATCGGGCGGCTCAAGGCGAGGGCGTGGATCACACCGGCCAGGTCGGCCGCCAGGTCAATCTCATCGCCCGGCTGCACGCGCCCCGAATGCCCGTGGCCGCGCGCATCCGGCAGGATCAGATCGTAATGCGCTTCCAGGTCGCGGGCGACGGGCAGCCAGCACAGCCCATGATCGGAAAAGCCGTGCGCCAACACCAGGGCCGGCTTCTCGCCCGCGCCGGTGCGCACGTAATGAAGTTCACTTCCATTGACATTCACTTTGCCTTCAGTCCAATGAGGCAGCATAGAAACTCCTTTCCATTTTGAGGCTCCCAGGGCCATCTTGCAGGATACCTTGAGAGTCTGCGCTAAGACTGCAATGCTCTTTGAGTGTATTCCGCAAACAGGCGGATATAGGTTTCGTAGTTTTCCATTGAGACGCCCGGCGGAGTTTGGTGATCCACCGAGGGGATGTAACCGCCGGAGCGCATGACGGGCAGCAGGCGCTCGAACTCGCCGCGCATCGCCGCCTCGCCCAGCGGCATGACCATCTTATCGTAGCCGCCCATCATCAAGAAGCGCGGGTACTGCCGGCGAATGTAGGCGATATCCACGCCGGCCTGCCGTTCGAGCGGGTAAACGCCTTCGATGCCGGCTTCCATCATCCAGGGGATCATCGAGGTGATGTCGCCATCGCTGTCAATCAAGACCCTGACGCCAAACTTGTTGATGTGCGGAATGACGTGCTGGTAATAGGGCAGCAAAAAGCGCTTGAAAAGCTTATATGAGAGCATCGGGCCGTGATTGTAGGACATATCCTCGGCAAAACCGACCATGTCCGGGCGCAGCAGCGGGAACAGTTCTTCCACCACGCGGATATTGAAATCGGCCAGGTCGTTGTTCATGCGCAGCATCAGATCGGGCTGATCGTAGAAGGCGTACAGGTGATGCTCGATGCCCAACAGCGTGCGCGGGAACCAGAAAAAGCCATCCAGCCACAGGCGGATGATGATCTCGCCGCGCTCGTGGCGTTCTTTCAATTCCAGCGCCGCCTGTTTGACATCCTGGATGATCGAGTCGGTGTACAAATAGGGGCGGATGGCGTCATACGAGGCGGCGTCGGTGATGATGCTGCCGCCGTGCGTCGTCGCCCGCGGGCAGTCTTTGGAGGCGGCCGCGGCGCCGATGCAGATCAGCTTATCCAGGCCAAAGAAATCCAGGGATTCATCCCAGGTCACAGAGGGCGGCAAGCCCTCCTGCTTCCAACGATCGATGGTCTGATCCCACCAGGCGGCCCATTCCACCATCGGCAGGCGGTCGGAGGGAGGTTCAAAATTCAAAGTTTGCAGAAAACGGCTGCGGGGGGTTGATGAATTCATAGGCTGTCAGATCAAGTCTCCTCTACACCCAGGGCGACGGTCTCAAGGGAGTCGCCGGGTATGTGAAGTATATCACGATACCCCGCTGCGCTCCTCCTTTCCGCGCCGATCGGCCCGCCTCGTGGTATGATCCAGAGAGAGGTCAATATGGAAATCTCATTTTCTCTACCTGAGGACGCTTTTCCGGGGCAATCCCTTGAAATGATCACGCGTCTCATTCGCCTGTCTGCCGCGCTCGGTTGTACAAGGCCGGCCGGCTGTCGCTTCAGGCGGCCAGTGAACTGGCGGGAACGGATCGCGTTACCTTTGCCGATTTGCTCCGCCAGGAGGATCCTTTGAAAGGGCTGGCCCCGCTGTCCCCCGATCTCATCCGGCTGATGGAGGCTGTTCTGAGCGAAATGGACCCTGAGCAGCTCAAAATCTACCGCAGTTTATCGCCCGCCGAACGGGTGCGACAGGGCTGTTCGATTTCTACCCTCGCCCATCAAGTTGTGGCCTACCGGCGGGAAAAATTAAAGCAAGAGCATGGATAAAGAACAATAGGGAGGTTTCTATGGCTCGTAATATCGTTGTCGGCCAAAAAGTGATTTGAGTTATGATAGACCCTCGAACTTGCACAGCCCTTTCGTATTCCAAGGTCATACCTGGAGGTACCTATGCCCATCGCAACCCCTGCAAAAACCATCCGCTTAATCCTGCCTGATCACACCCCAGACCCGGCGTTTTGGATCGATCTATTCCGCCGCGCCGTCAGTGAGCGCTGCCCGGTGCAAGTCGTCCTCGACGGGGAGGCCGATTTCACCGTCGAATTGGCCCTGCAAGAGGGAGGCGGGCCGGAAGGCTTCGCCATCGCCGATCGGGCGGCGGGCGGGGTGCAGATCGCCAGCCGCGACCGGCCAGGGCTGCTGCCCGGCCTGGGAAAGTTCCTGCACACCTCGACCTACAGCCGGGAGGGATTCAGCGCCAGCGCCTGGCGCGGGGTCTCGCAGCCGCAGTGCAAGGTGCGCGGCATCTATTTCGCCACCCACTTCCACAATTGGTATCACGTCGCCCCGCTGGCCGAGATTGAGCAGTACGTGCAAGAATTGGCCTTATGGGGCGTCAACACGGTCTCGGTCTGGTTCGACATGCACCATTTCGACGGCCTGCACGACCCGCAGGCGCAGGCCATGCTTGCCCGGTTGAGCGCCATCCTGCAGGCCGCCAGGCGCGCCGGCATGCAGACTTCGGCCACCTTCCTGGCCAACGAGGGCTACGCCAGCAGTCCGCAAGCGCTGCGGGCGGATTGGAGCGCCGGCCACGATGGCTACCATCACGAACCGCTCGGCCATTATCATGTGGAACTGTGCCCCAGCCAGCCGGGCGGGACGGAGCTGATCTTGCGCTGGGCGGAGGAAAAGCTGCTCGCTTTTGCGCCGGTCGGCCTGGACTACCTGTGGATCTGGCCCTACGACCAGGGCGGCTGCACCTGCGCCCGCTGCGCGCCGTGGGGGGCAAATGGCTTCTTGCGCATCGCCGAACCACTGGCGCGCCTCTACCGCCGCCTGGTTCCGCAGGGGAAAGTGATCCTCTCCACGTGGTACTTCGATCACTTCACCGATGGCGAATGGAGCGGCCTGGGGCTGGCCTTTCAGCAGCCGCCGGATTGGGCCGACTACCTGCTGGCGGACGATTACGGCGATCAGTTCCCGGCGTATCCCTTGCAGCACGGCGCGCCGGGTGGACTGCCGCTGGTCAACTTCCCGGAGATCAGCATGTACCGCTGCGGGCCATGGGGCGGATTCGGCGCCAACCCGCTGCCCAGGCACCTCGAAGCGGTCTGGCGGCAGGCGGCGCGCCTGGTCAGCGGCGGCTTCCCCTACTCCGAGGGCATCTTTGAGGATTTCAACAAGGTGCTTTTCGCGCAGTGGTTCTGGCAGCCGGATCGCCCGGCGAGCGAGATCGCCGATGAATACACCAACTATGAGTTCGGCGCGGCGGCGGTCATCCCGCTGCGAGAGGCGCTCGCCATCCTGGAGCAAAACCACCCGCGCCGCGTCGAAGGCGAGCGGGTGATCTGCGAAAGCCTGCAAGACTGCGAGCGCGCCTGGCAGTTGATCCAGCAGGTGGAGGCGGAGATGCCGCCGGCGCAGCGCCAATCCTGGCGCTGGCAGATGCTCGCCCTGCGCGCCCGGATTGACTTCGAGCTATCCCGCACGGGCGGATGGCTGCGCGGGGCGGCGCTGCAAGAGGCTTTCGCCGCTGTGACGCGCCTCTCCCACGCCGAAAATGCTCTGCCGGAGGCGCTAAGACCGCCGGTGGTGAATGTTGTGGAATAACCCTAGAATAAACCCTAAAGGTCTAAGAAGACCTTTAGGGTCAGGTCAGTCTTCATCAGGAGAGACCATAATGCAATCATTGACCGATTCCTGGGATTGGGCGCGCCGGCGGCAGCGCTACGAGGCCTGGTGGCGCGGCGAGTTGGACAGCCCGCTGCTGCAAGTCACCGCGCCGCGCGGCCCAGCGGAGGCCGAGACGCCCCCCACCGACCCGGCCGGCCTGCTGCGTTGGTTCACCGACCCGGACTGCGTCATCCCCCGCCTGGAGCGCCAACTGGAGGCCACCTTCTTCGCCGGCGACGCCTTCCCGCTCGCCTTTCCCGTCAGCGGCAGCCTGGCCGCCATCCAGGCCGCCTACCTGGGCTGCCCCTATCAGATCGCGCCGGACAGCCTCAGCGGGTGGAGCGAACCCATCTGGCTGGACGGGCAGGCCGCGCCCTCGCTGGAGATGGATTGGGAAAACATCTGGTGGCAGCACACGCAGCGCCTGCTGGCGGCCGGCGCGCAGGCCAGCCGCGGGCGTTACGCGGTGGGGCTGCCCGATCTGCAAGGGGGCGGGGAAATCCTGGCCCAACTGCGCGGGGCGGAAAACCTGGCGCGCGATCTGTATGACGCCCCCGAACAGGTCTTGCCGGCCATCGAGGCCATCAACCGCGCCTGGCTGCGCTGCTACCAGGCGTGCTTCGCCATCCTGCACCCGGCGACCAGCGGCTATGTGGACTGGCTGGGCATCTGGTCGGAGACGCCGGCGGTGACGGTGGAATGCGATTTCTCGGTGATGGTCTCGCCGCGCATGTTCCGCCGCTTCTTCCTGCCGGCGGTCGAGCAGCAGATCGCCTGGGTTGGGCGGGCGGTCTTTCACCTGGATGGGCCGGGCGAACTGCCGCACCTGGAGATGCTGCTGGCGCTGGAAGGGCTGCGCGCCATCCAATGGGTGCCGCTGCCGGGGCAAAGCCAGGTGGAATGGCTGCCGCTGCTGCAAAAAATCCAGGCGGCGGGCAAGGGCCTGGCGCTAGCCTGCCAGCCGGAAGAGGTCAAGGTATTATGCGCCGAACTCCAGCCGGGCGGGCTGCTGCTCAGCACAAGCTGCCCCTCGGTTGAAGCGGCGGCCCGCCTGGTAGATGAGATCTTGCCGCGTAGAGGCGATGGATTTCATTCTCCGGTTTGATATGATGATACAATATGGGCGTTCCACAGCCCATATTCCTGGAGTTGTACCTGACCATGACTGCTACTCTGACCGTTAAGCCCCCTTCGGACGCCGCGCCCGGCCTGCCCGCCGGCCGGCTGTATCAGATTGTCAAATACTTCCGCAAAAACGGCGCCCTGCTGCTGTTGGCGCTGCCAGGTTTGATCCATATCTTCATGATCCAGTACATGCCGATGTTCGGTATGGTGATCGCCTTCAAAGATTACAAATTTGCGGATGGCATCTTCGGCAGCAAGACGGTGTGGTTCGAGAACTTCCGCTTCCTCTTTGCCACGGATGTCGCCTGGCGCATCACCTTCAACACGCTCTTGATGAATGCGCTCTTTATCGTCAGCGGCACGCTGGCCTCGCTGACCTGGCGCTGCTGCTCAACGAAATTTACACCAGCCGTTGGACGCAGGTCTATCAGTTCACCTTGTTCATCCCGTTCTTCGTCGGCTCGGTGATCGTGGGCTACATCGCTTATGCGCTGCTCGGGGCAAACGGCTTTATCAACACCGCCCTGAAAGAGGCCGCCCTGGATCCCTTCCCGTTTTACACCAAACCCGATCCGTGGCGATTGATCTTGATCGTCGCCAATTTGTGGGGCGGGGTGGGCTTTGGCACAATCATCTACCTGGCCGGCATGATCGGCATCAACCCCGAATTTTACGAGGCGGCGCAGCTAGACGGGGCGAACAAGTTCCAGCAAATCGTTAGCATTACCCTGCCGCTGATCAGCTACCTGATCGTGATTCAAATCCTGCTGGCCGTGGGGCGCATCTTCTTCGCCAATTTCGGCCTGTTCTATTTCGTGCCGCAAGTCTGGCGCAACGGGGCGCTGCTGCCGGTGGTGGACGTGATTGACACTTTCGTCTTTCGCGCCCTGCAAGGCGGCTCGTTCCAGGCCGGCGCGGGCGTGGTCAAGCTGGGCATGGCCGCCGCCGCCGGCTTCTACCAATCGGTGGTAGGCCTGATCTTGATCGTCAGCGCCAACCTGATCGTGCGCAAGATTTCCGCCGAGCACTCTCTGTTCTAATTCGCCAGCAGGAGCTTGACCATGCAACTCACCGAAACGAAAAAGGCTTCTTTTCTCAGCAGCTACCGCGTGCAAAAACGGGCGGCGGAAACGCTGATCCACGGCTTGATGATCCTGATCGCCGGCGGCATGATCTTGCCATTCATCCTGGTCATCTCCGCCTCGCTCACCCCCAACCAGGACCTGATGGTCAAAGGCTACAAGATCATCCCTGACCGCCCCTCGAACGAGGCTTACGCCTACCTGTTCAAATCGCCGGCCTCTTTGATCCGCGGCTACGGCGTGACCCTGATCGTCTCGCTCACCGGCACTACCCTGGGCATGCTGATGATGTCCATGACCGGCTACGGGCTTTCGCGCATCATCGGGCGGACGCGGCGGGCCCTGACGCTGTATGTGCTGTTCCCGGTCTTGTTCAGCGGCGGGCTGATCCCGTTCTACCTGGTGATGACGCAAATGTATCACCTGAACGACTCGCTGCTGGCGCTCATCTTCCCCTACCTGGTTTCGCCGTTCAACGTGCTGCTGCTGCGCTCGTATTTCAACCAACTGCCGCAAGAGATTCTCGAATCGGCCAAGATTGACGGCGCCAGTGAGGCGCGCATCTTTTTCCAGATCGCCATTCCGCTCTCCACGCCGGCCCTGGCGACGATCGGTCTGTTTACGCTGCTAGGGTATTGGAACGATTTCTGGCTGGCAATGCTGTTCATCCGCGATACCAAGCTGTATCCCTTGCAATACCTGCTCTTCCAAATCCTGAACAACGCCCAGGCGTTTGAGAAATCACCCATGGTGCAGGGCATCTCCCCGCCCACGCATTCGCTGCGCATGGCTATGGCCGTGGTGGCGGCCGGCCCAACGATCTTTGTCTCGTTGTTCCTGGGACGCTATTTTGTGCGCGGCATTACTCTCGGCGCGTTGAAGTAAACTGTTTCGTTCACCGCCAAAGGAGGCGACATCCGATCTACTCTCTTGTTCGTCCAAACCTACCCACGATCCATGATTCATAAGGAGAAAAAGAAATGACCCGCAAGACAATGATTTTGTTGAATGTTCTCATGATCCTGGCCCTGCTGATGAGCGCCTGCGCCCAGGCAACCACTGCGCCAGAGCCCACCAAAGCGCCCGAAGCGACAAAAGCCCCTGAGGCGACCAAACCCCCAGAACCGACCGCCCTGCCGCCCGTCGAGATCACCTGGATTTTGGACGGCACTGGCGAGCCGGCCGATGCGGCGGAAGTCTTTAAATATTTGAACAACCTGCCCCAGGTCAAAGCCCTCAACGTCACCGTCAAACCGATCTGGTATGACTGGGGCTCTTACGACCAAAAGACTCAGTTGATGTTCGCCGGCGGTGAAACCTGCGATTTGATCTTCACCGCTTCCTGGGCCAACAACTACATCAACGGCGCCATCAACGGCAACTACCTGGCGCTGGATGATCTGCTGCCCAAGTACGCCCCCAAGACCTGGGAGATCGTCGGCGACGTAGCCTGGAAAATGAGCAAGGTCAATGGCAAAATCTACGCCATCCCCAATCAGCAGCTTTGGTACAACGCCTGGGGCTGGCAGATGCGCCAGGATATCGCCGACGAGTACGGCGTGACCAAAGACACGATCAACAGCTTTGAAGACCTGACCCCGATCATGGCGAAAATCCTGGCCGATCACCCGGAACTGAAATATCAGATCGTCCAGGGGGCTGGCCCCTTCGTCGCCGGCACCATGGGCTATGACCCGGTCAGCGGCTATGGCGCGATCAAATTTGAGGACACCACGCGCAAGGTGGTCAACCTGGTAGCGACGGATGTCTACAAGCAGCGCCTGCAACTGTGGCGCGAGTGGGTGCTGGCCGGTTACGCCCCGCAAGAAGCGATTGACTATGCCAACGCCGACGCCGCCCGCAAGGAAGGCTTCTTCCCCATCAAGCTGCACGTCGAAAAACCCGGCGTCTCGGCTGAGGACGCCAAAATCTACGGCAAAGGCCCCTGGCTGGCCGAACCGCTGGAACCGCCCGTGTTGGGCTACATCCTGCCGACCATGACCGGCGTCTGCGCCACTTCCAAGAACCCGGAACGCGCCCTGATGTTCTTCGAGCTGATGTACACCGACGCCGAAGTCTACAACACCTTTGCCAAAGGCCTGGAAGGCAAGCATTGGGTGTGGGTGGATAAGGAAAAGAAAGTGATCGGCCTGCCGGAAGGCGCCGACCCCACCACGCTCGGTTACGCCCCCAACACGGACTGGATGTACGGCACGGTCTTCCTCTCCTATTACCAGGATGCGACCCAGGTCGGCGCCTGGGACGAGACCGCTGCCGGCAATAAGGCTGCCGTGCTGCCGATGGCCGGGCCGTTCGTCTTCGACCCGACGCCCGTCCAGGCGGAACTGGCCGCGCTGCAAACGGTGGACAAGCAGTTTGGCGAGCCGCTGCAGCAGGGTTTGATTGACCTCGACGATCCTACCGCCGGCCTGGAGGCTTACCTGCAGGCGCAAAAGGACGCTGGCATTGACAAGGTGCTGGCCGAGGTGCAGAAGCAGTTGGACGCCTTTGTGGCCGCCAACCCGGACATCTTCAAATAAATCGTGAGTAAAACAGCGGCCTGAGGCCGCAAAAGGCGAGCGGTCGGGCTGTTCCCCCATAGCCCGACCGCTCTTTTTTTAACCAGCGATTCCTTTGACCGCCGGCGATGGAACAGGGCGCAGGCCGGGCGGACAGGTCAACTGAGCGACCAGTTCTCCCTCAGCGGAACGCTGCCAGGCGATGGAGATCGGGCCGTGCGGCGTGGGGATGCGCCCGGAGCAGCCGGCGGCAAGCTGCAGATCGGGGTCGAGGCTGAAAGCGCGGAAGCCAGGCTCCAGCGGGCGCACGCCGAGCAGCCAGGCCCCGAAGGCATACAGCGGCAGGGTAGACCAGCCGTGGCACAGGCTGCCGGCCTCGTCAAAGTCCCAGCCGCCCTTGCGCGTCTCCCAAAAACTGGTCGCGCCTTGCAGCAGCATCTCGCCCCACACCTGGCGGATGCGCTCCAGCATGGACGTGCGGCGCTGCGGGTCGGGGGCCAGGGCCTGTAAGGTGTACAAGGACTGGCTGAGGGTAGAGGGGATCAAGCCGTTCTCGGCCGCCAACAACCGGCCGCGCAGGCGCGCGTTTTGCGCCTCGTCCACTGAGACGCCGGCGCAGAGCGCCAGGGCCTGCACCAGTTCGGACAGCACGGGCGGCGTCCCCAGGCCGGCAAAGGCGGCGTAAAGCTCCTGCTCCGGCAGCCAAAAGCGGCGCTGAAAGGCCGGGCGCAGTTCGTCCGCGGTCTGACGCCAGGCGGCGGCCTGCGCCGGGGATCCCAGGCCCTCGGCCAGGGACGCGCCAGATTGCAAGGCCAGGATGAAATAGGCGTTCAGCGCGGCGTCGAAGCGGCGCTCCGTCAAGACAGCGAAGGCGGCGCCGTCCTCGGTGCAGCCATCCAGCCCGCCCATCCAATCGTAGAAATGCCAGTAGCGCGCCCCCTGCGGCGAGGGCAGCAGCCCCTCCTGGATTTGGGCGCGCCAGCCGTCCAGCAGGCGGGCGACGACCGGCCACACTGCTTCGGCGGCCGGGCGATCGGCGCTGTAACGCCAGTGCTGCTCACAGGCCAGCACCCAGGCCAGGCTGAACGAGGGGATGGTGATCGGGATGCGCGCCGGGGCGCACAGTTCCAGCCAGCCGTCCGGTTTGAGGCTCTCGCCGAGCAGGTGGAAGGAGAAGGCGGGAAAGGCGTATTCGCCGAAGGCGTAATAGCCGCACAGGGCCTGGATCAGCGAATCGTTGGCATACAGTCCCTGCTCGCGCCAGGGAGTGTCCTCGTAGTGTTCGTGCATGCACAAGTGCAGCGTGCGCGCCCCGACCTCGAAGATGCGCCGGTCGAGGCGGTCGGGCGAGTGAAACGCGCCGCGCAGTTCCACCGGCCACAGGGCCGGGCGCAGGCCGGCATAGTAAAGCGCAAAGCCGCGCAGGTCGCCGTGCAGGTGCAGTTGCAAATAGCGCCCGCCGGCGCGCACCGCCCAATGGGTGAACGCCTGGCGTCCCTGGCGGCAGCGGTAGCGCGAGGCGAAATGCCGCCCGCCGACCTCGGCCCGCACGCGCAGGCCGTTCAAGTGCTGGCCGTAAGCGATGTCCACCTGCAGGCCGGCGGCGGCGCTCAGTTCCAACTCTTGAAAACCGGCGCACTCGCGGCCCAGATCAATCACCAGGTAGACGCCGTCCGCGCCCTCCGCCGCCTCCGGGCGCAGGCGCAAACCGTCCCCGGCCAGGCCCTGGCCCAATTTCAGCGGCGCTTCGCCGGGCTGCTCGAAGACCTGGCGCGGGGCGCGGCTGGAGAGGAAATCGGCCTGCATGCGGGCGGCCACGCTGTCATCGCCGCCGGGAGCGGCGCGCGCCAGGCGCAGCGTCCCCTGGGCGACAATGGCGGCCGGCTGGCGCTCGAAGACCTGCCAGTGGGCGATGGGCAGGGGAGAGAGCCGCCGCGCTGGCTGCACGGTGAACGCCGCGCGCCAATCCGCCGCGGGCCGATAATCCAGAGCGCGCCAGCCGTCTTCGCCGGCGGCGTCGAACTCGAAGGTAAAGGGCAGTTGGCCGGTGATGCGCGGCAGCGGGCCGGGGCGGTAGGAGGGGCTGAGCCGCGCCAGGCGGCCTTCCGGCATGCCGCTGTGGCACAGGCCGCGTCCCGCCGCACCTCCCGCCGCATCGGGCGCAAGTTCCAGGGCATAGATCACGCCGGGCTGGCCGCTCGGAATGTACGAAAAATGGTCGCAGCCGCAGTACTGCGCCGAGACCGCCAGGATGTTGCGCCCGGCGCGCAGCAGCCCGCCCACGGCATAGCGGTTGCTGTACGCGTGCTGCGGGTAGCCGGTGTACTGGCCCGCGCCGGCAAACTGGCCGTTAATCCAGGCGGCGTAGTGCGAGTCGGCGGCGATGGTCAGCCAGGCTTCGCCCGGCGGCGCTTCGTCCAGGGTAAACTCGTGGCGGAATTCGGCAAATTGGTTGATTGCGTCGCCGGCCGGGGCCGGCCAGATCCAGGTGGGGGT
>CAIQJJ010000528.1 GCA_903872065.1 uncultured Anaerolineales bacterium | reverse complement strand
GGGCCAGGCAGCACCGAAAACCAACACTCCCGTTACGGTCGTCAGGATAGTAGTAGACGCGGTACGAAGAGCGGGCGCCCCCGGAAGCATGGATTCATCGTAGAAGGAACCGCCGCGCAGCACACGGGCGCGATCTCCCTGCAAATCTTCGCGGCCATCCCCGGGTTGGTAGGGATAAGACTCTAACGTGCTGCGCGTCCATCCTAATACATTCCCGCTCATGTCCAACACGCCATACGGACTTGCCCCGTTCAAAAATAGTCCGACTGGCGTCGTGTCATCCAGGCCCAATTCATCCGTGTTGCTGCACAACTCCGCCCACTCGCCCCACGGATAGTCGCGGCGATCTCCGCCGCCGCGGGCGGCCTTCTCCCATTCGGCCTCGCCCGGCAGAATCACCTCCCGGCCGATCTTGCCGCTCAGCCAGCGGCAGTAGGCCAGCGCATCCAGCCATGAAACGTTCACCACCGGATGATTTTCTTTGCCCTGGGGGACTTCCCCGCCGCGCCAGTCTTTGGGCGCTTCATGACCGCTGTCGGCCACGAACAGGGCGTATTGAGCGTTGGTGGTGGGGATGCGGGCGATCTGGAACTCAGCAACATACAGCCTGTGCTGAGGCTGTTCGTTCTTGATCCAGTCACTTGCGCCAGCCTTCCTCGCCATCTGGATTTGCGCATCGGACGAGCCCATCCAAAACTCGCCGGCCG
Source organism: uncultured Anaerolineales bacterium (assembly GCA_903872065.1). Lineage (GTDB taxonomy): Bacteria > Chloroflexota > Anaerolineae > Anaerolineales > UBA4823 > CAIQJJ01. Next base: position 1,354 of record CAIQJJ010000528.1, on the reverse strand, counting down.
GGATCGTCACCCATTCCGGCTCCCCCCACGGCTTCTTCCAATACTGCGAGACCACCTGTCCGCTCTTCAGCCGCGCCAGGGCGTTGAGCGCCGTTACCTTGCGCAGCAGGCCGGGCTTATCGCCTTTCTGGATGGGCAGATCGGCCTGCGTCTGCAAGCGCCGCCGCGCCTCGCCTAGCAGATCGCCCTCCACCCGCGCCGGGCCGACGTCGAACAGGCACTCCGCCGCCAGCAGCAGGTGGTGAAATGGCTCCGGTTCGGTCGCGCCGTCCGCCTCCAGGATGGCGCACATCAGTTCACTCACGCGGCGCTTGCCCTGCGTGCTGAGGTAGCCGGCCTGCAGCAAGATCACCTCGCGCCACCACGGGTCGGGCAGCACTTTCACAGAATATTCCACGGCGTCGGCGCGGTCGGCCAGCGCCCGCGCCGCCAGGTACTCCTGGAAGGTCAGGTGGGCGAAGCCGTACACCCCCACACCGCGCTCCACCAGCAGCCCGCTGCGTTCGTTGATCTTCTGCAAAAAGAGCATCACCGCCTTTTGCGCCGCCTTCTTGTCGCCCTCGACAAAATTGGCGAAGGCTGGCTGCAGCAGCGGGATCAGTTCATCGCGCTCGATCTCGCGCCGCTTCCGTTCGTGCAGCCAGAAGGCGATTGGCTCCAGCAGGCTGCGCCGGTCGCCGCCGTCCAGCAAGCGCCCGCCCAGGGGCATCTCCGCTTGCAGGCCCTTGGCCTCGTCCCACAGTCCGAGCAGCACCTCCACCGCCTCCTCGTACAACTCGGAGCGCCGCTCAGGGAGTTGGGCGCGGTAGCGATGCACCAGGGCGATCACCGTCAGCAGCAGAGGGTTGACCGCCAGCTCCGCCACCCGCGCATTGCGTTCGATGGCCGCAATCAGCCGCCCGGCCTGCTCCTCCGCCAGGCGCAGCGTCGCCTCCGTCTCGCCGCCGGCCAGGCTGGTCTCGACCACGATCGTCCAGTCGCGCACGAACTGCCGCACCTCGGCCGGGCTGAACTGGCGCACCCGGGCCAGGCCAAACTCCGCCCCGATCCGCGCCGCGCCTTCGTAGCCCACCTCGCGGCTGGTGACGACGAAGCGGCACTTGGGATAGCGAGCGGCGAACTTCTCGATCAGCCGCGCCGTCCGCTGGCGGAGGGCGTTTTCGGCCACCTCGTCCATCCCGTCCAGCAGCAGCACCGCCTTCCCTTCTGCCAGCGGCGGGTCAAAGAAATCCGGCGGCAGCTCGATCTTTTGGGCCTGGAAGTAAGCGTGCAGGTAGTTGAGCAGCAGCGCCGGGCCGTCCTGGCCGGGGTCGGGATGCTGCTCTTTGAGATGGCGTCCCAGGTCGCGCAGCGG
>CAIQJJ010000527.1 GCA_903872065.1 uncultured Anaerolineales bacterium | reverse complement strand
GCTTATCGGTCTGGTACTCCACGTGTGCAATATTGATGGTAATGCCGCGCGCTTTTTCTTCGGGGGCATTATCAATCGAGTCGTAGGCGCGGAAATCCGCCAACCCACGCAAGTTACACCATTTGGTGATTGCAGCAGTCAACGTAGTTTTGCCATGGTCAATGTGGCCCATGGTACCCACGTTCAGATGCGGCTTAGAACGATCAAACTTTTGCTTGGCCATAAGTTCTCCTAAAAGACTCCGAAAACGTTACCGGGTGAAATCCTAACCCGCATAAAGCGGAAAAAATCCAAACGCCTATCCAGCAAATTCTTGCACAAAAGACAAGGAGTGGCTAGGTCTTATCGATTCAAAATTGCTTTCGCCACATTCTCAGGCACCTGAGCATAGTGGTCAAATTCCATTGTAAAGACTCCACGTCCTTGTGTCGCAGAACGCAAGTCCGTCGCATATCCGAACATTTCAGCGAGCGGCACCATACATTTGGCGGCTTGAGAATTTCCCGTGCGCGGCTCCATTCCTAAAATTTCACCACGCCGGCTGTGTACCTGGCCTAAAATATCACCCAGAAATTCTTCTGGCGCCAATACTTCCACTTTCATGATCGGCTCTTGCAAAACAGGGGCGCCCATTTGAATGCCTTCTTTGAAAGCCAGGCTGGCCGCCATTTTGAAAGCCATCTCGCTCGAGTCAACCTCATGAAAAGACCCATCATACAAAGTAACCTTGACATCGGTTACGGGGTATCCGGCCAGCACACCCGCTTCAGCAGATTCGCGCACGCCCTTCTCGATGGCGTTAAAATATTCCTTCGGGATGGCGCCGCCAATGATCTCGTTTTCATAGGTGATCCCACTGCCGGGCTGGCCAGGTTCCATGCGAAAAACCACATGCCCATATTGCCCATGCCCGCCGGTCTGCTTGATATAGCGGTATACTACCTTATCCAGCACCCGTGTAATTGATTCGCGGTAAGCCACATGCGGCTTGCCGACGCGCGCCTGCACTTTAAATTCGCGCAGCATGCGATCAACCAAAATTTCCAGGTGCAGTTCGCCCATGCCCTCGATTACCGTTTGACCGGTTTCTTCATCCGCATGGACACGGAAAGTGGGGTCTTCTTCTGAGAGCTTGCGCAGGGCTTCACCCATCCGATCCTGATCAGCGGTTGTCTTCGGCTCAATCGCCACCGAAATCACCGGTTCAGGAAAGGTAATATTCTCTAGCAAGATCGGATGAGCCGATTCGCACAAGGTATCGCCGGTAAAAGTCTCTTTGAAGCCCAAGACAGCGCCAATATCACCCGACAGCACTTCGGATACATCTTCGCGGCGATCAGCGTACATGCGAATCAAACGCCCAATGCGCTCGCGGCGATCCTTCACCGAATTATAGACCATCGCGTTTTGCGAAACCTTGCCCGAATACACTCGGAAATAGGCTAGACGACCCACATAAGGGTCCGACACAATTTTAAAGACCAGGGCGCTCAAAGGCGCATCGTCCTTGCACGGACGCTCAATCTCTTCGCCATTGCGAGGGTGAGTTCCTTTCACTGAGGGAACATCCAACGGTGAAGGCAAATAATCTATCACTGCATCCAATAAAGGCTGCACCCCTCGGTTTCTCAAAGAACTACCACAAAAAACGGGGTTCGCCTTACCGGCAAGCACCGCGCGGCGCAAAGCCGCCTTCAACTCTTCAATTGTGATCGCCTCACCCTCAAGATATTTGAGGGTCAATTCATCATCCGTTTCGGCGATCTTCTCAACCAATTGGGCGCGCATCTCAGCCGTTTGAGCCTTAAGATCAGCAGGGATTTCCGCCTCGCGCGGCTCACGCCCCAGTTCATCTTCCCAAAAAATAGCTCGCTCGGTGAGCAAATCCACCATTCCTCGAAAATTGGCTTCAGCGCCAATGGGAATTTGCATTGCAATGGGATTGGAACCTAAACGCTGTCGCACTGACTCGATAGAACGCTCATACGAGGCGCCCACACGATCCATTTTGTTAACAAAGCAAATGCGCGGTACTCCATAACGATCGGCCTGGCGCCAGACAGTTTCACTCTGCGGCTCAACACCCTGCACCGCATCGAAAACAACCACTCCGCCATCCAGCACCCGCAAAGAGCGCTGTACTTCAGCCGTAAAATCAATATGGCCTGGGGTATCAATGAGATTAATCTGATACCCTTTCCATTCAGCAGAAACTGCAGCCGAAACAATCGTGATACCGCGCTCGCGTTCTTGATCCATCCAATCCGTCACAGTGGTTCCATCGTCCACCGAACCAATGCGATAGGTCTTGCCAGTGTAAAACAAGATACGCTCGGTAGTCGTAGTTTTCCCTGCATCAATATGGGCAATAATACCGATATTACGATATTTTTCAAGCGAATACTGGCGAGCCATCAACTTCTCTCATTCAAAAGCAGGGAACAGCCCCGTTTCCGGGGCTGCCAAACCACCGATCTATTCAGATACCTGTAAGAACCTTACATCCGATAATGGGAGAAGGCGCGGTTGGCCTCAGCCATCTTGTGAACTTCTTCACGCTTGCGGATCGCGGCGCCCTGGTTATTCGCCGCGTCCATCAACTCGGCAGCCAGTTTCTCAGCAAAAGACTTGCCAGAACGAGCGCGTGCAGAAGTGATCAACCAGCGTGACGCCAAAGCAAAACGACGATAAGCCGGCACTTCCATTGGCACCTGATAGGTAGCGCCGCCTACACGTCGCGGGCGTACTTCCATCACAGGGCCAACGTTCTTCATAGCCTGCTCAAAGACTTCCATAGGGGCGCGCTTGGCGCGCTCTTCAATCAGATCAAATGCACCATACACCTGCGACATGGCAACGCTTTTCTTGCCATTGTGCAGAAGACGGTTGATAAAAGAATGCAAATGAATGCTGTTATAACGCGGATCAGGCGTTAGCTCGCGGGGTTCTGGTTTGTTACGTCGAGACATCCGACTACTCCAAATAACTTCACAAAATAGCAAGGCAACAAAAATCGGCTAAACGCGAAGTTCAGGCGATTTATTTCTTCTTAGCGGGGGCAGCGGCCCCTTCCTTGGGACGCTTGGAGCCGTATTTCGAACGACCCTGCTTGCGGTTGTTGACACCCGTCGTATCAAGGGTCCCGCGCACGATATGATAACGCACACCGGGCAGATCCTTCACACGACCGCCGCGCACCAGCACGACCGAGTGTTCTTGCAAAGTATGACCCTCGCCCGGAATATACGCCGTCACTTCGATACCGTTGGTCAAGCGAACACGGGCGATCTTCCGCAAGGCGGAATTGGGTTTCTTAGGGGTCATGGTGCGAACAACGGTGCAGACGCCACGCTTTTGGGGCGCGCCTTTTGTCTGACGCGCGCGGCGCTGTTTCATTGAATTAAGGGTATACAGCAGCGCAGGGGCCTTGCTCTTGCTCTTCTTCGATTGGCGTCCTTTACGGACCAGTTGACTAATTGTGGGCACACTCGCCTCCAAAAAGGATCAAAAAGTTCTTCTTCCATAAGGGAGGCCATCCACATTTCACGACGGCCTCGCTTGATAACTATTCATGGGGGTGATAAGAATCACCCACTCCGCTCAAAGCAACGGAGAGCGATTTTACCATTAGCAATAGAGGGAGTCAAGATCGTTTACGCGTTTTTTGCGCCCAGTTTATTTATGTCGAGATAGGCTCAAAACGAGCTGTAAAATGGCGCAGAAGTTTGGGTGCATAAGTAAAACGATAGCCGCCCAAGGCCTCGCCTCGTTCAGCAATCTTCGCCAGTGTCTCCGCGACGTAATCAAGATGGCTTTGAGTATACATGCGGCGCGGAATCGCCAGGCGGACAAGTTCCAGAGCAGGGTAAACCATCACCCCTGTATCCGGGCTGGGATGGGCAAACATCACTGAGCCGATCTCCACCGCCCGCACCCCACCCTGCCGGTAAAGCTCCACAGCCAGGGACTGCCCCGGAAACATGGCTTGCGGGATGTGAGGCAGAAGGCGTCGCGCATCTACATACACCGCATGCCCCCCGGCCGGCTCGACAATCGGGATGCCGAAATGCAGCAATCGCCCGGCAAGATAAGCTGTCTGCGCCAGGCGATAAGCAAGGTAGTTCTCGTCTAAACCTTCCCACAAACCGGTTGCCATAGCATCCAAGTCACGGCCAGCCAGGCCTCCATACGTAGGAAAACCCTCACGCAAAATCAGTTCGTTGCAGGCCCGCTGGTAAAGACTCTCTTCATTCATCATCAACAAGCCGCCAATATTAACAATGGCATCCTTCTTGGCGCTCATCGTCGCCCCATCTGCCAGAGAAAACATTTCTCTGGCGATTTCTAACGGGGTCTTGTATTCATAACCGGGCTCGCGCTGCTT
>CAIQJJ010000526.1 GCA_903872065.1 uncultured Anaerolineales bacterium | reverse complement strand
GGGCGGGTTGCCCAGGATGACCAGGATGGGAGTTTGCTGCTTGACATGGTCGGCCTGGTCGCGTTCGTCCTGGAACTCGACCAGGGGCAGTTTCGGCTGGGGACTTTGCTCGTTCCAACCAGTCAGAGCATTGGTCAGGAAGATGCCGGCGCGCTCGCCTTCTTCAAAAGCCGCTCCGGCGCTTTGCAGCAGCAGGCCAAGCTGTAGATGGGCGATGACGAAGGGCGCCGGCAGGATCTCGAAACCAAAGACGCGCTTCTGGGCGGCTTGCTTCAGATCATGGGCCAACAAGGCATCATCGCCTTTGGCGCGCAGGGTTTGCTCGATGCGGCGCAGCACTTCCAGTGGGTAAGCGCCCGTGCCGCAGCAGGGATCCAGAACATAGACGTTGGGGTCAGCCAGTCCATCCGCCAGGCCCAGTTCGGCGCGCAGGGTCTGATCCACACGCCCCACCATGTAGCGCACGATCTCGGGCGGGGTATACCACACCCCCAGGTCTTTGCGCAGCCCGGCATCATAGGCTTCCAGGAAAGGCTCGTAAAAATACTGCACAGCCTGGTCGCGGTCGAAACGGCTGAAGAAGGCCGCCTGATCCACCCGGTTGAGGGCTTCACAAGCCCAGTTCAGCGGATCCATCAGTCCCAGGGATTGCAATTGCAGCGGGTTGGAGACCTGGTGAAAGAGCGCCTGCAGCACTGGCACACGCAAATAATAGGCCGAAAGCCGCCAATCGAAAATGGGCTGTTGGGAGAACTTCTGCTCGCGCCACAGCACCCAGGCTGAGAACATGCCGTAGAACAGGGTTTGCACCAGGGTAGAGCGAAAAAAGTGACGCCCCTTATCATCCTGGAAAGTTATTCCCAGCGCCTGCTCCAAAGAACGCCGCAGGCCTTCCAGGGCCGGCAGATCGCCAGCCTGCTCCACGCGCAGCAGGGCATCGCGGGCATAAGAGGCCAACAGCCAGGCCAAATCTTTCGGTTCCAAAATGGGCGCCGCATGGATCAAAACGCGGCGCAAAAATTCCACGAAGCGCTCGCCATGTAGATTGGTTGTCTTCTGTGGATGATTGGCAGCCTGCCAAAACGCCGCCTCATTTTCGGCCAGGCGGTAGGCCTCCAGCGGGCAAATCTGGCCGAGCGCATTTCGCCTGACCAATAAAAAATCACGGTAATTGGTCACCAGCACCAGGCTGTAATGGGCGGCATATTGCTGCACCTGCGTGCTTTTAGCGATCTGGTTTACATCCGCCCCTGTGCCTTTCACCTCCCCCACCCCGCGCGCCGGCAGGAGACCCGGCAGGGGAGTCAGGTCTGACGCTTTCTGGAACTGGTCAGCGGCGAAGAGGCCAAAATCAGGAATGCCTGCGCCAGTGTTCTGGATATTCTGCACGGCGCGCACCCGCGGTTTGAGCGTCTTACCGACCTCGTTGAGCAAATTCGCCAGCGGCGCGTAAAAGGACAGTTCGTTCACCGCTGCGCCGGTGGCGCGGATATCCCGCAGATCAGTCAAGTAGCGTTCAAGTGGGTGCATGGCATCAGATTCCTGTTTTTGCAAAGTAGCTTAACCATATCCTATTTTGCTGCAGAGCGCAAATATTTTGCGACAAGATTTGGAAAGACCGGCGTTCTATACAAAAGCAAGTTCCCGGTCAGCGGAAACACGTTTCCCAACGTGTTTCCCATAGCAGCCGCTGGTTTCGAACCAGCGGGGCTGCGCGGGCTGCGCCCGGCGATTCCCCTGCATTTTGACTGGCGCGAAGAGTATAATAGCCGCCCGAAGGAGAATCTTTCATGAAACGTTCGACCTATGAGGTAAACATTGCCGGAGTAAAACGCGAACTCCCCCTGTTCGAAGTCGCTCCGGGACTAAAAATCGCGGTGTTGAATATTTTGGGCGATACCGAACTGGTACAGGCCGCCGCAGTGGCGCTGGATGAAAAACTCGCCCACCTGGACTACGACATCCTCGTCACCGCCGAGGCCAAGAGCATCCCACTGGCGCACGCGCTTTCAGTGGTGGAAGCAAAGCCCTACATTGTCCTGCGCAAAGTGTACAAGCCCTACATGGGCGCGGCGCTCTCGGTAGAGACGCTTTCGATCACCACCGGCAAGCCGCAAATGCTCTACCTGGATGAGAAAGACCTGGACTTGCTGAAAGGCAAGCGCGTGGTCGTGATGGACGATGTAATCAGCACCGGTTCAACGCTGAACGGAATGCGCTTGTTGATGGAAAAAGCCGGCGCAGAAGTGGTCGGCGAGGCGGCCATCTTCACCGAGGGCGACGATCCCTCGATCTGGAAACACATCACCGCCCTGGGAAACCTCCCCCTGTTTAAGTCATAACGGCTGCGGCAGCGCAATGATGACAATCGGCTGACCGTGCAGGTGCGTCAGGAACAAAGTGCGCTCCAGCCCCTCGGCGGCATTCAACCTGAGATCGCGGATCAGCGCCTCAGGCGCAATCGGCGAGCCGCGCTTTTTGACCGTCACGCGCTGCACACCGCGCTGGCGCAGATAGGCGCGCAGGCGCTTTAACTGAAACGGAAACCAATCTTCCACCGCCCACCCGCGCCCAAACGGGGTGGGCGTTTGGCGTTCCGCGGTCAGGTAAGCGATGTCGGCGTCAAGCTGGCGCGCCTCAAGCTGCTCGGCCAGCGTCGTCACCAGGCCGGCGCGCAGCACCGCCGCGTCCGGCTCGTAGAGGAAAGCCTGCGGAGCATCGGCCAGGGAAGAGGCCGGCGGGCGCGCCGGGGCGACGAGAGTGTGAGGCCCTGGCAGCAGGGTCGCGCGGCGCGGCGCTCCTGAATGCAGCCGGCCGAACCAGAGCGCCGCTTCTTTCAGTTCGCCGTGCAGCGAGATAAACTCCACCTCACAGGCATAGTCGCGCAGTTCGTCCAGGTCAACGCCGGGCGAAATCTTCACCCCCAGGGCCGGGCAGCGCGGCAGCCAGGACTGGATGATGCGCAGCGGCGGCGTGTAATGCTCAATCGAGAAGGCGCGGCGGTTTTCGGCGCGGCGGGCGGGGTCAAAGAAAAGCGCCAGGTCAGAGGCGGCAAAGGGCAGAGGGGCGGTGAGATCGGCGCGCAGGAAACTGGCCGGCTGCGCCGCGCAGTTGGCGCGCGCCATCAACAAGCGCAGCGGGTCGAGGTCCACACCGGCGGCGGGGGCCAGGCGGGCCAGGGCCAGCGTGTCGCTGCCCACCGAACAGCCCAGGTCGAGCAGGTGGGCAAAACCGCGGTAGCGCTGGCTGCGATACTGCGAAACCTCTTGCGGCGAAGCCTGCTCCAGGGCGGGACGAGTGAAATACAGGCGGCCGGCGTCGGCGAACTTGCGCCCCGCCTCCCGCCGCAGGATGGCGATCTCCAGCGCGGCGCGCGCCAGGCGGGGCGAGGCATGGGCGGCGCGCTGCAAGGCGGCCAAATCGCGCAGGTAGGTCTCCTCGCGCGGGTTGAGCGCCTCGGCGGCGTGCAAAAGCTCTTGCCCCGCCGGAGTCAGTAGGGCCTGGAAATCCGCCAGGGCGCGTGGGTCAGCGCTGTCCATTCAGGGAGTGTAACGGTAGCCGCGCCCGGGGACGGTGTGAATGCGGCGCGGGCTGGAGGCGTCCGTCTCGATCTTCTCGCGCAGGCGGCGGATCAACTGCGCCAGGCTGTCATCGCGCACCCCGCGCTCGAAGATTTTGTCTTCGGGCCACACGGCGCGAATCAGATCATCTTTCTCGCACACTTCTTGCGGGTGGGCGCGAAAATATTCGAGCAGCAGATGCTCCTTGGCCGTCAACTGCGGGGCGGCCGGGTTGAGCAGAAGAGGATTACCGGCCAGGCCAGAGTGCTGCAAGGCCTCCGGCGAGGGTTGGTCGGCCCAGAACTCGTCCAGGCGGCGCTGCACCGCCTCATGCTTGCGCAGCGCGTCCAGCGAGAGCGAGCAGCCAGCCGCGTACGCTTCGCTGCAGGCGCGCAGCAGGGAGGGATAGCCGCCGGAGAGGCGGTACAGGCTCTCGATCTCCCCCGCCGTCCAGTTTAGCCCCTGGCGGGCGGCGTAATGTCCCGCGCTCCATTCGGCGTCGCTGAGACTGAGCGGCCCCAGCCAGAGGGTATGCGCGTAGAACAGTTCGACCAGCTCGCTTTGCGCAGCGCGGCCCAGGGTCAGCGGGCGGCGCGTGGCGGTGACATAGGTCAGCTCGTATTTGTGATCGTCGCGCAGGGCGCGCAGGTTGGTGGCGATCAGACCGGCAGCGTGCTGAAATTCGGGCGTCTCAAAGGTGTCGAAGCGGTCGAGCAGCAGGCACAGGCGCGGGGCAGCGATAGCCGGGGAGACGGCGTTTTCGGCCAGCTTGCGCGTCACCGCCGCCTCGAGAGCGCTTAGTTCGTCGCCGTTTGCCGCGCCCGCCTCGCCCAGCGCCCGCCGCACAAGTTGGAAGAAGGACGCCGCCGAAAGCTCGCTCAGGCGGTTGCAATCCACCAAGAGGCTGAACGGACTGAGCGGGGAACGATGCGCCAAAAAGCCCATGAAATTGCTCTTGCCAGCGCCGCTCAAGCCGATCACTGAGACGCATTCGCCGGCCTGCACCGCTTTCACCACAGATTGCACTTCACGAGCGCGGTAATCCGAGGGGTAAGTATCCCAAACTGACATAGTTGACCTCTTTTGGTAAGTAGGTGTATTATACAAGGAAGTGAAGAATCAGGAAACTTTGGTGCTTATGAAACCTCGCCTTATTTTGCTCTCACTCAGCCTGCTGCTGCTCTGCTGCGCCCTGCTCGCCCTGGCCTACGCCTTCTGGCCGGTGGAGACAACCCGCCTGCAGGCAACCCTGGCGCCGACTTTGTTCAGTCCACCTTAAAGAAGAGAGTGCTGCACATGCTCCACAAACCGGTTGGCGGGCCATCTTTCCGCATTTTGCTTTGGCTGACGGTCATCCTGCTGGGAGGCTGGCTGGCCGGCTGCGCGCCGGCGGCCCGGCCGGTGCAAGAAGCGCCGGCCGCGGATACGACGAAAAAATCCGAAGTGGTGCAAGAAACCCAGGTGGTGGAGAAAATCGTGACGGTCGAGGTGGAGAAAGAGGTAGAAAAAGAGGCGACAAAGGCCGCCGAAGCCACGCAAGCCCCCGCCGCAGCGGAAGCAGGCACGCCGCCGGCCCCCTCTGCGACGCCCGTCGCGGCCAATGCTGCACCAGGCGCCACTGCCCGCCCGCTCGCCACCGCCGTCCAGCCCGAAGCCTCGCCGGCGGCGCGCGTGGAGGCGCGGCTGGTTGAATTGGAATATCCCGCCGCCCTGCGCCTGGGCGATTCGGACATCATCCGCCTGGCGCTCGTCCCCTGGAAAGAGGGCTACGTGGTGCAGGCCGAATTCCCCGAACACGAGGTCGTCAGCCAGACGGTCGCAGTAGCGCGCCCGGGCGGCTATGAACTGAGCGCCGCGGCGCGGCTGGACGGCGTGGGCTTTGACTTCTCACCCGCCGGCGACCAGGAGCAAAGCCTGCCGCCCGACCAGGCGGTCGCCTGGCGTTGGTCGCTCACCCCGCGCGCCGCCGGCCAGCAGCGCCTCTCGCTGACGCTGACGCTGCACTGGACGCCCTCCCCCGGCGTGGACGCCGCCCCGCGCCAGGTCGTCGTTTATTCGCGCGGGCTGGAAATCCGCGTGCTCTCGTTCTTTGGCCTGACCCGCAGCCAGGCGATGGCGGGCGGCTTCGTCAGCCTGTTCTTTGGCGGCGGGTTGGGGCTGGCGGCGCTCTTCATCGGCGGCGGCGCGCCGCGCAAAGTGCTGCAGCCTATGTCCCCCAACCCGGCGCTGGCGTTGGAACCCCGCGCCGGCCTATCGCTGGCCAATCATGAGCGCGCCCTGCTGGCGGCGCTCTTTCAGCGCTACGCCCGCCTGGCGCTGGAAAGTGAATTTCTCTCCGGCTATTCCGGAGCGCGCACCTTCCTGGCGCTGCCCATCCGCCCCGACGGGCGCGCTGACGCCTACACCATCGTCAAGATCGGGCCGGCGGCCAGCATCGAGCAGGAGTATCAAAATTACGAGCGCTTCGTCAAAGACACCCTGCCGCCCGTCACCGCCCGCATCCAACACCCGCCGATCACCCTGCCGTCGCATACCCAGGCCGCCTCCGCCGGCCTGGCCGCCATGCAGTACACCTTCATCGGCGCGCCGGGCAAACAGCCGCGCAGCCTGCGCCAGGCGCTGCTCGAGGAGGGCGAGGCGGGACTGCTGGACAAGCTCTTTGAGACCTTTGGGCCAAACTGGTGGATGCAGCGCCGCCCTTACACTTTCCGCCTGGCGCAAGAATACGACCGCATGCTGCCCGCCCACCTGGTGATCGAACCCGCCAGTGGGCATGGCGAAGTCTTAAACGGGGCGCTGACGCCGGCCAGTCTCTCGCTGGCCGCGGGACAGATCGTCAACCTGAAGAATTTCCGCTCCATCGAAGCCTACCCTGACGGGCGCTCGCTGGCGCTGCGCGGCGCGCCCCTGCCCGGCCAGCCGCCGCTGCGCATCCGCTGGCAGTCCACCGCCGACCCGAACGGGGCCAGCGGGCGGGTGGTCGCCACACGCGTCGATCTGCTGCGCGGTTTTACGCGCGGGATGGATCTGCTCGGACTGCCCGACCCCATCGAACGCCTGCCGGCGCTGCTCAACGAGACCCTCAGCGGCACACAGTCCGCCATCCACGGCGACCTCAACCTGGAGAATATCCTGGTCGGGCCGGGCGGCTTCGTGTGGTTGATTGATTTCGCCCAGACGCGCGACGGGCATACGCTGTACGACTTTGCCCACCTGCAAGCCGACTTGATCGCGCATGTGCTCGCCGCCCAAATCGCCGATCCGCGCGCCTACCTGGAAGCCAGCGCCGCGCATCCCCTGCTGACCACACTGGAAGCGATCGCCGCCCGCTGCCTGTTCAACCCCGGCCAGCCCAGGGAATATCACCTGGCGCTTTGTCTCACCTGCCTGGGCGCTTTAAAGTACGCGAACCTTGACACTTATGCCCGCTATCTGTTATATCTAACTGCGGCGCGCCTGGGGCGCGTCGTATCCTAATCCTGTTTCGACAACGGAGACGAGTCTGCTCTCGCAAGAATCGCCGCCGGACTTATCGAATGGCACAACCTTCTTTAACTCCAACGCAAAAACGCAATTTCCTCAACGTACAAATTGACGCCGTAGGCGTTGGCCTCTCCGCCGCCTCCAGCCCCTTCTTAGCCGTCTTCCTGGCGCGCCTGGACGCCACCAGCTTTCAAATCGGCCTGCTGTCCTCGATGAGCGCCATCACCGGCCTGCTGCTGGGCATCCCGGTGGGGCGCTTCTTGCAGACGCGCCGCAATATCGTCCCCTGGTTCAGCCTGGCGCGCCTGCTGGTAATCTCGTGCTACGCCCTGACCGGGCTGGTGACGCTCATCTTGCCGCGCCAGGATTCGGTGGCGGCGGTACTGAGCATCTGGGCCTTTGCCACCATCCCGCAAAGCGTGGTCAACGTCGCCTTCACAGTGGTGATGAACGCCGTAGCCGGCCCGGAGAACCGCTATATGCTGCTCAGCCGGCGCTGGACAACCCTGGGCCTGACCAAAGCCGTGATGACCCTGGTGGCGGGGCAAATGCTGGATCGGATTGCCTTCCCTCTGAATTACCAGCTTGTCTTTTTGCTCTTCTCGGTGGGCGGGCTGGTCAGCTTTTACTTCTCCAGCCGGATAGACCTGCCCGAACAAGAACCGCCGCCGCTGGCGCAGGGCAAGTCGCTGCGCCAAAACGCCAGCAACTACCTGACCCTGCTGCGCGGCGAGCCGGCTTTTGTCACCTTTGTCTCCAAGCGCCTGGTCTTCTTGTTCGGGGCGGCGCTGGCCGGGCCGCTCTTCACTCTGTACTTCGTGCGCCAGCTTCACGCCTCCGACGCCTGGATCGGCTGGATCAACACCGCGCAAACTTTCGTGATGATGCTGGGCTACTTTATGTGGACGCGCGTCTCGCGCTGGCGCGGCGGGCGCTTCGTGCTGCTTTGCACGACGCTCGGCGTGGCGCTCTACCCGGCCCTGACCGGCATGACCACCAACCTGTGGCTGATCACGTTTTACGCCGGCATGGCCGGCATCTTCCAGGCCGGCTTAGACCTGGTCTTCTTCGATGAACTGATGAAAACCGTGCCGGTCGAGTACAGCGCCACGTTCGTCGCCCTGGCGCAAAGCATGGAGCATCTCTCGCGCGTGGTAGCGCCGCTGGCCGGCACCACCCTCAGCGACCACATCGGGTTGAGCAACACATTGTTCATCGGGGCCGGCTTTTGCCTGGCGGGCTTTACCCTCTTCGCCCGCAAAGGCAAGCACACAACGCCTTCCAACGCCCCGCAGAGCGCTACATAACCCCGACCTTCCCCGCCAGCACACGGGCGATCTGGCGCGCGGCCTGCGGGCGGGCCAGGGCGCGGGCGGCCTCGCCTGCCTGGCGGCGCTTGTCGGGATGTTCCAGCCAGTCGCAAAGGGCCGCCACCACCTGGTCGGAGGAAGGCGCCCAAATGCCGGCTTTTTCTTCCATCACATAGCGCACATTGCCATCCTCCTGCCCCGGCAGGCGGCTGTACAGGATCAGCGGCAGGCCGGCGTTAAAGGCTTCGCAGATCGTCCCCGGCCCGGCTTTGGTGACGAGGATATCAGCCGCCCCCATGAAATCGGGCATTTCGCGCACAAAGCCATAGACGCGCGTCGGAATCGGCCAGGCGCGCGCCTCCAGCCGTTCTTTCAGGGTTTGGTTGCGCCCGCAGATGACCACCAACGCGGCCGGCGCATTCGCTTCGGCGATGGCGTTGGCGATCTGCTCCAGCGGCCCCATGCCCTCGCCGCCGCCCATCAACAGGATCACCGGCAGGTCTTGCGGCCAGCCCAGGCGGGCGCGCAGCCCGGGCCGATCCAGGACCGGGTGGCAAAAGCGCTCGGCCACCGGCAGGCCGATCACGCGCAAGCGCTCATTGGGCATGCCATATTTGACCGCCAACTGGCGGGCGGACTCGGTCGGCACGATGCACAAATCCACGCGCGGGTTGTACCACATGGCGTGGGTGCTGACCAAATCCGTGACCACCGTCACATAAGGGCGGTGCACCTTGCCCATGGCGCGCATCAGTGGATTGTTCACCACCGGATGAACCGAGACGATCAGATCGTGACTCACCTGCTGGGCAAAGCGGCGCGAGGCGCTGCGCACATAAGGCCAGGCGGCCTCGTTGATAAAGCGCACTCGCCGGCTGCCGTCGCTCAAAAGAAAGCCCAGCCCCCACATTTCAGGCACCTTGACCAGGTAAGGGTACCACTTGGGAAGCTGGTTGAACGGCAGCGGCGCAAAGGCCTTGAAAAAATCAACCATTTCGGTCTGGATGCGATCGCCAAACTCTAAATCGAGCGCTTCGATAATGGCTTCGGCCGCGCTGCGATGGCCTCCGCCGGTGTCTGAAAACAAAAACAACATACGGGGCTTGCGCGAAAGGGGGTAATCACTCGTCATCATGCTGTATCCTCAAGATTGAACTTCGGCTGGATTGGATGGAGTAGAAGATGAATGGAGAATGGTTTTAATGCGGTGCGCCAGCTCGCGGCGCGGGATCATCACGCGCCGCCCACAAGTCTGGCACTCCAGACGGATATCTGCCCCCAGGCGGACCACCAACCAGTCGGTTCCGCCGCAAGGATGGGTTTTACGAAGCCTCAAGACATCACCAACATGCAATTCAGTCAACACGGAGCGATTATATCATTATGGGTTGAAGCCGCCAGCCAAATGGTATAATTTTCATATCTCAAAACGAAAGAGAATTCTTCCCTATGTTATCTGGCGATTTGTCGGTTTTCATTCTCAATGCCTTAATCCTGTTCATTGCCCTGCCGATCCACGAGTTCGCCCATGCCTGGAGCGCGGACTTCCTCGGCGACGACACCCCCCGCATGTACGGGCGGCTGACCCTCAACCCCCTGGCTCATCTGGATTTGATGGGCTCGTTGATGATGGTTGTGGCCGGTTTTGGCTGGGCCAAGCCGGTGCCGATCAATCCCTACGTGCTGACGCGGCGCTCGCCGGCGGCGGTGATGTGGGTCTCGCTGGCCGGCCCATTATCCAACTTCGCCCAGGCAGTGGTGGGGGCGATCCTGCTGCGCCTGCTGATCGTCGCCGGCCTGGCCAACAACATCGCCGGCATGTTCCTGCAGCAGTACCTGATCGTCAACCTGGGCCTGATGATCTTCAACCTGATCCCTCTGGCCCCGCTGGACGGCGACAAGATCGCCGATTACCTGATGCCCTCCTCCTGGACGCGCACCTGGGAAGCGATTCGTCCCTACGGGCCGGTCATCCTGCTGGTCTTGATGCTGGTCGGGCGCACGATGGGCATTGACATCTTGGGGGCGATCATGGGGCCGCCGCTGCGCGCCCTGTACAGCCTGCTGATGGGACTATGATCGGCGAGGGCTTGAGCTGGCAGCAAATGCTCTACCGCACCCGCCAGTTTTTCTTTGGCCTGACGGCGCGCCCCGCCGCCGAAGACCTGGCGCAGGCGCGGCGCATTCTCTCCGCCCCCCAAATGGCGCTCTTCCTGCAAATGCAGCCCGGCGAGCAGGCGCACAGCCTGTTGGTGATGCGCAAACTGCTGGCGCAGGGCGAAACCGACAGCCACCTGCTGACCGCCGCCCTGCTGCACGATGTGGGCAAAATTCGCGGCCGGCTGCGCATTTGGGAACGCTCGCTGATCGTGATCGGCAAAGATTTATTCCCGGCCCGGGTCAAAGCCTGGGGCAGGGGCGCGCTGCGCGGCTGGCAGCGAGCTTTTGTGATCGCCGAACAGCATCCCGAATGGGGGGCCAGCCTGGCGCAAGAGGCGGGCGTCTCGCCGCAAGCCGTCGCCCTGATCCGCTACCACCAATCCCATTTTCCCGCTGGCGCTGAACCTGTCAGCGTCGGCTTGCTGCGCAAACTGCAAATTGTAGACGACGAAAGTTGAGAGGATCATGAACGTTCAAATTACCATCATTGGCCTGGGCCAAATCGGCGGCTCGATCGGGCTGGCGCTGGGCAGCCACAAAGACCTGGTCACCCGCTGGGGCAACGATCTCGACCTCGGCGTTGCCCGCCGCGCCGAAAAATTGGGCGCGATTGACCGCGTGGAGATCAACCTGCCCAACTCCGTGCGCAGCGCCGACATCGTTGTCCTGGCCCTGCCGCTGGATCAGATTCATGAAACGCTGAGCGTGATCGCCCCCGATCTGAAAGAAGGCGCGGTGGTCATGGATACCGCCCCAATCAAAGAGGCGGTGGTGGGCTGGGCCAAGGAACTGCTGCCGCCCAACCGCCATTACATCGGCCTGACCCCCGTGTTGAACCCGGCCTACCTGGACGTGCGCGAGTCGGGCCTCGAATCGGCCCGCGCCGACCTCTTCCAAAACGGGATGATGATCATCGTCACCCCCATGGGCATCGCCTCAGACGCCATCAAACTGGCCGCGGACTTCACCCGCCTGCTCGGCGCGACGCATATCTTTGCCGACCCGGTGGAAGTGGACAGTCAGATCGGCGCCACGCACATCCTGCCGCAACT
>CAIQJJ010000525.1 GCA_903872065.1 uncultured Anaerolineales bacterium | reverse complement strand
GGCCGCCGCCGCAGTTCCCGACCCGCTCCTCTGGGCGACGCCCGTCGGCAAAGCTTACCGCTTGAGCGCATCCGTGAGTGCCCCCGACCTCTCGCAGGCCGCCATCAGTTTCGGCTACAACCCGGCTGACGTCCCCGAAGGGATGGAAAACTGGCTGCGCCTCTACTACTATCCCCTGGACGGCGGCGGGTGGCGCGAACTGCCCACCGCCCTCGACGCCTACAACAATATGGCCTCCGCTCCCTGCCAGGGACAGGGCTGGTACGCCCTGATGGCCGCTGTTGAACTTTCGCTCAGTGGGCCGGGTTGGGAGGCCTTTTCCTACCCTCTTGCCTACACGCAGAGCGTCAGCCAGGCCCTGCTCTCAATTGACGACGCCTATACCTCCGTCTACTGGTACAACGCCGCCGATCCCGCTGACCCCTGGAAGCTCTTCGACCGCCGCGCCAGCGCTTACGCCAACGACTTGAGCGAACTGCGCTTTGCCGAAGCCTACTGGATTCACCTCAGCCAGGCCGTCACCCTGACCCTGGGCGGCGGCGAAAAACGCGCGCCCCACAGCCCAGGCGCTTTCCCCTGGCCGCCGGCCACCTTCTACGGCCAGGCGCTGCCCGGCGCAAGCTTCGTCCCCGCCGCCGGCATGACCGTCAATGCCTGGGTAAACGGAACCCTGTGCGGGCAGGCGCTCACTGAACTCTACGCCGGCCAGGTGGTGTACGACATCAACGTCAACGCCGACACGCCCTTCTCCCCCGGCTGCGGGGCGGAGGGCCGGCGCATCCGCTTCCAGGTGGACGGGCGGTGGGCCAACGCCGCGCCGCTCTGGAACAACGACCGCGCCTGGGAACTGCCTCTGGCGTTCGACTACCGCGTGTTCTTGCCGTCCATCCAGCGTTAGCGCGGAGAGGCTTCGAAATCAAATTCAGCCGTTCCCCGGCTGTTAGCCGGGATGACGATGGCGCTCCGACCCCATTCATGGGTCGCCGTGTGTCCCATTCATATCCGTGTAATCCGTACAAATCCGTATTTAAGGAGTTCACTATGTCTTCATTCCAGGTTTTTTCACGAACCAACCACACACCGAAGGTCTTCCGCCGCTGCGCCCGCCCAAACAAGGGACTGCGCTGGCAGCCCGTGGGAGCCGCCCTGCTGCTGATCGGCTTGATGCTCCTTACCGGAGGCCCTGCCTGGCCGGCCGAGGCGGCTGATCCGACTTTTACACCCTATTATTTTGGCGATCCGGATACCACGCATAGCATCGCGATAGGCGATATCAATGGCGATGGCGCTCCGGACCTCGTCCAAGGAAATGCCAGCGATCAGCCGAGTAAAATTTATTTGAACGATGGGCAAGGCAAACTTAACACTGGAATACTATTGGACGCTGCGCATAACACGCGCAGCATCGCGTTAGGAGATATGGACGGCGACGGCGACCTGGACATTGTCCAGGGGAACTATCTTCAACCGAGCAGAATTTATCTGAATGATGGATTAGGCGGGTTTGGCGCAGGGACACCCTTCGGCGCTGAATATCACACACGCAGCATCGCGTTAGGGGATATGGATGGCGACGGCGACCTGGACATCGTCCAGGGAATTTACAATGGATCGGGGAATTACGATTCGGAGAGCAGAATTTACCTAAACAATGGGCAAGGCAGCTTTGGCGCAGGAACAACTTTTGGCGGGGCATATCAAACTAACAGCATCGCGTTAGGTGACGTAAACGGCGATGGAGCAATAGATATCATCCAGGGGAATGATGGGATCAGTATTGTTTACACGAACTTAAATAATGGACAAGGCGAGTTCGATGCAGGTGTAGCCCTGGGATCAACCGAACGCGCGACCACAAGCATTGCGGTTGGAGATATCAGCGGCGACGGCGCGTTGGACATCGTCCTGGGAAATGAGCCTGGAATTACATGGTTTACCAATGATGGTAACGGGAGTTTCCTTATCCCCGAAATACAGCTTGAAGCTCAAAATCATACCACGAGTATCATGCTAGGGGACGTCAATGGCGACGGCGACATAGACATCATCCAGGGAAATGCAAGCGGTCAAAGTAAGATCTTGCTCGACGAGGAAGGGGGATTCACAAGCATAAGCTTTGGAAACGTGCTTGATACTTATAGTGTTGCAGCAGGAGATATCGATGGCGATGGCGCATTGGATATCATTCAGGGAAACATTGGTCAACGAAGTGCAGTATATTGGCGTAACCCACAACATGGATTTGGAGCAGGCAAGGCATTTGGCGGAGCAAGCATTAATCATTATAGTGTCGCTGTGGGAGATATGAATGGAGATCAGGCATTGGATATCATCCAGACCGATGGAGTGTCTCTCAACAGAGGACAAGGTGTGTTTTCCTTCACTCCATCGGGGGAAACATTTGACGGCGATATCACTGTAGGAGATATGAACCGCGATCACAGGCTGGATGTCATTTCAAGCAGTCAGGTGTACTGGAATGACGGGGCCGGCGGCTTTACCAAATCAACATACGGTGATAACGGTGAAAGCGTTGCTGTGGGGGATGTCAATGGCGACGCCTGGTTGGATATCGTACAAGGCAATTTCAACACAGCCAGTAGGGTCTATCTCAACAATGGAGAAGGCGGGTTTACGCTGGCAGACTCGCTTGATCCCTACAACACTCGAGATATCGCATTAGGAGACATGAACGGCGATAATGCCTTGGATATCATCCTGGGGAATGATGGTGAAGCAAGCATCGTCTACCTAAACGATGGATTGGGAAACTTTAATGAAAAAACACCTTTGGGCGAGGCGCAGGAGACCTGGAGTATCACAGTGGGGGATGTCAACAGCGACGGGCTGCTGGATATCATTCAGGGCAACCGGCAGGGAGCGAGCATCGTGTATTTAAATCATGAGACAGGCGGCTTTGATGCTGGTACGCCATTGGGAAACAGGGGTTATACATATAGTATTATAGCAGGCGATATAAACAATGATAAAGCGCTGGATATTATCCAGGGAGATGGAGATTGGTGTACCATATACTTGAATGACGGGCAGGGCGGGTTTGGAACAGGCATACCGTTTTGTGGGTCAGGCAACGGAATTCGCGGTCGCTTTGCATTCGGCGATGTAAACAACGACGGAGCGTTGGATATCATTCAAGGAAATCAGTATTCCCAAAGCTATGTGTATCCCAACCTACGCTTCAGCGAGAAGGGACTGCCGGACAATGCGCCGGTTGTCGCCATCACCCGCCCTGGGCTCACCGGCGACGCCAATTTCTACTCCACCCCTGAGATCCTTGGCGCGCGCTACATCCCGATCCCCTACACCCTGGCCGACCCCGAAGGCGACCCGGTAGGATCGATCCGCGCCTGGTATTCGCTCAATGGCGGTGGGCAGTGGGCCAGCGCCGTCCCCGATGGCGGCACCCAGACCGCCAACTTTTTCACCCTGGGCAAGGCTCTACGCTTTGATGGGGTGAATGATTACGTCAGCACGCCGTTGAACATTAACCAATCTACGACCAGCAAGGGCGTAACCATGATGGCCTGGATCTATCCCACCGACGACAGCGCCGACCGCCACCAGGTCATTTCCACCGATAACAGCGGCTTCGATTGGTCGATCTTACGCACCGGCAGTGAATGGTGTGTTTTTACCGGAAGCACATCGTTTCACACCGGCCTTTCCGTCGATCTCAACCAATGGCAGCACATCGCGGCCGTCTTTGATCGCACCGCCGGGCGCGTCACTTTTTATAAAAATGGGCAGTCGGCAAGTACAACAAACATGGATTACGACAGCAGCGACGCGCTGTTGGTGATCGGGGATAATCCCAGCGACGCCTACGACGAATACTTCGCCGGCCTGATTGACGAGGTCAGCGTGTGGTCGCGCCCGCTCAACGCGACAGAAGTGCTTGCCAACCAGGAACAGCGCCTTTCCGGGTTAAGCGCCGGTCTATCGGGGTTTTGGGATTTCAATGAAGGTCGCGGCTTGACCGCTTATGATCGCAGTCCCCGTGGGCGCGATGCGACCCTGGTGGGCGGGCCGGCATACGAAACGGCGCGGCTTGATTACACATTCACCTGGGATACCTTCGCCAGCGAATTCTTCGGCCAATCCGACAATGTCGTATTCCGCATCGAGGCCTACTCAACGGGCGCAGCGCCGGCCGCCGCCGGGACGTATCAATACTTCAACAGCACGCCGCTTTTCCAACATCCCTATACCTCCGCAGCGACCTTCCCCTTCCGCGTGCGCGGCACGCAGGTACGGGTGATGCACGAGGACGGCGCAACCCCGGCCGCGCAGGCCGCAGTCTACCGCCTGGAGAAAGGCGCTAATGGACGCGCCGCAGCTATCGCGCCGGCTTACACCGGCGGCGAGCCTTACCATACCAACAGCGCTGGCTACCTGCTCGGACACGGCAAACTGAACCGCGGCGACCGCCTGGTCGCCCTGTGGCCAGCGGTGATCACAGACACCTACACGCTCTACTACACCTCCGCTGCGCCCAATCACACCAATCTGAACTACTACACCGTTACCTCGGACGGCGTGCAGACTCTCACCGTCTCGTCCGCCAACCCGCTGCTGCTGTTCAACCTGGATGTCTCGCTGCAGTGGGACGCCCGCTACGATCCCGCCTATTTGCAGCAGCTTGAGAGCGACCTGCAGCGCGCCTCCGAACTGCTTTACGATTGGACGGACGGCCAGGCGGCGCTGGGCGACATTCACCTTTACCAGAACCGCGAGCGCTGGAACGACGCTCACATCCGCATCTACGCCAGCAACGACCTGCGCCCGATGGCCTTGCAGGGCGGCATCGTCTCCGAAGTGGTCACTGACACACAGGTTATCACCATCACCTATGGGCCGGGGCAAGTCCATCTCGGCGCGGTGTGGAACCGCTACGGCGCCGCCGGCGGCAGCCTGGGCGAAGACTGGCCGCGCGCCCTGGCCCATGAACTCGGCCATTACGCCCTGTACCTCAATGACAACTACATCGGGCTGGTCGGCGGCAATCTCATGCCGGTCGAGACTTGCCCCGGCGCAATGAGCGACCCCTACCGCGGCGATGCGCCTTACAGCGAGTTCCACACTGCCGCCGATTGGTTAAAGGACTGCGCCTCCACCCTCTCCAACCAGACGACCGGGCGCGACGACTGGAGCACGATCCGCCTGTTCTACAGCCTGCTCCAACCGCAGAATAACCCTGGCCCGGCCTACCTGCCGTTGGACGTGACCCGCATCTTGCAGGTTGCTCCAGCATCCGATCCATCTCCAATCGCCGATCCCACCTTCTACACCATTGACGAGATGCAGCAGCGCCTCATCCCCGGCCCGGCGGCGCGCGCCTTCCTGTTCCAGGATGGTTGGGCAATTAACCTGGGCAACGTTGTGCAAGATCATGTCCTGGCGCGCGGAGCGCGGCCCGGCGATGAACTGTGCATCTCCGATCTCCCCAGGCAGCAGGCCGGCTGCGCCACGATTGCCCTCAACCAGGAGCAGTTGACGCTGTACCCCGTGGGCGGCTGGCAGCCCGAAGTGCTGGCCACGCCGGTCAACTCAACCACCCTGCAAGTCGCCGTCAGCGGCGTCCCACTGGAGAGTCTGCAGGTCAGCCTGTATCCTTTCAATGGGCCGCTGACTGGTACGCTTTCCATTTCAGCGAGCGGCGTCGTGACCTTCCACCTGGCCGCGCCAGTCTGGGAAGGCTACCTGCGCCTGGTGGATAGCGCCAGCCCCAACCGGCAGACCATTGTGGACTTCGCCATCGGCGGCAATCCATCCAGCATTCGCGGCTCATCCGGCGTCGACAAGGGAAGTTCCATTCGCGGCTCCTCATCCTCGATCCGCGGCTCGTCCGCCCCGGTGATGTCCGCCGATGGGCAGGTGATC
>CAIQJJ010000524.1 GCA_903872065.1 uncultured Anaerolineales bacterium | reverse complement strand
TGATCGACCGCGTTCTGCAGGCCGGCAGAGATAAGCAAATCGCGCCGGGGAAAATTTAACCGCCAGGCCGGTTTTAATTGATCCACAGATTTTCACAGATTGGAAGCCAGATTTGCAAAAAGATCGGGAGTGGCACTTGCGCAATCAGGAGAGAAAAGAAAACGGTCTTCCTGAACGGACTTGGATTGCTATCTTGGTTGCGATAGACAATTGCTCACGCCAGTGTTTAGGCCTGCCCATTTTTCGTTCCGGTGCGCATGTCACCAGCGAAGAAGTTGTGACCGCGTTGCACACGCTCTTGCCGGCTGATTTGGCTTTTCTGATCAGCGATCAAGGTGTTCATTTTCGTTCAAAGGTTTTTGCTCAATTGGCGAAAGAGGAAGGCTTCATTCACGTTCCGATTTACCGCCATCGTCCTGAAAGTAATGGCATTGCAGAACGGTTTGTACTAAGGGCTTGTAAAAGAATAACTCCGCACTTTGAAAACATCAAATACTGGGTAGGCGCGGCTTGATTGTGTAATTCCACCTGGGACAAGTGGAGTGGAACTCGATGCACAAAGCTTCCATCGCCTTTTTGGTCACCTGGATTCCCTTTTCGTACACTTGCTCTACCAAGAAAGCCTTCACTTGCAAGCCAGTGGTGGTAGTTGTGCCACGAATGCAAGCCAACATGAACTCAAAAGTGCGCAAGGGTTTGCCAGCCCAATTGGTGCTAATCGGCCCAAAGAGGCGATGCTCGATGGGATTCCACTTCGAGGTCCCGGTTGGGTAATGGCATACTGTGACTTCCAAGCCCAGGCGGTCAGCCAGTTGCTCTTGGAGTTGCTGCTTCCACAAGCGTGGACGACAGCCATTACTGCCGCCAGCATCGGCCAGGATCAGGAGCTTGTTCGCCTGAGGGTAACGTTCTTTTCCTTCTGTCGTCCACCAACGGGCAATCATATCCACAGCAAATTGTGGTGTATCGGCTGAATTCCCAACGTAGACGTACCCCCGATTGTCTTTCAGATCATAAATGCCGTAGGGAACAGCCTTGCCCAAGGCATCCTGCTCGAAATCATGGTCAAGCACGGCTTCGGCCTGTTGACACCAGGTTCGTCCAGGGTTTTTGAAATTGCCGATCCATTCCTTTTTCTTGGTGTCCACACTGATCACTGGCTGACCGGCAGCAAGAAAGGCTTGCTTTTGCTGTTGGAGGTACTCAAATTGCCGCTCACGATCCGGATGATCAGACCCAGCCAAACGTTTCACGTTGGCTTTGAGGGAGTAACCCATCTCCTTCAGCAGTCGCCCAACTGTCGTATGACTGATCCAATGCCCAGCCTGTGCCAACTCATCCGCCAACTGGCGGAGACTACTCCTCTCCCATTTCTGTTCGTTCATCGGATCGCCTGCTGTTTCATCCTTGAGCAACTCGGCTAACACAGCCTTGACCGACGAGTCTTTTTTTCAACTGCAGGTTGCCCGCCCCCCGCTTCGCGAGTGCGGTCACTGGGACGGGAAGCCAAATCTTCATCCAATTCATGCCGACCACGGCGAATGGTTTCCACATCCATCCCTGTGATCTTGGAGAGTTGCTGATCACCACCATGACCGATCTTTTTGGATTCGAGCGCCACATACCAGCGGCGTTGTTGTTCATCCAAGCGACCAAGAAACACGTTCATTTGGTGATGCAACTGCCAATCGAGATGATCGTTGGAGGCAAGACAGGCTGCACATTGACATTCATGAATAAGAGTAGGCATTTGGCACATCCCTGAAGAAGATTTGTATCAAGAATTGTACACGATATCCAATCTTAAAAGATCATTCCGCGGACTTATATTTTTACAGGCCCTAATGGTACAGCCCAACCGTCACCAGGTGAGCGGTTTTCTCCAGGCCCAGCAGCGCCGGGTCGCGCCTGGCCGCGCTTTGCTGGCCGATCTCACGCAGCAGCCGCACTCCCTCGCCAACCAGCCCAATCGAGACGATCAGCAGCGCCCACGAAATCAATTGGTAGTACGCCAGTGGATGGTCGAACCAGCCCTCGACGTTGATCAAGAACAGGATCAAGAGAATTTCCCAGGCGAAGAAGCGGTAGAACCCGTGCGAGCGAGGCGCAAGCAAGGAACGGCGCGAGCCCCACAGGATCGCAGCGCTGCCAAGTACAAAAAGCGCCCCCTGCACAACGTATAGAGCCGGCTGCTCCAGGGCAGATTCCTGGAAGAATAGAACGAAATTGGGATGAGAAGCGCCAATCATCAGGGACTCCATTCAAGGATGAAGAAGGGATTGCTGAAGCTATTTATGGCGCAGTTTGCTTGGAAATCAGCCGATGTATGAAGCCAAGAATGCTATAACCGATTCGCCGTCTCAAAATGCCTTGGCCGCCGGGAAGCGCCTGCGACAACATCTTTAGCCAGGATAGAGCAGCTTTGTAATTGCCCTGCTCTGCCAGAATGTCACTATAGATCGTAAAGTAGAATCCAAACTCTGCTGAACTGAATTTGCGCAGCACCTTGCCCCCAGGCGTCAAGATTTCTTCGGCTTTGCCAACCTGGCCGCGTTGCAAATAAATTTGGGCCAGGTTGGCGCGGGGATAAGCATACCCAGGAAACTTCTCCACAGCTTGCAGAAACAGAGCTTCAGCAGTTTCGGGTTGATCCAATTGGGTGTAGATTACACCCAGGTTGGTGTATGATTCTTTTACACGCGGCTCACGCGCAATGATACTCTCGAAAGCTGCTCGCGCCTTCTCTAACTGGCCGCGTTTGATCAGCCAGGTTGCCTCAGCGACTTCATCCTCAATGTACTGATAGCGCGGATCCAAGTCATCCGAAACCTCAAAAGCAACCATTTTGTAGCCAGCCTGCTTCAGTTTACGTACTTTTTCCAAAGAGTTCGAAGGCTTGCCTGGTTGGGATGGTTTCTGGGTTGTTTTCTTTGATCTGCCCATTGCATTCCTCACAAAGATTTCTCGGCGAGCCGTTCGCGCCGGGAAAATGTAATTTCCAACATCAGCTTTGAACGCCGCTGAAGGATGCGCTGGCGTTCTTCAGCAGTAGGGAATGGAACTGGCGGGATTGGAGCTACGGGGGATTCCCGTTGTGGTTTGGGCTTACGGCTCATCTGTTTTTGTCTTCTCCTTTACAGCCAATCTCGATACTGGTCTGGCGCTTTGCCAACACTTTTCACCACGCGGGGATAGTCGCCAGACCCGGCTTGGGGGCAAATAGCAGTCACTTCAATTTCAAACTCGTGCTGGTCGCCATAGTCGAATAAATAAACGAACTTGTGCCGCCGGCCCAGTCCCAATTCGCCGATTACAGCCTGGTGGGTCCAAGGTGGATGCGTTTCTTCGTATTGGCAGGCAAAAGTGTAACGCGGATCATATTTGCCGGTCATGAAGAACGAGTAGAGATGGTCAGAATTCCAACTAAATGCACGCTGGATTGCAACGTGGAGATCATCGAGATCTTGTTCCGAGCGCAGTTCAATCACGCGGTAACTTTTGATGGCCTGCTTATGCCTGACCTTGAAAACATATACCCCACCGGGATTGTCCAGGGGGACAGCAAAGTCACATTCTCGCAGCATGGCGCGCGCCTGGAAACGTGGCTTAAAAGCGGTATCTTGCACCGCTATCTGGGCGAACGCAGTCTGAATATCCATGGGCAGAGGCAGTTTCGGGTATAGGTATACCTGACCCAAAACATAAACTGCCAGGGCGCGCACATCCGGGTCAGGATGGTACAGTAGATCACGAAGCGCGTTAAAGGCCTCAAGAGTCCCTTGGCGAATGACTAATAAGGCCAGGGCGGCTACAGCATAGTCGCGCCGGGCCGGAATGAAAATGTCGCGCGGCCGGTTGTAATTCAGAATCTCTAACCAAAAGGGGACGCTGACCGGGTTGAGAGCATGAGCAATGAGTGTAAGCAGACTTTCCTGAGCATACAGGATGCCTCTTCCTTTGGCCTGATAAACAACCCGGTAGAACTCTTGCGCCTGGGTAACCCAGGCCAGTGGCAGCCCCATGGAATAACGAAAGCTGACGCCGCCCACAGCATCATACCAGGTATAACCGGGTACCGGATGAGCCAGAAAATTTTGCAAATGATCCAGATCAGCCCGTATTTCAGTCCAGTTTTCACTGGCGCGTTGGGGTTTGATAGGAATTTCGGTATCGAACAACCAGTCTTCGAGAGGATTATCTCTAACCATCATGAACCTCTTTGATCACAATCCGCCGCCCGCATCTTTGAGCAAACGTGTCCACCAGCCGTCGAATTCATCGGTAATGAACTGTTTGAGAT
Source organism: uncultured Anaerolineales bacterium (assembly GCA_903872065.1). Classification (GTDB taxonomy): domain Bacteria; phylum Chloroflexota; class Anaerolineae; order Anaerolineales; family UBA4823; genus CAIQJJ01. Next base: position 9,560 of record CAIQJJ010000524.1, on the reverse strand, counting down.
CCGCCTTGTCTGCCTCACCTGGCAAACCTTCTTGCCAGGTTTTTACAATAGCGCGGGCGTATTCGCCCGGCGCATCCGTAGCCTCATCCTTGAATGCCGATTTTGACTCGCGTTCGAAAAGATAGAATGCCTTCAGCAGTCCCATGCACATTTGGGTTGCTGGTTTCGATAACCCAAGCTTTTGGTACTTTTGTAATTTTTCCAGCAAGGGATCGAAAACTTCATCAATCATTTGGTAAGCTGCTTCGCTGGTTTCTACATAACCATGCCGGGTTGCACCAGCGCGATCCCAAACTTCCTCGACTGCCAATGACTCCAAGTCTGCATACAGCGTACTGGCGATTTCTTCTGGATCCACCTGGTTCAAACGGGTCAGGGCCATCTCAACGATCTTATCAGCCAGTTGCCGATTGCCGGCAGCCAGAGATTTCAGGATCGCCTGGGCGTCCTCTAGTGAAAGTTGGTCAATGATTTTGTGCAGGTTACGTGTCATTTTTGTTTGCTTTTTTTATCAAGCGCAGTTTTTTTCTAGCTCAGCCTCAATCCCCGGCGAGCGAGGGAAGCTGCCCGACTTCCCATCTCCTGTCGCTGTTCTTGCGATGGCAGAGTCTGCCGGGGGGTGAAAGCAGATGGATATAAGTCTATCGTAAACCACCATTATGGTCAACTACCGAAAATTCGTAGTTAATCTACACGAAATTTTTCTTAGTCTTCTTATTCTTCTCATTCGTGAAAATTTGTGTTATTCGTGGTTAATCTATACGCTCCTGGCGGCGTTAAATACTCTCCCCGCCAATTCGGAAAGCGCAACCATAGTATAATGAACCCTCTTCGCTATCTACAACATTCAAACCAGGAGTGAACCATGCAAAACCCATTTGGAGCGGGACGGTTGGATGAAACCTATCTTGAACAAGACGATCCAGGAGGCGACCCCTGGGCCTTGGAAACGCGCCAGCCCCAGGACGCCGGCCACCGCGATGCCTTCCTGGGAAACGGCTGGATGGGCCAGCGTTTCGGCGTCGAGGGGGATGCCTCCGCCTATCTTACGGATGAGGCCAGCTTGCCAATCGGCGCCGCCCCATCGGGATGCCTGATTCACGGCTTCTGGGATGATCTCAACCTCATGGCGCCGCCGCATTGGGCCAGCCTGGGATACCACGATGGCCAGGCGACCTTCGCTCGCGGGGTGGGGGTCTGGAGCGATTACCGCCAGGCGCTCGACCTGCGCACTGGTACCTTGACTACCGAAGTGTGCTGGAATTCGGGCAGCCGAGTCAGCCGCATCCTGCGGCGCGCCTGGCTCAGCCGCAGCCGTCCAAATGTGGCCGTGATCGAGATCGAGGTGACGCCTCAATTTGACGGTGAAATCTGCTTCACAGACCGGCTGGATGGCCGCAGCGCGGCAGACGCCGCGCAGTGGCGGGCGCTCGGCGCGCCGGACCCGGTGCACACCATCTCGCTGGACGCCCGTTTTGGGCCGCGCGGGCGCTGGCTGGCGCTTCATTCACGCCTGCTGGTGCTGCAGCCGGCGTGCGAGGAGTCGCCTGAAAAGCAGATCCGCAGTCACTGGTTTCTGAATGATCTCTTCTACCCGGCGGACATCACCATTACCGCCGGGGAACGCTGGGTGGAGCGGGTGCTGAAACTGCCAGCGCGGGCCGGCCAGACTGTGCGTGTGGTCAAGATAGTGGCGATCGCCAGCGACGCCGAAGCGCCTGGCCCCTGGCTGGCCGCCTGGAACCTGGCCGAAAGCGCAGCGGGCGACCTGGCCGGGCTGCGCGCCGAACACGAAGCCGCCTGGGCCAGGCTGTGGGAGCATTGGATTGAGGCCTCCCACCCGGCGCTGCAGCGTCTTCTGAACGCCTCGCTCTACCAATTGTATGCCAACCTGCGCGCCGGGAGTCCCTGGATCCCTGGCCCGACCGGACTCTCCTCCAACGCCTGGAACGGGCATGTGTTTTGGGATGATGACTTGTGGATGTTCCCAGGGGTATGCCTGCTCCAGCCGGAATTGGGGCGCTGCTTTGTCGAGTACCGCTGCCGCACCCTGCCGGGGGCGCTGCGCAACGCCGCCAGCGAGGGTTACGCCGGCGCGATGATCGCCTGGGAGAGCGCCGAATTTGGCGATGACACGATCCCGCACCTGATCTTTCACCACCAGCACCATGTCAACTCCGAGGCAGCCCTGGCGCAGCGATGGTACACCCTCATCTCAGGCGATGAAGCCTTCCTGCGCGAGCAAGGCCTGCCGGTGATCCTGGGCAGCGCCCGCTTTTGGGCCAGCCGGGCGGTTTTCAACGAGGCCCAGGGGCGCTATGAGATCCGGCGGGTGGCCACCGCCGATGAATTCGCCGGCATTCGCGACAATTCCGCCTCCACCAACTACGGCGCGGCCTGGACGCTGCGCCTGGCGGCCCGCCTGGCGCGCCGCTATGGCCTCGCCTGCCCGCCAGAGTGGGAGACAATTGCCGACCGGCTGTGGATTCCGTATGACGAACCGAACCAGCGCTACTTTGAATATGAGGGCTATGCCGGGGAGGTCGTGAAGCAGGCTGATACTGCCTTGCTCATTTATCCTTACGAGATGCCCATGCCAGAGGCGGTGAAAGCCAACACACTGGATTATTACCGCACCCGCTATCCAGACGCCGCGATTATGATGTCGGCGGCTTTCGATGGGATTGTGGATTGCGAACTGGGGCGGGCCGAGCGGGCCTGGGACTCGTTCCTGCGCCTGCTGCCGCATTTCCGCCAGCCCTATCTCCTGGCCAGTGAATCGCCGCTCAATGAGACGATTTCATTCCTGACCGGCCTGGGCGGGCTGCTGCAACTGACACTGATGGGCTTTGCCGGGATCCGCATCCACGAGGAGGGCCTGCTGGTTCAGCCCTGCCTGCCGGCGCAGGTCAGCCGCCTGGCAATCCACGGCCTGCACTACCGCGGCATCTCGTTCGATCTGATCCTCCAGGACGGGCAGGCGTCGGTCGCCAACCCGTCTGCGCCGATCACGTTCCCGATCTACGACCGGCAGGGGAATCGTTTCCCACTGCCAGGATAAGCTCAAATCCTGACAAGTGGAAAATCATTACAGGCAGTTACCAGGGTCTACGCCGGCTTGACCGCTTCGATCAAGAAGCGGTGTTCCCGGCAGATGAACTGCCCCGTATCCTGGATGATGCGCTGGATGTCCGCCAGCTTCGCCATGTATCGCTCCGGCGTGAAACCCTCCACCTGCCAGGAAATCACCTTGAGGTAATACACCACCGCGCCAATATCTTTGAAGGCGGTCACGGGATACTCTTCGCGTGGATCGATCACCTGGAAGCCGGCCCGCTCCAATTCGTCCACGGCGTAGGCGAGCGTCCAATCGGAATAGATGAACTCCACCTCGTCTTGTAGATGCTGGTTGAGTTCAAGCATGTTTTGGCCGCCCACCTGCTGCGTGACGAAGCTGTGGCCGGGCTTCAAGATGCGGCGCACCTCACCGGCGACGTAGCTTTCATGCCGGTTGATGACCAGTTCCAGGCTGTTGTCGGCGAAGGGCAAATGATCTTCATCCGGCAAGCCATACACTGTCACACCTAGCGGCTCCAGCCTGGCTTTCGCGATGGGGATATTGGGCGGGTAGCATTCGGTGGCGTAAACTGCCGGCGGGAAAGGCTGCAAAGTCGCCAGGAATTCGCCGCCGCCGGTACCCATGTCCAACATAGAGAGGCTGCCCCGCATGCGATCCAGCACGATCTGGCGATAATCCCAAGACAGGCTGCTTGCGACCCACCGCCCGGACAAATGGCGAAAATCCCAGCCTGAGAAGTCCTGCTCCCAGGCTGCGGCGACTAAAGTTTCAAAGGTAGTTACGGGCATTTTCCTATTCCTTTACAGGTTCGATGCACGCCAGGATGGGCGCCAGGTAGCCGCCCTGCTCTTTAAATGAACTTACTTCGCACGCCGGCCTGCAAAGCGATCTCCTGCCGCGGGCCGCCGCTCACTCGCACCGCGTAGACGCCATCTCGCTGCGCAGTCAACCAGGCTTCGATGAGTTTGCCATCCTCCCAACGGAAATCCACCGTCAGCCCTCCGCGAGCGCGCAGCCCGGCCGCCTGCCCCTCTTTCCAGGCCGAAGGCAGCGCCGGCAGCAGTTCGACGCATCCCTCGTGGCTTTGCAGCAGCATTTCAGCAATACCAGCCGTCGCGCCGAAGTTGCCGTCAATCTGGAAGGGCGGGTGGGCGTCGAACAAGTTGGGATACAACCCGCCGTGCGAATAGTTGAACGCGCTGGGATCGATCAGCGTGAACAGAGCGGTTAGAATCTTCAAGGCATGATCGCCATCCTTTAACCGCGCCCAGGTATTGACCTTCCACCCCATGGACCAACCGGTGCTTTCGTCGCCGCGCAGTTCCAGCGAGCGCCGGCAGGCCGCGAACAATTCCGGGGCGCTTTGTGTGATCAGACTGAAGGGATACAGCCCCATCAGATGCGAGATATGGTGGTGATGCGGATCGGTAGCGTCCCAATCCTGGAACCATTCCTGCAGATCGCCCTTTTTGCCGACCTTGAACGGGTACAGCCGGGCGCGGGCCGTCTTCAATTGGGCGGCAAATTCGGCGTCCACCCCCAACACTTCCGCCGCGGCGATGCAGTTTTCAAAGTGTTGGGCGATGATCGCCATGTCGAAGGTGGTCGCCATGCTGGTTTCAGCGGTCACGCCCTTTGCCACGACGAAAGCGTTCTCCGCCGAGGTCGAGGGGCAGGTGACCAGGGTTCCGTCCGGGCCTTCGATCAGCCAATCCAGGCAAAACTCAGCCGCCCCTTTCATCAGGGGATAAGCCGCCTGGCGCAAGAAGTCGAGGTCGCCGCCGAAGGCATAATGCTCCCACAGGTGGGTGCACAGCCAGGCCCCTGAGAGCGGGAAATTAGCCCACTGCGGGCTGCCGCCGCCGAAGTTGCCCACCGGGGCGGCCTGGGCCCACACATCCGAGTTGTGGTGCGAACACCAGCCGCGCGCCCCGTAATTGACCTGGGCAATTTTGGCCCCGTTGACGCTCAAGCCCTGCAAAAAGTCGAACAACGCCGTGGCGCACTCAGCCAGGTTGGTGTTTTCGGCCGGCCAGTAGTTCATTTGGGTGTTGATATTGATGGTGTAATTGCTGCTCCAGGGCGGCTGAAGCTGGTCGTTCCAGATGCCTTGCAGGTTGGCCGGCAGGGTGTGCGGGCGTGAACTGGCAAGCAGCAGATAGCGCCCATATTGGAAAAGCAGCGCCAGCAGCGTGGGATCGCCATCTTTTTTAAATGAAGCGATGCGCTGATCGGTGGGGATGGCGGGCGCAGTCCCACTTCCCAGGCGGAGCGCCGCCCGCTGGAAAAACGGCTGGTATTCGGCCAGGTGTTCTTGCAGCAGATCGTCGAACGAACGCGACTGCGCCGCCGCCAGGCTTTGCGCCGTGAGCGCCAGCGGGTCTTTGCCCTCTGCGGCCGGGGAGCGGTCAAACCCATTGAAGCTGGTCGCGGCGGTCAGGATCAGCACCGCTTCATCGGCGGCGGAAACCTTCAACCGGTCGCCCTCCACCGCCAGGCTGCCATTTTTGACCTGGATGCCCAGGCGGGCGGCAAAGCGTATCCCTTCCTCGCCATACTGCACCGGGTCTGGGCTGTTCAAATAGTTGGGATCGTTTTGCTGCGGGGCTTTGCCGCTCAACAAGATTTGCCCGTCCTCAGCATGCGCCTGGTGCTGCAAGGCGCTCTCCAGCCGCACAGAAAAGGTCAGCTTGCCAGGCTGCGAGCAGGCCAGGCGCAGCGCCAGGAGATTGGCCGGGGCCGAGATGAACACCTGCCGGGTGTAGAGCGCCCCATCCTGGCGGTACTCGAGGCTGTACAGGGCGCGGTCAAGGTCGAGCGTGCGGCGGTAGTCCTGCGGCTCTTGCATCCCCTCAAAATCGAGGAAAATATCGCCAAACGGCAGGTAGCTCTGGGTGTAGGGCCCTTGCATGTTTTTAACGAGGCGGTCGGCCAGGGCGTAATCCCCGGCAAAGACCGCCTCGCGCACTTTGGGCAGGTACAGGGGCGCGGTGGGATTGGCGTGCTGGCGCGGGTATCCCGACCACAGTGATTCTTCGTTGAATTGCAAATGTTCGTGAGCGACGCCGCCAAAAACCATCGCGCCCAGGCGGCCATTGCCCAGGGGAAGCGCCTCCGTCCAGTAGACAGCCGGACGGTCATACCACAGCCGGCTGGGTTCAAAAGAGATACGTTCAGGGGTCATTTTTACCTCGTGTGCTTTCATGCGATGCTCTTTGAAAAATCATCTATTTTGATCCGGCAGGCGGCTTAGCGCGCGACCTGGTTGCGCCCCTGGCGCTTGGCAATGTACAGGGCGCGATCGGCGGCCTCACTTAAGCTCGCTGGCGTTGTGTAATCCGGATAAGCCGCCACGCCGCAGCTAAACGTCACCGTAAAGTCAGCCTCGCCGGCGCGGTGGCGGATTTTTGCAAAAGCCAGGCGCAGTTCATCCATCAGGTTGGCGGCCAGCGGGCCAGGGGTATTGGGCAAAATCACGGCGAACTCCTCCCCGCCATACCGCCCCACCACATCCGATTGGCGCAGGCGTCGCGAAAGCAGCTGCGCCAGGCTCTTCAGCACCCGGTCTCCCGCAGCATGTCCATACATATCATTCACTGTCTTGAAATGATCCAGGTCGAGCATGGCATACGCCATGGGCATCCCCAGGCGCGCCGAGCGGCTGACCTCTTGCGCCAGGCGCTCGCGCGTCTTGGTGTGATTGAACAAACCTGTCAGGCTGTCGCGCAGCATCAACGAGCGCAGTTTGCGATAACGCTCCACCCGCGAGGCGATTGAGGACACCAGGTGCGCCGGCTTGATCGGCTTGGTCAAGAAATCGTCCCCGCCCAGGCCCACCGCCTCCAACTGCTTCTCGCGATCGGTCTCGGCGGACAGGTAAACAATCGGAATGCTGACGAACGTATCAATCTGCCGCAGGGTCTTCGCCAGCTCCATTCCGGTGCAATCAGGCATATACATATCCAGCAGAATCAAGTCCGGGTGAAATTCGACAAGCGGGAGCAGAATCTTCATGGGGTCTGTCACCACCTCTACCTGCATGCCGGCCTTGCGCAAGTGCATGGCATTGTAATTGGCCTGCACAAGCAGATCATCCACAATCAGCACCCGGTAAGGAATGGGATCCTCCTCGATGGTCAGGCGATCGAGCGTGTCAATCAACGATGCCGTGTTGAGCGGCTTGGTGAAATAAGCGGTTCCGCCGGCGCGCGCCGCCTGCAGCCGCGCCGCGAGATCCTCGCGCACCGAGATAAAAATCACAGGGGCCGGAAAAGTCTTTCCTAGCGCGGAGATCGCTTCTATCCCGGCATTCTCCCCCTCAGGGAAAACAATATCCATCAAGATTACAGCAGGGATTTCCGTTTGCAGCGCGACGGTCAAATCCTCCAGGCGGCTGAAGATCTTGACGCCGTAGCCAAAATAACTCACCTGGGCGGCGATTTCCCCGGCCTGGAGCAGATCATCTTCCACCAGGTAGATCAATTGCGCAGAGCGGTTTTCTTGCAATGACTGGGTGGTCTTGAGTGAAGTCGTGACCAGCTTTTCATGTTCATCCGCCTCGCGCTGAGGCGCAGCCGCCGCCGCGCGCAGCGCCGTGAGATGCGCGGCAAGAACCTGCAGGTCTTGGGACATCCAACCCGCCTGGGGAGGTTGAGGCAGCCGCTCTTTGAGAAAGCGATTCACCGTCCGCGCCGCCTCTCCCAGTTGAGCATACCCTAGTGAGGAGGCCGAGCCGGCCAGCTTGTGCGTCAAGCGTTCCATCTGCTGCAGGGTCTCCAAATTCCAGCCGCCCGTTTGAGCCGGCTGCCAGGCGGATTCAATATTCGCCATGAGATCAGGCAGCTGCTGCAAGAAAGCCGCATCCAGCGCCTGTCTTTGGGTCTTCCAAGAATTTTCATCGGTCATATCAGTTCTCCAGGTGCGCTAAAGAGATTAATTCAACACGGAGGCGCTGGTATTCAGCTTCAATCTGTTCCAGCTTGGCCGCGGCCCCCTCCAGGACGCCAGATTTTCCGATCATTTCCAGTTCGCGACACAGCCCAGAGAAGCGCGTCGCGCCAAAGGTCAGGCTGGCGCCCTTGATGGCGTGCGCCGTGCGCCAGGTTTGGTCGCTGTTTCCCTGGGCAATCCACTGGCGCAGGCTGTGCACCCGGCCGTCAGTATCCTCCAGGAGCAAAATGACCATCTGAGCGAAACTTTCCAGGTCTTGCTCGCGGTCGGGGAAATAGTCAGCGAGCCGCGCCAGATCCACCGCAGATGCAATCTCCGCAGCAGGCGCGCGCGGAGGCGGCGCGGCGCTTTGATCGGCCAGAGGCAGGCCGGGGGCGGTTTCGGCTTTCTCCGGCGCGGGGCGATCTAAGGGGCGGCACTGCTGCAAGAGCCGCTGCAACTGATCCACCGGCAGCGGCTTGCCGAGGTAGTCATTCATACCGGCCGCCAGGTAGCACTCACGATCGCCGGGCAGCACATTGGCCGTCAAAGCAATGATGTGCGGCTGGCGGTTCGGCGGCAGGCTCGCCCGCAGCGAACGCGTGGCTTCCACACCGTCCATCTCAGGCATTTGTACATCCATCAACACCACATCATAAGTCTGACGCTCAAAGGCTTGCAGCACCTCCAGGCCGTTGGCCGCCACATCGGCGCGGTAGCCAATCCGCTTCAGAATGTTCAAGGCGACCTTCTGGTTTACCGGGTGATCTTCGGCCAGCAAAATGCGCAGCGGATGCCGCGCCCCTAAGCCCGAGTCGAAAGTTTCCTGGTCGGGCTGCGCAAGCTCATGATGTTCAGAACGAGCCGCCAGGACGGTCATCAGTGTATTGTAGAGCGCCGAGGCCTTAATCGGTTTATAAAGATAGGCCGCCGCGGCGACGCCGGGCGGCAGCGATTCGCGGCGTCCCAACGAGGTCAACATCACCAGAGGCAGGTCGCTGGCGCTGCGCCGCCTGGAAATCTCCAACGCCAGAACCAGGCCATCCATACCGGGCATTTGCACATCCAGCACCGCGATATCGAACGGCGTCCCCTGGTCAATCCAGGCCAGCGCCTCACGACCCGATGCGGCTACCGTGACGATCATGCCCCACGCCTGGGCCATGTGGTACAACACCTGGCGATTGGTGGCGTTATCATCCACCATCAAAACACGCTTGCCGGCCAGCGAGGGCAAGACGCCAGAGGCCGGAATGACTGGCAGCCCAGTGGCGGGACGCACCTCGATGGTAAAGTGGAACGTGCTCCCCTCGCCGGCCACCCCCTTGCTCTCGACCCAAATCTTGCCGCCCATCAGTTCGGTCAGGCGTTTGCAGATGGCAAGGCCCAGGCCGGTGCCGCCGTACTTGCGACTGGTGGAGATATCTACCTGGCTGAAAGAATGAAACAGGCGATCCACGCGATCGGTGGGGATGCCGATGCCAGTATCGCGCACTGCAAAATGGAGTGTGTAAAATTCAGACGGCGCAGACTCTCCGCTCTCTGTTCCCCC
>CAIQJJ010000523.1 GCA_903872065.1 uncultured Anaerolineales bacterium | reverse complement strand
GTTGGAGGGGGGGCTGTACTTTCCGTGGGATCAGGATGCGCGGGTGGCGCAAAAAATGTTGGAGATCGAATGGCTGGATCGCTACCAGGCTCCGCTCGTCCTGGAAGGCGGCTCCATTCATGTGGACGGTGAAGGTACCTGTCTGACGACCGCGGAATGCTTGCTCAACCCCAATCGCAATCCAGGGTTGAGCCAGGCGCAGATCGAAGCTTATCTATGCGAATATTTGAACGTTGAAAAGGTGATTTGGCTCTCACGCGGGGTCATTCACGACGAAACGAGCGGGCATGTGGACAATTTGTGCTGCTTTGCGCGGCCGGGGGTGATCGCGTTGACCTGGTGCGATGACCGGACCGACCCACAATATGATATTTCCCACGCGGCGTATGAACAGCTTGCCTCTGTCGCTGACGCCCGTGGACGGCGCTTTGCCATTCACAAAATTCACCAACCAGGGCCACTGTTCCTGACCACCGAGGAGGCGGGCGGGGTGGATGTGGTGGAGGGATCGTTTCCCCGCACCGCCGGCAGCCGTTTGGCGGCTTCGTATGTCAATTTTTATATCGCCAACCGGGGTGTGATCGTCCCGCTCTTCGGCGATCGCTATGACGAAGCGGCCCTGCGCGACCTGAGAGAGTTGTTTCCCGAACGAGAGGTGGTTGGGGTGGCAGCGCGTGAAATCCTGTTAGGAGGTGGCAATATTCATTGTATTACCCAACAGCAACCTGGTAATTGATCCCGGTCCGCATTCCACAATGCAAAATTCCCTGGCGCGGGCTGTAGGATGAGCGTCTAGCCAAGACCAAAAGCGGTGGTTTGTACTGCGGAGGAAAGCAGCGAAAAATTCACTACTTTTGGGAACTGTTCGCCCCTCCCAAAGGGGCTTCTGAGAGGAAATAACGATGGACCTGCAAGGATATCCTTATGTCTGGTTGATTGTCTTGGGGATCGTAATATTTTTTGCGATTCGCATGGCTGTGGGAATTTGGGCCTCGCGCAAGGTGAGCAACGCGACCGATTATATTGTGGCCGGCCGGCGGCTGCCCATTTACATGGTCGGCGCATCGGTCATGGCGACCTGGTTTGCCGCCGAGACATTAATGGGCGCTTCGTCTTCGGCTTACCAATATGGCTTTCAAGGGGTGTTGTTCGACCCCTTCGGCGCGGCGGCCTGTCTCTTCATTTCGGGCTTTTTCTTCACCCGCCTGATGCGCCGCGCCCGCTACCTGACCCTGGTGGACTTTTTTGAACGCCGCTTCGGCAAGGCGATGACCATCCTGGCCTCGATTGCCCAACTGGCAACCTACTTCGTGTGGACGGGAGCGCAGATGGTGGCTGCCGGCACCATCGTGAACGCCCTGTTCCCCTCCGTGCCGCCCGAAGCCGGTATGGTACTGGTGGCATTGTGGGTGACAGGTTACACCATGCTGGGCGGCATGCTGGCCGACACGCTGCTGGACTTCATGCAAATGTTCTTCACCGCCGGCGGGATCACCCTCATCTTCCTGTTCGTTCTAAACGCAGTGGGCGGCTGGTCGGGATTGGCCGCAATCCAGGAAACCATGTACAACCCAGATCCCTTCACCCTCTCGCCAATGGCCGGCGACACGGGCTATTTGGGCTATCTTGGCTCGATGGGCTGGATGTACTGGTTGGCGGCGTGGATGGCGGTGGGGTTAGGCTCTGTGCCTACCCAAGACCTGTTCCAGCGCTCGATGTCGGCGCGCAATGAATCGACCGCCGTCTGGGGAACTTACATGGCCGGCGCGTTGTACCTGTTCTTCGGCGTCATGTCCCCCACCATCGGGATCATGATGTACAAACTGGCCCCTGGCCTGGAAAATACAGATGGCATATTGGTTAAAGCGGCCCTCGATTACCTGCCGCCGGTGCTGACCGCTATCTTCATGGCCGCCCTGGCATCAGCCCTGATGAGCACCTCGGATAGCTCTCTGCTGGCCGGCGCTTCGGTCGTGACCGAGAACCTGATGCCCATGCTGGGCAAGAAATTGGATGAAAAGGAAAAGGTCAAATGGACGCGCATCTGGGTGTCAATCATTGGCGCAGTCGCCATCATCATTGCAGTGACCGCCTCCACCATCTATGAATTGGGCGTGCTGGCCTGGTCTCTGCTGCTGGTAGGGCTGTTTGCGCCCTTCGCCTTTGGCATGTACTGGAAGAAGACCAATCAGTACGGCGGCGTGGCGGCGTTTATCGGCGGCTTCCTCGCCTGGGCGATCGGCGTCTACATCGCCTTCAACCTGGGCATGGGCGGCGATTCGACCGCCCTGGTCTGTTCCGGCGGCGATCTGAGCCTGCTGGCGGACAAAGTCACCTGGGACTGCGCCTTCTGGGATGCGGTGTATGTGGCTTCCTTCCCGGCCTTTCTCATTTCTATTTTATTGGTGATTGTGGTTTCGCTGCTGACCCAAAAAATGGATCCGCCGCGTCCGATCACCGACATTGATGGCAAAGTGTTCGACACCAACCCCTTCCACAACCTGGGCCTGCTGCCCATCAAAGACGCCTTGCGCAAATTAAAACCCGAAGAATATGACGATAATTGAAATCTCAGGAGTTTAAAAAATGTCCCAATCGCTTGACCATGCTCTCTCTTATTCCAGCCAATGGCTGGGCATCATCGAAAAATCCTCTGTGCCTGAAGAAGAAGGCAAATGGATCATCGAAGAATCCAAATACAACTTTGCCGAACACTTCAACAAAGGCTGGCTAGATTATCGCAAGTCGGTGACGGAAGCCGGCGGCTGGGCGGCCACTGAGTGGACCGGCAGCGGCGCTATCTTCCGCGACGTGCTGGGGCGCGAATACATTGACTGCCTGGGCGGCTATGGCATGATGGACCTGGGTTGGAGCCACCCGGATGTGGTGGCGGCGGTGCGGGCGCAACTGGCGCGCACGCCGATGCCCTCGCAAGAACTGATTGACCCGCTGCGCGGGGTGTTGGCGCGCCTGATGGCCGACATCACCCCTGGCGACATCAAGTACAGTTTCTTCTGCGCCAGCGGCACCGAATCGATCGAAGGCGCGATCAAGCTCGCCAAGATGTACACCAAGAAGAACGGTTTCATCGTGGCGGTGAAAGCCTTCCACGGCAAGACGATGGGGTCGCTCTCGATGATGGGCAAGGCCGACTACCGCCAACCGCCCGGCACGCTCTACGGCGGCCCGGTCTACCACGTGCCGTTCGGCGACGCGGCGGCCGTCGAAAAGCAGCTTGAAATCTGCGCCAAGGTGGGCATTGACATCGCCGCTGTGCTGATGGAGCCGATCCAGGGCGAGGCGGGCGGGATCGTACCGCCGGACGATTTTTGGCCGCGGGTGCGCGAGGTCACGCGGCGCTATGGGGTGCTGCTGATCGCCGACGAGGTGCAAACTGGCCTGGGGCGCACCGGCAAGCTGTGGGGGCTGGATCACTGGAACGTGACGCCAGATATCCTGGCGGTCGCCAAATCGCTGGGCGGCGGCGTCATGCCGATCAGCGCCTTCTGCGCCAACGAAGAAATCTGGCAGTGCATGATGTACCCCAACCCCTTCATCCACACCACTACCACCGGCGGCGGGGCGTTGGCTTGCTCGGCGGCGATCGCCGCCATCAACGTCACCCTGCGCGAGAAACTGTGGGAACAGGCGGCGGCCAAGGGCGAGTACATCATGCCCAAGCTGAACGCCCTGGCGACACAGTATCCGCAAATTTACGACGCCCATTACCCGGCCATCACCGGCAAAGGCTTGCTGATTGGACAGCACTTTGTGACGCCCGAAATTGGCTTCCAGGTGGCTTCAGGGCTGTTCAAGCGCGGCGTGTTGGTCGCCGGCACCCTGACCAGCGCCCATACCATTCGCATTGAGCCGCCGCTAGTGATTACCTATCCGCAAATTGATGAAGTGCTGAATCGCTTAAGCGATACACTCGCAGAAGTAGCCAAAACTATCTAAGGAGATATCTATGAAAACCTTACTCGTCGGCGTCGGTGGTGTAGGCGAATCTATCGCCTCCATTGCCAAATCCCGTCCGTGGGTTGAAAAAATCGTCCTGGCGGACTACAACAAAGCCCGCGCGGAAGAAGTGCAGGCCAAAATCGGCGACCCGGATCGCTTTCCGGTCGAATGGATTGATGCCAGCAAACCAGAGCTGATCGAGGAGATGGCGCGCAAATACAAGGTAGATTTGATCATGAACGCCTGCGATCCATCTTTTAATGAGGCGATCTTCGACGCCGCCTACAATTACGGCTGCACCTACATGGATATGGCCATGTCGCTTTCGACGCCTCACCCAGAGAAACCCTACGAACAATGTGGGGTGAAATTGGGCGATTACCAGTTCGAGCGCGCCGAGGCCTGGGAAAAGAAGGGCATCCTGGCGGTGTTGGGGCTGGGCGTTGAACCGGGTTTGGCGGATGTCTTTGCGCGCTATGCCAAAGACCATCTGTTCGACGAGATCGAGGAGATCGGTGTGCGGGATGGGGCCAACCTGGAGGTGCGCGGCTACGAGTTTGCGCCCAACTTCTCGATCTGGACGACGATCGAGGAATGCCTCAACCCGCCGATCGTATGGGAAAAGGCGAAAGGTTGGTACACTACCCAGCCGTTTTCAGAACCAGAAATTTTTGAGTTCCCAGAGGGCATCGGCAAACTGGAGTGCATCAACGTTGAGCATGAGGAAGTGCTGCTCGTCCCGCGCTGGATTAACTGCCAGCGCGTCACCTTCAAGTACGCCCTGGGCGATCAGTTCATCGGCGTGCTGAAAACGCTGCACATGCTCGGCCTGGACAACAAGGAAGAGATCAAGGTCAAGAATGTGATGGTAGCCCCGCGCGATGTGGTGGCTGCCTGCCTGCCCGATCCCGCCCACCTGGGCGACCGCATGTTCGGCAAGACCTGCGCCGGCACCTGGGTCAAGGGAACGAAAGACGGCAAGCCGCGCCAGGTCTATCTCTACCAGATCGCCGACAACCAGGAGTGCATGGAAAAATGGGGCTGCCAGTGCGTTGTGGCGCAAACCGGCTTCAACCCGGTCATCGGATGGGATCTGCTCGAACATGGCGTATGGAAAGGGAAAGGAGTCTTAGGCCCTGAAGCTTTCGACGCTGCGCCCTTCATGGCGAAGATGGCGGAGTATGGCTTCCCGTATGGGATGCAAGAGATGTAACAAAGCATTCAAAGGAGAAACAGCAATGACTATGCAAACAAATGGCAATGGGAGCAGCGGAGCGGTGATCAGCCGCGAGGCGCACAAACTCAAGAGAGAGTTGACCCTGCTTCCCTTGTTCGGGTTAATGTACTTCACCGTCTGCGGCGGCTCGTTTGGCATCGAGGGGCTGATCGGCTGGTCAGGGCCTGGCCTGGCCATGCTGCTGATCGTGCTGACCCCCTTTATCTTCAGCCTGCCCAATGTGTTGATGGTGCGCGAGCTGACCTCAATGATGCCTGGCGAAGGCGGCTATTACCATTGGGTAAAAACGGCTTTTGGCCCATTCGCCGGTTTCCTGGCCGGTTGGAACAACTGGGTGGTCGCCTGGCTAGATGTCCCCATCTATCCGGTGCTGGCGGCTTATTACCTGGGGTATTTCATCCCCGCCTTGCGCGAAGGGATGACCCTGGGCGGGCTTGAGCTTTCTGCAGAACTGCTCTCCTGGCTGGTGTGCGTGGTCATCATCCTGGGGATCAGTTACATGCAAATCCGCGGCGCCAAGCTGGCCGGCCTGTTCACCAACTGGCTGGGCGTCTTTTTGATGACGCCGCTCTTTATCATGGGTTTCCTGGGCATTTACAACTGGCTGGCGCGCGGCAGCATGCCCGACCTGCCCTTCCTGGTAGGCGGGGAGGATGTCAACATCCCCAACCTGATGGGGGCGCTCAGCACTGGCCTGTTCATTGTCATGTGGAACTACATGGGTTGGGAACTGCCCTCCGCCGCCGGCGATGAGGTGGTCAACCCGAAAAAGACCTATCCGCGCGCCATGACCCTGGTGTTGATCGCCGCCATCCTGACCTACTTTCTCCCCGTCTTCGGCGGGTTAGTCGGCGGCGGAGCGGACGATGGCAGTTACATGATCTGGGGCATCGAGGCATCTGGCGACGAAGGCATCCAGGCTGACCTGGGCGAATATGACATCACGCCGGAGCAGATCGAAGCCTGGGGTGCGGATCCCAGCAGCGATGTGGGCTGGGAGTTTCCTGATATCGGCCACGCCATCGCGGCGCAGCTGGGTGGGGATGGCTTCGGCAGTTTCCTGGGCGGGTGGCTGACCATTGCGGCAGTGTTGAGCATGATCGGCCTGTTCACCGGCAACAGCCTGGGCGGCAGTCGCGTCCCGTTCGCCCTGGCCGAAGACGGCATGTTCCCGCGCTGGATGGTCAAAGTGCACGACAAATATGGCACGCCCTGGATCGCCATCATCCTATGCGGGGTGATCTACGCCATCTTCTCCTTGCAAGCCTTTGCCTTCCTGGTGGTGGCAGATGTCTTCCTGCAACTGCTCGTCATCCTGGCCGAGTTCGGCGCGATGTGGGTGCTGCGCTACAAAATGCCTGACCTGCCGCGCCAAAAAGTCCCCGGCGGGGTTCTGGGCATGATCCTGGTCACGCTTGGCCCGACCATCATCATCCTGGTTGCCATTTACAGCCAATTGGTCGAAGAAGGTCTCAACTCGTTGGGTTGGGCGTTGGCTTTTATGGCGGTGGGAGCGGTGTTATACTTCCCATTCCGCAAATATCTTAAACCTGGCGTGCCGGATGTAGACCCATTCAATGCGCCGCCAGAAGAAGACTAAAACCTATCCAGTCAGACCCTAAGGGTTTTTGGAAACCCTTAGGGTCTCCTGGCACAAAGGAGTGTGTTATGCCCTACGGTTATAACGGAAAAATTTTGCACGTCAATTTGTCCAGCGGCGCGCTCGAAGTAGAAACGCCGCCTGAAAGCTTTTACCGCAAATACATGGGCGGCAGCGCGATGGGCGTGTATTACATTCTCAAAGGCATGCCCGCCGGCGTAGACCCGCTGGCGCCGGAAAATGTCCTGACCATCATGGACAGCGTCGTGACGGGCGCGTCCATCTCCGGGCAGAGCCGGATCAACGTCAACGCCAAGTCCCCCATCTCCGGCGGGATTGGCGACTCGCAGGCCGGCGGTTTCTTCCCGGCAGAGTTCAAATTTGCCGGCTTCGATGGCTTGGTGATTACCGGGCGAGCGGCCAAACCGGTCTACCTGAAAATTGTGGACGGGCAGGCCTCCCTGGAAGACGCGGCGCACCTGAGCGGCAAGCTGACCGGCGAGGTAGAGTCGATCCTGAAAAAAGAGGTGGATGCCAAGGCCGAGATCATGCAGATCGGCCCGGCGGCGGAGATCGGCGTGCGCTTCTCCGGCATCGTTAATATGTGCAACCGCCTGAACGGGCGCACTGGCATGGGGCTGGTGATGGCCTCGAAAAACCTGAAAGCGATCGCTGTGCGCGGCAAAGGCAAGCCCGAAGTGGCCGACAAGCCGGCCCTGGCGGCGCTCAACAAAAGCGGGCCAAAGGCTGCCGCCGCCAATGCGGATGTGGATGGCCTGGGCAAACTCGGCACCGCCAGCGTGGTTATGTTCCAGAACATGCTCGGCACGCTGCCGACACGCAACTACACCGAAGGGCAGTTCGAAGGGGCGGAGCCGATCAGCGGTGAAAAGATGGCCGAGACGATCTTGAAGGAACGCGACACCTGCTATGCCTGCGTGGTGCGCTGCAAGCGCGTGGTAGAGATCAAAGACGGCGTCTACACCGCCGATCCACTCTACGGCGGCCCGGAGTACGAGACGATCGGCGTCTTTGGCTCCTACTGCGGCATTGACAACCTGGCGGCAGTGGCGCACGCCCATCAAATTTGCGACGAGCACGGCGTGGACAGCATCGCCTGCGGCGCGACCATCGCCTTCGCCATGGAATGCTACGAAAAAGGCATCATCGGGCCAGAGCAAACCGGCGGGCTGGAACTGCGCTTTGGCAGCGTCGAGGCCATGATCGAAACGCTGAAGCAGATCGTGACGAAATCCACCCCACTCGGCAAAGTGCTGGCCGAAGGCTCGGAACGCGCCGCCCAGGTGTGGGGCAGCGGCGCAGAAAACTGCCTGATCACCGTCAAGGGCGCCGAATCGCCGGCGCACATGCCGCAAGCCAAGCGCTCGCTCGGCCTGATCTACGCCGTCAACCCCTTCGGCGCCGATCACCAATCCTCAGAGCATGACCCCTACTACGAAGAAGGCGTCGGGCAGTTCAACCTCGACCGGTTGGCGCAGCTTGATCTGAAAGAGCCGACCGCCCCGCGCAGCCTGGGAGCGGAGAAAGTGCGCTTTGCTGCCTACACGCAAATATTCTACAGCATGATGGACACGCTTGAACTATGCCAGTTCGTCTACGGGCCGACCTGGTGCCTGTACGGGCCAAAAGAGACGGTCGAAATGGTGCAGGCCGTCACCGGTTGGCCGGTCAGCCTGTTCGAACTGATGAAGTTGGGCGAACGGCGCATCAACCTGATGCGCGTCTTCAACGCCCGCGAAGGCTTCACCCGCAAGGATGACCGCCTGCCGAAAAAGTTCTTTGAACCGCTGGTCGGAACTGGCCCGACCGCCGGCGTCGCCCTGGCGCACGAAGAAATTGAGGCCGCCCTGGATCAATACTATGCCCTGATGGGCTGGACGAACGACGGCGTTCCCACC
>CAIQJJ010000522.1 GCA_903872065.1 uncultured Anaerolineales bacterium | reverse complement strand
CAATCCTTCGGCAATCCTTCGACAAGCTCAGGATGCCTATGCCTGGATGTCTGTCGAAGTGAGCGTATCACAATTTGTAAAAAGGTCATCCAGATTTTGCAGATTAGAAGCAAAGCCAGTTAAAACCACTATCACTAATCTACACGATTTTTTCTCAGTCTTTTGATTCTTCTTATTCGTGAAATTCGTGTTATTCGTGGTTAATCTTTGCAAATCTGGCTTAAAATCTGCGTAATCAGTGGATAATACTGAAAGCCTTACACAAATTGTTACGGTCTCTGTCGAAATATGGCGGATAAGGTAAAATAGGCGCATGAACATTTTGTATGTTGTTCCTTATGTCCCCAATTTGATTCGCGTCCGGCCGTACAACCTGATCCGCTTCCTGGGTCGCCAGGGCCATCGGGTGACGGCGCTGACCCTATGGAGCAGTGAGGATGAACGCGCCGACGCGGAAAAGCTGCGAGCAGAGTGTTTCCAGGTGGAAGCGCTGCCAATGCCGCGCAGCCGGTCTCTCTGGAACAGTTTGCTGGCGCTGCCGACGCGCGCCCCACTGCAGAGCGTGTATAGCTGGCAGCCGGCCCTGGCGCAGCGTTTGGAAAAACTGGCAAGCGATCCTGAGTACGATGTCGTTCACGTGGAGCATTTGCGCGGCTCGCGCTACGGGCTGCATTTGCTGGATGGGCGCAAAAAAGCGCCGCGCCGCATCCCCGTTTTATGGGATAGCGTGGACTGCATCAGCTTACTCTTTCGCTACGCGGTGGAACGCAGCCGCAGCCTGTCGAGCCGCCTGATCACGCGCCTGGAAATCGGCCGCACACAGCACTATGAACGCTGGCTGCCGTCCGCTTTCGACCACACGGTGGTCACCTCGCCACTGGATCGCCAGGCGCTGCTGGATCTGCATACGCCAGGCAGGCCGGCCCCGGCCATCACCGTGCTGCCGAACGGGGTTGACCTGGACTATTTCACCCCCGGCGACCCGGCGCAGCGCGAGCCGGCGACGCTGATCGTCAGCGGAAAGATGAGCTATCACGCCAACGTCACCATGGTGCTGTACCTGGTGAACCAGATCATGCCGCTGGTGTGGGCGAAACGGCCGGATGTGCGGCTGCAGGTGGTCGGGCGCGAGCCTCCGCCCGAGCTGACCGCCCTGAACGAGAACCCGAATATCCAGGTTTTGGGCGGCGTGCCGCATCTGCCCCCCTATTTGCAGCGGGCCACCCTGGCGCTGACGCCCATTCTGTACGGGGTCGGGATTCAAAATAAGGTGTTGGAAGCAATGGCCTGCGCCACGCCGGTGGTTTCCACCCCGCAGGCGGTCTCTGCGCTGCAAGTGGAGACCGGGCGAGAGATAGCCATCGCCCAGGATCCGGAATCCTTCGCCGCGGCGGTGGTCAGGCTGCTGGACAATCCTGAGGAACGCCGCTGCCTGGGACAGGCCGGGCGGACGTTTGTAGAGCAGCAGCACCAATGGCCGCTGATCGCCCGCAAACTGGAAGGCTTGTACCAGGACTTAATCCAGCGGGAGAAAAAAGCCCACCGTTAAGCCGCCTTGCGGGCGGTTCTGGGCAAAGACCGCGCCGCGCTGCGCTTCGATCAACTGGCGGGCAATCGCCAATCCCAGGCCGGCCCCGCCGCCGGCGCGCGAGCGGGATTTTTCGCCGCGCCAAAAGCGATCAAAGATGTGCGGCAGGTCTTCTTCGGGCGCGCCAGGGCCGCTGTCGCTGACGCGCAGTTCCACGCCGGACGGGGTTTGCGTCACCTGGATGGTCACGCTGCCGCCAGCGGGCGTATAGCGCAAGGCATTGCTGACCAGGTTGCCAATCACCTGCTCCACCCGATGCGGATCGGCGGCGACCATCCCTACCTGGCCGGCCTCGACGGTCAGAGCGATGGCTTTCTCGGCCGCTTCGGCCTCGAAGAGGCCGGCGGCGCGCTGCGCCAGATCAACCAGGGCCAGCGGGCGGCGTTCGAAGTGCAGTTGGCGCGCTTCGGCCAATGTCAACAAGCGCAAATCTTCCACCAGGCGCTCCAGCAAGTAGGTTTCTTCCAGGACAGGCGCAATATGCCCCTCGTCTGGGGCGTAAATGCCATCCACAATTCCTTCCAGGCGTCCACGGATCACGGTCAAAGGCGTGCGCAGTTCGTGAGCGATATCGGCCAGCATATTGCGGCGCTCGCGCGCGCTGCGTTCGAGGGCGCTGGTCATTTGGTTGAAACTGTCGGTCAGGGCGCGCAGGTCGTCGGGGCCGCGCACCGTCACGCGCGCCGAGAGATCGCCGGCCGCCACCGCCTGGGCAGCAGCAATCACCTCGGCCAGCGGCGTCACCACGCGGCGCATGAGCAGCATGCCGATGATCAAGGTCAGCACGGCGGGGAAGATGGAAAGAAAGATAACCGGCTGCAGCAGGCGCTGCGCCGCCCACCAGGCGCTCGAAAATTGGGCGGTTTCGATAATCAGCTTGCCGACCAGAACCCCATTGACATACAAATCAATCGGCTCGTCGCCGGCCTGGGCCTGGTACAGTGATCCGCGCCGCGCCGGATCGGCGCGCCCGTGCGTCGCCAGCGCCAGGCCATTTGCATCCACCAGGAGAAAATTTTGCCAGTGGGCCGGCAGCGCCGGCAGGGAGGCAATGGACTGGTCCGCGAACAAGACCTCGACCCCCTGCCAGCCGCCCTGCGCCAGGTAGTACGTCTCCAGGGCGGTCGCCAGAGGAAAGCGAAACCAGGGATCGTTATTGGCGGCGCGCCCGATGAACAGGCCGGCCAGGGAGAAGATGCACACCATCACCAAAACCACTACCAGGGTAAAGGCGCGCAAGAGCAAGATGAACAGGCGGCGTTGAATGAGCTGTAGGGAGCGGCGCGAGTTGGAGGAATGCAGCATGCTTCTCAACCCTCAAACTTATAGCCCACCCCATGCACCGTAATGATGTAGCGCGGCTCGCTCTCAGCCGGTTCGATCTTGCGGCGCAGGTTGCGGATGTGCGAGTCGATGGCGCGTTCGTAGCTTTCAAAGGCGACGCCGCGCACGGCGTTGAGCAGTTGGGCGCGCGAAAAGATGCGCCCCGGCTGGCTGATCAGGGTCGCCAGGATTTCAAATTCGGTGGGGGTCAGGGAGATTTCCCGCTGCTGCGCGGGCTGATCGGGAAACAACACCAGGTGGTAACGGGCGCGATCGAGCAGCAGGTCGCCGGCGCGCAGGACATCGCTGGCCGGGCTGCCGGAGGCGCGGCGCAGCACGGTGCGCACGCGGGCGACCAGTTCGCGCGGGCTAAACGGCTTGGTGAGGTAATCGTCGGCGCCCAATTCAAGGCCGAGCAGCTTATCTGCTTCTTCAACGCGGGCGGTCAGCATGATGATTGGGATGCTGCCCTCGCGGCGAAGCTGGCGGCAGACGTCCAGGCCATCCATGCCAGGCAGCATCAGATCCAAAACGATCAGGTCAGGGCGGGCGCGGCGGGCAAGCGCCAGGCCGCTCGCCCCATCGCCAGCGGTCAGCGCCTCAAAGCCGGCGGCTTTGAGGTAGTCGCGACAAAT
>CAIQJJ010000521.1 GCA_903872065.1 uncultured Anaerolineales bacterium | reverse complement strand
GCCTGGGGGAAACCGCCCCCCGGCGCTGGATTTTCGCTGGAGGCCCGGATTCGATGACCGATTCGACGCAAGATGGCTATGAAAATGCAGTCTTCGTCTCGTACGCCTGGGGCGGCGAGAGTGAACGCACAGTGGACGAACTGGAGCAGGCCTTTGCCGCCCGCGGCCTGCGCGTCGTGCGCGACAAAAAAGACCTGGGCTACAAGGGCAGCATCGAGGCATTCGAGCAGCGTATCGGGCGCGGGCAGTGCGTGGTGTTGGTGATCAGCGACAAATACCTGCGTTCGCCGCACTGCATGTACGAACTGCTGAAAATGCAGGACAACCTCGCCTTGCGCGAGCGCATATTCCCGCTGGTGTTGGCCGACGCGCTGATTTACACCCCTGTCGGGCGTCTGGGCTATCGCCATCATTGGGATGAGCAGGTCGCGCAGCTTGAGCAGGCCATCCGGCAGACGCGCCAACTGAGCGATCTGGACGAGGCGCTGGCTGATCTTAAGAAATACATCAGCATCCGTGACAACCTGGTGAAATTGATCGCTTTGTTGGGGGACATGAACGCCCTGACGCCGGAACTGCACGCGCGTGAGGGCTACGCGACGGTGATCGAGAAAGTGACGCGGGCGATGGATGGGTCTGGTACCGCGTCTGGGGCTGGAACCGTGCCGCGAGCGTCAGCGAGGCGGGAAGCCGGCCAGCATCCAGAGCCGACCGCGTCGCAGCCGGTCGCACAAGCCGCCGCGCCGCGCGAGACTGAAACGCCACATTCGACCACAGCGCCGCGCCTGGCTTCAGCGTCGCTAACGCTCACGCTCTCTGCAGAACCCAACCCCGCGCCGGCTAACACGGAAGTGACCTGGACGGCGACAGCGCGCAACCCCGGCGCAGCGCCGGCGCGCAATTTGGAACTGCTCTGGGATGATACTTACCTGCATGAAAATGAAGACTGCTTTGACCTGCCGGCCGGCGGCGAACGCGCCTTCCCGTTTCGGCGCAGCTATGCCGAGCCCGGCAGCTATCTCGAAACCGTGCGCCTGCTCGGCGGCCCCGCGTCTATCGAAGCGGCTGCACAGGTGCATGTTTTTCAGCCGGCGGGGTTCAGCCTGCGCCTGGCGGCCTCGTTAGAGCGCCCTACCCCTGGCGAGGAAGTGACCTGGACGCTCGAAGTTCACAACGACGGCGGCCAGGATTTGCGGCAGATGCGCCTGCGCCAGGGCAACAAGCTGTTGAAAGAGCCTTTTGATCTGCTGCGCGGCGAGAAGAAGACGCTCAGTTTTGGGCGCAGGTATGCGCAGGCTGGCGAAGCGGCTGAAAGCGTGCAGGCGGCAGCCTCCACCTCCGCCGGCGAACGCCTGGCGCGCCAGGCGGATGGCAGGCTGCTGGTAACCTATCCTGACCTGCGCCTCACCCTTGCGCCGGGTGTCTTTCTCGACCTGCGGCGCGTGCCGGCCGGCGAGTTCTTGATGGGCGGCGACCCCAAGAAAGATTCGCAGGCTGATGCGGACGAAAAGCCGCAGCACAAGGTCTACCTGGACGAGTATTTCATGGGTAAATATCCGATCACCGTGGCGCAGTTTGCCGCCTTCATCAAAGCGACCAATTACCAATCTGCGACGACATTGGATGTCAAGAACAAGGCGGATCACCCGGTGGTGTATGTATCCTGGCAGGACGCGGCTGCCTTCTGCCAGTGGGCGAGCAAGGCGACCGGCAAACCGCTGCGCCTGCCGACGGAGGCCGAATGGGAGAAGGCCGCCCGCGGGACGGATGGGCGTATTTACCCCTGGGGGGATGAATGGCCGGACGCCAAACGCTGCAATTTTGGGAATAATGTCAAAGACACCACACCGGTCGGCAAGTATTCACCGCAGGGCGATTCGCCTTACGGCTGCGCCGATATGGCCGGCAATGTCTGTGAATGGTGCAGCGATTGGGTTGCGGAAGGTTATTATGCCAGTTCACCGCGCGAGAATCCAAAAGGGCCTGCGTCAGGGGAATATCGTGCGCTGCGGGGTGGGTCGTGGGGCAACGATGGAAACAGCGTGCGAGCGTCGGACCGCCTCAGGGTCGACCCTACGACTGGGTACGATTACATCGGTTTCCGCTGCGCCTTCTCACCGTGACTCTGGATTCCTGGTCGCTGGAATGCTGGATTCTGAATCCTGCCTGCGGGCGTCTAGCCCACAGG
>CAIQJJ010000520.1 GCA_903872065.1 uncultured Anaerolineales bacterium | reverse complement strand
ATTACATAATCGCCGCTGGCAGGTTCAAAGTAGCCATAAGCGTTTTGAATTCCATAGGACTGAGTCACATCAGACATAGAAGCTCCTGGTTGTACAAGAACACAACAGAATCAATTCCAACCGGCGTGATACCCCTCGTCATACATGGCAAGGATATTGGCGATTGGGGTGATCGGCTGAAGATTGTGGCAGGGCGCGAGGATATAGCCGCCGCCCGCCCCCAGGATGCGCAAGTTGTCGCGCACTTCCTGGCGCACTTCTTCAGGTGTGCCGAAAGGCAGGGTATATTGATTATCCATCGCGCCGTGGAAGATCAGTTGGCTGCCGTATTTAGCCTTCAAGGTCTCTCGCTCCATGCCGGCGGCGCGCCACTGGACGGGATTCAAGACATCAATCCCCAGGGCGATCATGTCAGGAATGATACGCGAGGCGTTGCCGTCATTGTGGTGAAACACCTTAGCGCCGGCCTGGTGAATGAGATCGATCATACGCTTCATGCCCGGCAGCAAAAAACGGCGGATGTGGCGAGGCGAAAACATCAGGTCTGTTTGAGCGCCCATGTCTTCCGCGACGTATGAGATCAGCACCTTGCCGGGGATAGTCTCAAAAATGCGCTGGGTCTCGGTGTAAGCCAGGTCAAAGAGCTTGCCCATGCAGTACTCGACGATCTCCGGGTTTTCAACCAGGTCTATCATCGCCTGTTCACCGCCGCGCAAATCTTTATATTTCAAGAACGGCTCACTACCGCCGCCGCGAATGGGATGATCCTCCTTCCCTTTGATCTGGGCCGGGATCCCCGAATAATCCCACCAATCTGGATTGGGCCAGGTGTAATTAGCCTCAATCTCTTGCACGGTCTTGAATTTGGCCAGCGGATAGGAGATTACCTCGCCGTAAACGCCAGTGCCATAGTTCATATCCGCATAACCGACGCCAAAGACATCTGTATGCAGGGGGAGCGCCGGGCCAACATACGCCGGGCCCACAGTGACAGGATAGTCTACATGCAATTTGTCGAGCATCTCAAAATAGCTGTCACAGCCAAAGTGCTTGAGCAGCGCGGCGGTTGTTTCGGGGGTCGCCCAATAATCCATCGGTACCCGATCAGGCTGCTGCCGGTTTAGCACCGCCAACCAACGTTCACGCGGGGTCATCGTTTCTTGAGGCATAAAGTAACTCCTAAACAGGTATAATCTAATTTTGGATGGAAACCTGCTCCTATTGTTTAATTTTACCGCAATAACTGGGTTAAACCATTGATCCATGAAGGCAATCCTCCGATATAATAATAGATGTTCTGTCCTGGAGCGCCTGATAAAGAATGCGGTTTTACCGGTAGACAATCCACCTGGCAATGAAAAACTTGCTGCGCCCAGATAGAACGATCATCTCTTGACCATCTTGTAGAAACGTTTATGGGCATTCCTTTAAATGTATTGATTATTGAAGATTCGGACGATGATCTGCTGCTCTTGCTGCATGAATTGAAGCGAAGCGGCTACGATCCTATCTATCAGCGCGTAGAGACACGCCCTGAAATGATCGAAGCTTTACGCAGCCGGCAGTGGGATGTGATTCTTTCGGATTATGCTTTGCCACACTTCAGCGGAGGCGAGGCGTTGAAATTGTGCCAGGAATTTGGCGTTGATTGTCCTTTCATCGTCATCTCAGGCATGATCGGTGAGACAACCGCGGTGGAAATGATGAAGGCCGGCGCCAACGATTATTTAATGAAAGGCAGCATGGCGCGCCTGGCGCCGGCGATTGAACGGGAACTGATTGAACACCAGATGCGGCGCGACCGCAAATTGGCCGAAGCCTCGCTGCGCGAAAGTGAGAGCAAATTCTCTCTCTTTATGGATCATCTGCCAGTCCAAGTCTTTGTCAAAGACGCCCAGGGTCGCATGACCTACGCCAACCGCTGTTTTCGCGAGACTTTTCCGCAGTCCGACTGGCATAGCGGGTCGTCCGATGAGAGGATAGGCTCTGAACAGACGCAAGAGATATTAAGTGATGATAGCATTGCTCTGGCAGGCGAGGTGGTGCATCGCGTCGAGGCCATCCCCTTACAAGACGGCCTTCACTATTTCCAGACGATGAAATTTCTGATCCCCAGTGAGAATGAAAAGCCCTTGATCGGCGGGATTATGTTGGACATCAGCGACAGCCGGCGGGCCGAAGAACAATTACGCCGGGCGGCGGAAGAACTGGCGGTGGCTTACGACACCACCTTAGAGGGCTGGTCTTATGCCCTGGAACTGCGCGAAAAAGAAACCGCCGGCCACAGCCGGCGGGTGGTGGCGCTCACC
Source organism: uncultured Anaerolineales bacterium (assembly GCA_903872065.1). Taxonomy (GTDB): domain Bacteria; phylum Chloroflexota; class Anaerolineae; order Anaerolineales; family UBA4823; genus CAIQJJ01. The sequence continues at coordinate 6,370 of CAIQJJ010000520.1, read as the reverse complement.
CTGGCGATGGCGCAATTACACGGCCTCCCAGAACAACAGATCATCCATGTCCGCCGCGGCGCGCTGCTGCACGATATTGGAAAACTGGGCGTGCCAGATTACATTTTGCTTAAACCGGGACCACTGACCCCCGATGAATGGGTAACTATGCGCCAGCACCCGACCTATGCACGCGATTGGCTGGCGCGCATCCCCTACCTGCGCAACTCAATTGATATCCCGTATGCGCATCACGAAAAATGGAACGGACAGGGCTATCCGCGCAACTTGCGAGGCGACGAAATTCCCCTGGCGGCGCGCATTTTTACCCTGTCCGACGTGTGGGATGCTCTTACGACCAACCGGCCTTACCGCCCGGCATGGCCTGAGAAGGCGGCGCTGGATTTTATCGTCTCGCAAGCTGGCGAACATTTCGATCCGCAGGTCGTCGAAGCGTTTTGCAGCATGAGCCGCGAACTGCGCCTATTCCTGACGGCGGATAGCGGGGAGAAAAAAGAGTACGAGTAAGGCCAGCACGCCCATGATACTGGCGCTGATCATCACCGTCAGCGGCTCTTGCAGCACCTCAGCGACGCTGCCCGCCATAAAGGAACCCAGCGGCATGGCGCCGAAGAAGACCAGTGTGTAGACGCTCATCACCCGCCCGCGCAGACGGTCATCAAGCTGCGTCTGAACCATGGCGTTGCTGTTGTTGGCCACCATAATCAGGCTCCAACCAGAGCCTACCAGCAAGAGCATCGAGAGCGGCAGCCAACGCGTCAAGGCAAAGAGAAACAACAACACTGGCATCAGCAAACTGCCTATCGTCCACAATTTCCCACGAATCCCGCTTTTGCCAAGGGCCGCCAGCATCAAGGCCCCAACCAACGATCCCACCCCGCGCGCCGAGACCATCCAGCCATTGGTGGTGACATCCCCGTTCAAAATGTCTTTAGCCCAGGCCGGCAGCAGGGTGAGGACGCCCATCCCAAAAACACTCATCAACCCCATAAACCCAATCAGGCTCAAGATGAGGGGGTTGGCAAACACATAGCGCACTCCCTCCATCAAATCCTGGAGGGCGGTTCCACGCCGCGCCGGGGCGGCAGCCGGTTTGAGCTTCATCAACAGCAGGGCGACAATCACGGCAATAAACGAAATGCCGTTTATGGTGAAACACCAGGCGGGGCCAAAACTGGCGTATGTCAGACCGGCGATGGCCGGCCCGGTGACGGTGGCGATGTTGAACATGGTCGCATTCAAGGCAATGGCGTTGGTCATGTCTTCGCGCGAGACCAATTCGGCCACAAAAGAAACGCGGGCCGGCGAGTCGAAAGCGTTGGCCACGCTGAGGAAGAAGGCCAACACCAGGATATGCCAGGGCTGAACCTGCCCGGAGAAGGTCAAGGCGGCCAGGATAAAGGCCAGAATCATCATCGCGGTTTGGGTGATCACCATCAAAGTACGGCGCGAAATCCGATCGGCAATCACACCGGCATATAACGTCAGCAGCACAGTTGGAATGCCGGAAATCGCCCCCACCAGGCCAAGATAAGCTGTCGAGTTGGTCAACTGATAGATAAGGTATCCCTGGGCAGTGTTCTGCATCCAGGTACCTGCCATAGAAACCATTTGACCCAAAAACCATAAGCGATAATTGGGATGACGTAGGGCGGCAAAGGTATCCCGCCAGTCAAAAGCCAAAGGGCTGCCGATCGGTGAGGAGACCGGGCGCGGCTGGACAGGATCAGGGGCGGCAGAATTTGACACGTCAGAACTTGACAAAGTACACCTCGAAAAACAGGAAGAATGGCCCGATTGTACCTCTAACACTTGTTGTACAATAGAGGTTGAATTTATTACAAGGAAATGATGGCATGGAAATCACCAATCTGTTACAAGAGCTGCTCAAAGGGTTAAGCGGGTTTACCATCGGCAACGCGATCATGATGCTGATTGGCGGCATCCTGATCTTGCTGGCGGTGGTGAAAGAATATGAGCCGGTGCTGCTGCTGCCAATCGGCTTCGGCTGCCTGTTAGCCAACATCCCCGCCACCGGCATGGACAACCCCGGCGGGTTGTTCGATGTGCTGTACAAAGCCGGCATCAGCACCGAGCTTTTTCCCCTGCTCATCTTTGTCGGCGTGGGAGCGATGATTGATTTCAGTCCACTGCTGGCGCAGCCCAAAATGGTGCTTTTGGGCGCCGCCGGGCAATTTGGCATCTTTGGTACCATGATGCTGGCGACGCTGATCGGCTTCAATTTAAATGAAGCCGCCTCGATTGGCATCATCGGCGCGATTGACGGCCCGACCTCCATCTTTGTGGCGACCAAACTGGCCCCCCACCTGCTGGCCCCAATCGCGGTGGCCGCTTATTCTTACATGAGCCTGGTGCCAATCATCCAACCGCCGCTGATGCGCCTGCTGACCACCAAAGCCGAGCGCCGCGTCCGCATGGTCTATGCGCCGCGCCCGATCTCCAAGCGCACACGCGTCTTGTTTCCGATTGTGGTCACGTTGGTTGTGGGTTTGCTGACGCCCGACGCCACGCCGTTGATCAGTATGTTAATGTTGGGCAACCTGCTGCGCGAAAGCGGCGTGGTCGAACGCTTGAACAAAGCCGCCCAAAACGAGATCGCCAACATTGCCACGCTGTTCCTGGGTTTGACCATCGGTTCGACGATGAACGCCCACAGTTTTTTGAACTGGCAGACGATCCAGATCATGATCCTGGGGCTGCTGGCATTCGGTCTGGATACCGTTGCCGGCCTGCTCTTTGGCAAGCTGATGTGCTTTGTCACACGAGGCGAGATCAATCCATTGATCGGCGCAGCCGGCATCAGCGCCTTTCCGATGGCCGGACGGCTGGCGGCGCGGGTGGCGCAGGACGAAGATTTTGAAAACTTCATCCTGATGCACGCCATGGGCGCCAACACCGCCGGACAGTTGGGCAGCGTGATGGCTGGCGGCGTTTTATTGGCGATTATGCTGGCAATGGCTTGATCAACGTTTCCCGGCGCTCACAAGCCATCTTCAAGAGAAAGCCCACGCAGCGCGGCCGGCAAATGATCGTATACCGCCTGTGACTCGGCTTTCAGAAGATGGCGAAACTGATGAGCAAGCTCAGTGTTTTGTGGAAATGACTGAAAACGGCGGGTAATTTCAGATAAACAAGCTGCATAAAGCCAGAGCGGGTCAGCCTGGCCGAGTAAAGCTTCAAAGCCTTGCGGGTCGTGTTCCCAGGCGGCGCGGCGCTGCGCCAGCACAATTTCCGCCTCCTGGGCCAACAACGCGGTTGCTGCATGAACGCCAGGCTGAAGCAGCACCGGCGCCGGCGACTCGATGTAGAGAATCGTCCGTATTTCCTCCGGCTCCAGGCGCAGTTCTCCGCCAAAGGTAAACAGGTCCAGGTGTTTCCCGCGCCGATCTTCCACGATGCAAGGCCCGGCGCACAGGCGGTAATCCGCCGCCGCGGCGGGATGTTCGAGGGTAATTGCGTGAATGCTTTCATCCTCTGGCGCATAGATCGTCACACAGGCGCGCACAGGATCGAAATGATGATAGGAGGGGGTGTCGCTCAATAAAATGCGCAGCCCGCCGCAGCCCGGTTCGGCAGCGCGGCGCGCCGGCTTCAAGACATACCCCAGATCAAGAGCAGGTTGGTTCATACAGTTTTCTCCGCGGCCCAACCACGGGCCGCCAGGACAATCGGATGAAACGGGGTAACGTTGGTCGCATGGTTGAGCATACCGTCTTCGATCTGCGCCTGGCAGGAGACGCCGGCCGCGGCGATCAAGATGTCGGGGTTCGCTTGACGCGCGGCGCGCAGGGCAGGCAGTAAAGCCAGCTCACTCACCTTCAACGAAAAATCATAATGTTCCACTTCGTAGCCAAACGCCCCGGCCATGCCGCAGCAGCCATCGTCAATCACTTTCACCGCATAGCCAGCCGATTCCAACAAGGCGACCGTCGCCGCCACCCCCACCGGCTTCCCATCCGCAGCGGGAGGCTGCGCCTTCTGGTAGCAGTGCCCATGCAGCCAGACGGTCGCCCGAGTCTGCTGCGAGGCGCTCAGGCGCGGCCCGGTTTGATCGCGAATCAAATACTCGTCAATCATCCAGGCGCGCCCCGCCAGGGCTTCCACGCGCGGGTCATCGGGAAAGAAATCCAGGTATTCATCTCGCAGGGTATAGATTTCGGAGGGTTCGAGGCCGACGACCGGCAGCGCCCCCTGTGGGTCGAGGCGGGCGATGGCTTCCACCAGGCGCGCGGCATGCTGCTTCGCCGGCCCCAGAAAGCCCTTCGAGATCAGTGTGCGCCCGGCCCCCAGGATCGGGATATTGATGATCGGGTGAGCCTGGCCGAGGATTTGACGCGCCGCCTGCTCGGTCTGCGGATAAAAATAGCGATTGAAGGTATCCCCCAGGAACAAGACCGGCTGAGCCGGAGAAGACAAAGGGGAGGCTTGCGCCGGCCCGGCCTGGGCGCGGCTCAAGCGGCGAAAAGCCGGAAAAGGACGCTGGCAGGCCAGGCCAAAGAAGCGTTCAGCCAGGCGGCGCAAGGTTGGGCTGCGCAGGATCCAATTCGCCAGCGGGGCAAAAGCCGCCCCTAAGGGAGCAACCACGCCAATATAGCCGAAGAGGTAATCGCGCAGTTTGCGAGGGTGCTGGTGATAATAGGCGTTCATAAACTCATATTTGAGCTTGGCCATATCCACCGCCGAGGGGCAGTCAGCCTTGCAACCTTTGCAGGCCAGGCACAAATCAAGCGTCTGATAGGTCGCCCGGAGCGCATCCCCCTGCGTCGCAAGAGGATTGTTTGGCGCGGTATCCGAGGAGTCCTGGTTCGCCAACAGCATGGCGCGGAAAAGATTGGCGCGGCCGCGCGTGCTGTAGGTTTCATCCTGCGTGACCTGGAACGAGGGACACATCACGCCCTCGGCTTTGCGGCAAACCGCCGCCCCATTGCACATCTCCAGCGCGCCGAGCAGCCCCGCCGCGCCGGGCGCGCCGCCGCTGCGCGTAAAATCCATCACCGGCTGCCAGCCCAGGCTGGCCGGGAGCGGCTGCGGGCGCAAGGACTGATCCATGGGCGGCGCGCCAACGATCTTGCCCGGGTTGAGCAAATTCGCCGGATCAGCCGCCTGCTTAAGCTGGCGAAAAGCGGCGGTGATCTCAGGCCCATAGACGCGCTCCAGCCACTCACTGCGAGCAATGCCATCGCCATGCTCACCGCTCATCGTCCCTCCCAGGCGGGCGACCAGTTCCGCGGCCTGCGCGGCAATCGAGCGCATGGCCGCCAGTCCATGGGCGGTCTTAATGTTCAAGACCGGGCGCATGTGCAGGCAGCCGGCCGAGGCGTGGGCGTAAAAATCGCCGTATGTCCCCTGCGCGGCCATGATGCGCTCCATCTCACGGACAAACTCACCCAGGCGATCGACCGGCACGGCCATGTCCTCGATGAACGTCACCAGGCGCGGCTCACCGGGGCGCGACTGTAAAATGCCCAGGCCCATTTTGCGCACCTCCCAAACCTGCTTTTGGGCGGCAGCGGTCTCAGCAAGCAAAACCTCGCTCCCCAGGACGCGGGCGCGGTTTTTCAAGGCTGCAGGGTCATCGCCGGCAAACTCCAGCACGAGCAGCGCGGCCGGGTCGTCGCCGGCCGGCAGCGCCTGCAGCCAGGTGAGATTGTGCGCCGCAGCCGGCACGCTGCGCGCCAGGCGGATCAGGCTTTGTGGAATCAACTCGACCGCCGAGGGATTGTGCAGCAGCAGCGATGGAACGGCGTCGCAGGCCTGCGCGACGCTGGCATAAGCCAACACTGCCAGGATGGTGTGGCGCGGTTTGGCGACCAGGCGCAGCCTGGCGCGGCGGATGACCGCCAGGGTGCCTTCGGAACCGGCCAACAGAGCCGCCAGGTTGAGCGCCGGCGGCGCGCCGTCCGGCAAAACGGACTCTCCCGCCGAGAGAGCGCTGTGAGGCGAGGCGGGGTTGATCGCCGGCTGCCAGCCGGGAGGCGAAGAGGCCGCCCAGGGCAGCAAATAATTCAGGTTGTAGCCGGCAGCGTTGCGCCAGGTGCGCGGCCAGCGGGCGCGGATCACGGCGGCGTAATCCTGGCGGATGCGCAGGGCGGCGGCATAGAACTGCGCCAGGCGAGACGCGCCCTCCGCCGGCGGCGCGCTGCGCGCATCCAACCAGGCCAGCGAGCCATCCGCGAGGACGACATCCGCCCCCAACAGGTGGTCGGCGCACAAGCCGTAGAGGATCGAGTGCGCGCCGGAGGCGTTGTTAGCGATGCTGCCGCCCACGGTCGCGCGCTCGGCGGAGGCCGGGTCAGGGCCAAATTGCAAACCGTGTTTGGCGGCGGCGCGGTTGAGGGCGTTTAGCACT
>CAIQJJ010000519.1 GCA_903872065.1 uncultured Anaerolineales bacterium | reverse complement strand
TGCACCAGGCGGCCAATGCCTGACTTGCCGCCGTAAAAATCCCACAGCTTTTTGAGCTTGGGCAGGCGTTTGCGCCCCCACTTGACCAGGCCGGCGTCATCATTGATCACAAACTGAATCCCATCCGACATGGCCTCCAACCCGCTGAGCGCTACCAGGCCCTTCATTGAGGCGGTCAGCAGGTGATAAAGCGCTTCGCCCAGGGTAGGCGTCTCGTGGTTTTCGACCAGCGCCTCGGCCGGTTGTACCCCCTCAATGTCCGCCGCAAACAGCCCGCCGAACATGATCACGGTCAGCATTAAGAAGACGCCCAACAGAGTGAATACCAGGCGCGCCGATTCGCCGCGTCCGCGAATGGTGACAAACCAGGTGAAGCTGGCCAGCAGCGCCCCGATGGCAAAGTGCCAGAACCAGTTAATGTTGTATTGACCAAGCACTGAAAGAAGCTGATCGCTGCCGGATAATGTTGACACCACGATGGTAAAGACATAGTCTTGCACCAAAACAACCGCTACAACCAGGCTGATGGAAGGGCCGAGGTAGCGCATGGAGGCGGCAAACGACCCGCCGCCTTCGCGAAAGACCCCCAGCGAAAGCATGTATAGAGCGCCAAAGACCACATTGGCCAGCGCAATCACAAAAACGGCGATATAGGCGTAGTTTTGTAGGCCATACGGATGCAGCGCATGGAGCATTTCGCCAGAAGCGTAATAATATGAGGTAAAGTAGTCTACTCCAAACAAAGCCAGGGCAGCCAGCAAACCAACCTGGCCGGCCCCGTGAACGTGTGAATCTTCAGCTTTTTCGCGTGGGGCGGCTTTCCACGAAAAGTAGACAATGACGGCGAGGAGAAGGATTGGAACGATCATGGCTGGATCCCTGGGGAGAGCGATGGAGAAGGAGGATTATTTTTTGTTGCTGTCGAAGGCATCTTCCAGCGTGCGCAGTTCAACGAGCAAATGTTTGCGGGTGGAGGGACTCAGGCGCGTGTCCTGCGCAACTTTGGCCTGTTCTTCGCGGGCGGCGCGCACGACAAACGCCGGCACGAACATGATGCGCCCAGCCGGGATGACCTGGAAATCATGAATCTTCATTTGCAGGTCTTGATCGTCGAAGAAGGGCAGGCTCAAGGCCAGGCCGCGGTTGAGTTCCTGGGCGGCAGCGCGACGCTTGATGGTGGCGACGATGTCGCGCGTTTGATACCGCGCCAGGGCGCGTCCCTGGTTGACAATCTGTCCTAACATGCCATAGCGTTTTTGCTGGTAAACTTCATCCGCCACGATATAGGGCGCCAGGTAGACGGCGGTGTGCAAGATGGTGAGGAAGCGCTGCATCGATTCGAGGTGCGCTTCGGCTTCGCTGACCGAATTGACCAGCAGTTGATCTTCATCGTCGAAGGCGACCCACTGCGGCAGGTAAAAGCGTCGCGCGGCTTCCACGTATGGCACCAGCAGTTCGCCGCGGCTGGCTTCGTCTGTCGCGCCCTGCTCAGCGATGGCGTCGCTGGCGGCGGTGATTGCCGATTCTTTCTCTTTTTCGGCGGCGAGGGGGATGGATGGGATTTCTTCCCCTTCGGCGGTCTTATAGGCGACCGTCCGTCCGGCTGGCAGCATGTTTTGCACCATGTGCATTACTGTGGCATGGCGCAGTAAACTGCCGGCGAGGGCCACCGCCGGCAGGCTGGCGCTCTCCAGTTCGAGCAGGCGCTGGCGCAGCACGACCTGCAAGTTGGCGCCGGTCAGGCGGTCAATGATTTTTCCCACCGTCTGTTCGCGCTGTTCCGCGGGGATTATGGCGGGCTGATTGTTGGCAGGAATAGTGACTTGCGCCGGCAGGCTGAAGCGCACCTGGCTGGCTTTTTGGATCAAGGTGTCGGCGATCTGGCGCGCCTGCGCTTCAAGAAAGCGCTGCACCAGCGCCGGTTGGTTGTTGAACAGGCTTTGCTGGCCTTCATATTCGTTCCGCAGGTGACTGACGGAGTTAGAGACCGATAGGGGGGAAGTTTGTTTGGGTGACATAAGTTTCTCACAAAATAGATCAAACCAATCGGCGAAGATAATGAGATGATACCTTCGCTTGATGGGGGCGTCAAGATAAAGGCCCTGAGAGTTTTGCAAACGCTCAGGGCCTTTGAGAACAAGGGTTATTGAATGCCTCGGGGTGCAGGTGTTTCGGGAGGCGGCCCACCTAATTGAGGCTCGGCAGATGGCTGACTCTTTTGATACTCTTCTGCCAACGTTACAAAACCGCTGGCCTCGCTTTGCAGCACCTGCTCATAGTCGCCGGCGGGGGAGGGTGGCTCAAAACGCGCTGGACGGTGGACGCCGAACAGCGCCGCAAATTGGGCGATTTTTAGCAGCAAGAGATAACGATATTCCTGTGTGCGCAGCGACTGCCAGGTGACAATGTCGCCCATCGCGCCTTGCACATGGGATTTGTCGTGGATGATGCGGCGGATGGCCTCTGGGTTGCGATAGCCGACCGGCGAAAGCAAAACTGCATGGGCGATCAAAATTAATACGGCCAGTGAGATCAATACCAGCCAGCCGCCTTCTTCCCATTTGCCTACAATCTGCCCCACAAAAACAATCCCGCCCAACGCCGCGGCGATGCTGCCTGCCAGGGTGCCCAGGGTGCGCTTTCGCCCGGTGGCGGTGACCAGGACATGCTTGCGAATAGCCAGGCCCATTGCGGTAATCGGCAGGAAGACGCCGACGCCATAGTATGGAACGGCGGCGCTGGTGTTGCCGCGCACCAGAAATTGAACGATGACTGCGGCGATGAAGGCGGCGGTCACGGGGCGGGTGAATGTGCCTTGCGGGTTGCGGTAGACGACGATTTCCGGGATTTCACCGATTGCCACGTTGCGCCAGGCCATGGCCTGCAAATCCTGGTAGGCGGTCATCGAAGCGGCTGCCAGGAGCAGGACGGCCAGGATTTGGTAAGCCCAAAACAAAAACTCGCCGCCGGGAAGTTGGGTGAAGCCGATGAAAGCCAGGTTGCCGACCAGGCTGCGCCCCAAAGTTCCATCAAACACATTGAAGCGGATTGAGAAAATGGTCAGCAATAAGGTGGTCAGCCCACCGTAGAACAAAAAGCTGGTTTGGACAAAGCGCCCAATGCCCGATTTGCCGCTGTAGAAATCCCACAATTGCTTCAGTTTGGGTAGGCGGCGTTTTCCCCATTTAACTAATGCTGCATCCTCATTGATCACGAACTGGATGCCATTCGACATGGCTTCCAGGCCGCTGAGCGCCACCAGGCCTTTCATTGAAGCGGTCAGCATGTGACGGAAGGCGTCGAACAACGTTGGGGTTTGCCCAATTTCTTCAGCGTTTGGAACCGCCTCGACGCCGAGGAAATGCGCCGCCAGCAAGCCGCCTGCCATGACGATGGTCAGCAGGAGGAAAATGCCCAACATGGTGAACACAATCGTGGCTGATTCGCCGCGCCCGCGGATGGTAAGGTACCAGGTGATCGCGGCCAACGTTGCGCCGATCAGAAAGTGCCAATACCACGGAATGCCAGTCGCGTTGCGCAAGGAGAGCAGTTGGTCTACACCGGATAAGGTGGAGACGACAATCGTAAAGATATAGTCTTGAATCAAGACCACTGCTACCACCAGGCTGAGGGATGGCCCCAGGTAGCGCATCGAGGCGGTGAAAGAGCCGCCGCCCTCGTTAAAGACGCCCAGGGAATACATATACAGCGCGCCGAAGACAAAGTTTGCCAGGGCAATCACGCCGACGGCGATGTAAGCATATTGCTGCAAACCATACGGATGCAAGGCGTGCATCATTTCGCCGGAGGCGTAATAGAACGAGGTGAAATAATCTACCCCAAATAACGCTAAAGCTGCCAATAAACCCACTTGTCCAGCGCCATGCACATGAGCGTCTTCTGCACGCTCGCGCGGGGCAACTTTCCAGGAAAGCAAGGCAATGGCAACCAATAAGATGATCGAAACCATGGAATGTACCTCTTAAGAAGAATGTCAATTCAGGCAGGCCGCACGAAAGTAGGACGCAGGCGTCTGTCGCCTCGTGCTTGAGGCCTTGCCTCAATGATTGCATCTTAGCACCAGAAGATAAAGGGACGGCAAAAGTTTGTTCCAGAAGCATAAAGAAAAAATAAAAGCGCCTTACGACTTCGTAAGGCGCTGCGGCGAGATGGCGGCTGTTTATTCGTCGCTCATCGGCTGGCTGATCAAGCGGTATCCCACTCCCGGTTCAGTCAGCAAAATCTTTGGTTCGTCAGGGTTTTCTTCCAGCTTTTTGCGCAACTGGCGCAGATAAACGCGCAAGTATTCGACGTGTTCAGCGCCGCCCATTTCCCAGACATGGGTCAGGATGGCGTGGTGGGTCAGCACTCGTCCGACATTGGAAGCCAGGTAAGCCAGCAGTTTGAACTCGGTGGCGGTCAGCTTGACCTCCTCGCCGCTGCGCGTCACCAGGTGATTGGCCAGGTCAATCGTCACCGCCCCGGCATGCACCACGCTTTGCTTTGCGCCATGAATCTGCACCGAATGGCGCAGGGCGACGCGAATGCGCGCCAGCAGTTCCTCGATGCCGAAGGGCTTGGTCAGGTAGTCGTCGGCGCCCTTGTCCAGCGCGGCGACCTTGTCGCGCTCGCTGTCGCGCACCGACAGGATGATGATCGGCGCCTGCGTCCACTCGCGCAGGCGGGCGCACACCTGCGTCCCGTCCATATCCGGCAGACTCAGATCGAGAATGATCACATCTGGCGGCTGGGCGGCGGCCAGGCTCAACCCCTCCTCGCCTCGCCCCGCCTCAGACACGCGAAACTTGCGCGCCTTGAGGATCGTGCGCAAGGCGCGGCGGATTTGCGGCTCATCGTCAATCACCAGAATGTGCGGCTCAGTCGTCATCGCTCATTTCCTCCCTCCCCATCCGTGTTCTTCGGATGGGGAGGGTTAGGGTGGGGTGGTTATTTCTCGCACACCGCCAACCGGCTCTGAATCTTCTTCAACTTCTCCAGATCGAACTTCGCCTGGCGCGTGAACGTATAAATGCCGTTTTGCTCTTGATACACATCCGTCAATTGCGTGTAGCAATAAGCAAACATCCCTGGATTATCCAGCAAGGCGTTGCACAACCCCTCGAAGCGGGCGTAGAACTCCTCCAGCGATTGCGGACGGTTGCCATAGCCCCAGCTATCTTCGCCGGGTTTGGCGTTTGGATTCCACCAAATGCCGCCGAACTCACTGACGAAGTAGGGCTGCCCACCGTAGGGGACGGAGAAGAGCAGCTTTTGATCGGGCCAATGGCGGTTGGCAAACGGCTTGCCCTCCGCCGCGCCGTCGTGCGTGGCCTTGAACTTGACCGGGTCTTGCTCATAGTCGTGGCTGTCGTAGATATCCGCTTCCAACACGCGGTGCGAGTAGCCGGACGTATCCAGCACCGGGCGGGTGGTATCGAGCGCCTTAGCCGCCAGGAACATGCCGCGCGTCACATCGTCCAATGCCCCGATATGGTCGGTCAACACCTGCCAGGTCTCGTTCAGCGGGCACCAGCCGATGATGGAGGGATGCGAATAATCGCGCTGAATTTCTTCCAGCCACTGCGTGATGTAGCTGGCCGTGGGCTGCTGGTGATTGTGCGCCGGGCCGAGTCCGCCGCAGCCCCAATCGGGAAACTCGCCCCACAGCAGGTAGCCCAGCCGGTCGGCGTGATACAGGAAGCGTTCCTCGAACACTTTTTGGTGCAGGCGCGCCCCGTTGAAGCCGGCCGCCAGAGAGAGTTCAATGTCTTCGATCAGCGCTTCGTCGCTGGGCGCGGTGTAAATGCCATCCGGGTAGAAGCCCTGATCCAGCACCAGGCGTTGGAAGACCACCTTGCTGTTGATCTGCACGTAGCGCCCCTCGATCATCACGGAGCGCAGGCCGGCGTAGCTGCTCACGCGGTCAACCACCGTCCCATCAGGCGCGATCACCTCCAGCAGGATGTCGTACAGGTACGGGGAGCCCGGCTGCCACAGGCGCAGGCGCTCCGGCGGGATAGCCAGGTCGCACTGCGGGGGCGAAATCGCGCTCCGCCGACACGGTCGCCTGGCAAATCGGGCCAGCCTGATCCGAAAGCGTCGCCCGCACCTGGAAGCCCTGCCGGGGACCGCTCAACGGCAGTTCCAGGTGGAAGCGGGCGTTGGCCACATCGGGCGTGATGCGCGGGCGGCCGGCGCTCATCAGGCTGGTCTCGCTGACTGGTTCCAGCCAGACAGTCTGCCAGATGCCGGTTGTGCGCGTATACATGCAGCCGTTGTTGCCGTACTCGCGGGCCTGCTTGCCGGAGGGCAGCGGGCGGTCGTGGAAATCGCGGGCGCGCACCACGATGGTGATGGTTTCGCCGGCTTTGGCCAGCTGCTTCAGATTGCAAGTGAAGGGGGTGTACCCGCCGCGGTGGCGGACGACTTCGACGCCGTTGACCCAGACCGTGGCGTCATAGTCCACTGCCTGGAAGTGCAGCAGCACACTGCGCCCCTGCCACTCCGCCGGGATGGCAACCTGGCGGCGATACCAGGCAGCGCGGTGAAAATCGGTGTCGCCGATGCCCGAAAGCTGTGACTCCGGGCAGAAGGGAACCAGGATGCGCCCGCTCAAAGATCGTTCGCGCAGGCCGCGTTCCAGGCCGCTGTCGCCTGGGTCGAATTCAAACTCCCATTCGCCGTTCAAGTTGAGCCAATCGGCGCGCACGAACTGCGGGCGGGGATATTCAGGACGAGGAAAAGACATAGGATGCTCCACGAAAAGGTTTTATAGGTTGCGATAGCGCATTTCCATCCGCTCCAGCCGCGGCAAAAAGGCGGCCAGGCGGGCGCGAAAGTTGTTGAAGGCCTCGGCGGCGGCGGTTGTTTCTGGCGCTGACCAGGCCAACTCGGCCAGGGCGCAGGCGCGCGGGAAGAGCATGTAGCTGGCATGATCCGGCTCGCCGATATATTCCGTCCACAGGTTGGCCTGCACGCCGACGATGTGTTGGGCCTCGGCGGCGGAAAGCTCCGGCGGGACGGGCAGCCAGGAGTAGGAATTTTCCAACGGCAGGAAGCCGCAGATGCCGGGCGGTTCTTTTTCCCTCTCCTCCGACTGATAGTAATCCAGGTAGCAGTGGCTGGTGGGGGTCATGACCACATCGTGGCCCTCTTGGGCGGCCTGGATGCCGCCTTCCATCCCGCGCCAGCTCATTACTGAGGCGTTGGGCGCCAGCCCACCCTCCAGGATTTCATCCCAGCCGATCAGCCGCCGGCCCTGGGCGTTCAAATAGGCTTCGATGCGGCGAACGAAATAGCTTTGCAGCTCATGTTCATCCTTCAGTCCGTTCTTTTGGATGGCTGCCTGGCACTTGGGGCATTTTTCCCAGCGCACTTTGGGACATTCATCGCCGCCGATGTGGATGAACTGGCTGGGGAAGAGTGCTAACACTTCGCTCAACACATCCTGCAAAAAGGCATAAGTTTCCTCGTTGCCGGCGCAGTACACATCGTCTGCAATGCCCCAGAAGGTGCGCACCTGGTAGGGGCCTCCGGTGCAGCCCAGGTTGGGATAGCTGGTCAGGGCCGCCACTGCGTGGCCGGGCATCTCGATCTCCGGTACGACGGTGATGAATCGTTCAGCGGCGTAAGCGACCACTTCTTTGACTTCTTCTTGCGTGTAGAAACCGCCGTAGGGCTGGCCGTCCAGCGTATCGCGCGCGGTGGGGATCGGCGAGGCGGCCCGCTGCGATCCGATTTCGGTCAGTTTGGCGTATTTTTTGATCTCGATGCGCCAGCCCTGGTCGTCGGTCAGGTGCCAGTGCAGCACATTTTGTTTTTGCAGCGCCATCACGTCCAGCAGGCGCTTGATGAAGTCCAGCGGAAAGATATGTCGCCCTACATCCAGCATCACACCGCGCCAGGCAAAGCGCGGCTGGTCGCGGATCTCCAGGCAGGGGATGGAGACGGAGTTGGTCTTTTCCAGCGGGAGAAGCTGGCGCAGGGTCTGTACGCCGTAAAACAGGCCGGCCGGCTGCGGGGCGCGCAGCAGGATGCTCTC
>CAIQJJ010000518.1 GCA_903872065.1 uncultured Anaerolineales bacterium | reverse complement strand
TGGGGGAGGGGACGTGGCGGCCCGCGCCTCGTTCCTTATGCTATACTTAACCCAACTCCCTTCAAACCAACCCCCACAGGTGGAAAGATGACCACTACTGAAGATGAACTTCGTGCGGAAAATGAACGCCTCAAAGCGCAGAACGCTGCCTTGCAGAAGCAGGTGCTTGTCCAGGCCGGCGGCGGGACCGCGGTGCAGGGCGACCACAACCAGGTGGTCGGCAAGGACGGCGTTTTGATCAACGGCAGCGTTGCCGGGAATGTCATTATTGCCCCGCCGCCGCCCGGCGCAGACCCGGCTGACCTGCGCCGCGCCTACCTGGCCCGCCTCTTCGAGAGCGCCAGCGCCCTCTCCCTGGCCGGGGTGGACCCTAAAGCGGCCGGCGACGCCCACGCCCACCTCAGCCTGAGCGCCGTTTATACCGCCCTGCTGACCCTGGCGACCGATTCCCAGGAGCGCTTTGAGGGCGGGCGGAATCCCCAGGCCGGCGAGCCGCGCCGCCTCTCGGCGCTTGAACAGCTTGACCAGCACCCGCGCCTGGTGCTGCTCGGCGACCCCGGTTCGGGCAAAAGCACCTTTGTCAATTTCGTCGCCCTGTGCCTGGCCGGGCAGGGCCTGGAACACGCGGAGATCAACCTGGATTTGCTCATCACCCCTTTGCCGGCGGAGAAGGAGCAAAAGGAGCAAGCGCCGCCTCAACCCTGGCGGCACGGCGCGCTGCTGCCGGTGCGCGTCATTCTGCGCGATTTTGCCGCCCGCGGCCTGCCGCCCCCCGGCCAGCCGGCGACCGCCAAACATTTGTGGGATTTCATTACCGCCGATCTCCAGGCGGCGGCCCTGCCAGCCTTTGGACGGCATCTGGCCTCTGAACTGCTCAAGTCTGGCGGGCTGCTCCTGCTGGACGGGCTGGATGAGGTGCCGGAGGCCAGCGCCCGCCGTGTGCAGATCAAGCAGGCGGTGGAAGATTTCGCCGCCGTCTTTCAACGCTGCCGCATCCTGATCACCTCGCGCACCTACGCTTACCAGAAGCAGGACTGGCGCCTGCCGCGCTTTCAAGAGGCGCTCCTGGCCCCTTTCACCCGCGCCCAGATCGGCCATTTCATCACCCGCTGGTACGCTCAGATCGCCCTGCTGCGCGGCATGGATGCGGCCGACGCCCAGGGGCGCGCCGCCCTGCTCCAGGGCGCGGTCTTCAACAGCGACCGCCTGTTGGGGCTGGCCGAGCGCCCGCTGCTCTTGACGCTGATGGCCTCGCTGCACGCCTGGCGCAGCGGCAGCCTGCCCGAAAAACGCGAGGAACTGTACGCCGACACCGTGGCCCTGCTCTTGGATTGGTGGGAGCGCCCCAAGGTGGTGCGCGACGCTGAGGGACGCCCTCTGGTGCAGCAGCAAAGCCTGTCGGAGTGGATTAAAGCCGATCCGCAGAAAGTGCGCGGCTTGTTGAACGAACTGGCCTACCGCGCTCACGCCGCGCAGCCCGAACTGCGCGGCGCGGCGGATATCAGCGAGGACGCCCTGGTGGGGGGGCTGATGCGCCTGAGCAACAACCCGGAGGTCAACCCCGCCCGGCTGGTAGATTATCTCAGCCAGCGCGCCGGCCTGCTCATCCCGCGCGGCGTGGGCGTCTACACCTTTCCACACCGCACCTTCCAGGAATACCTGGCGGCCTGCTACCTGACCGATCACGATTACCCCGACCTGGCGGCGGATCTGGCCTGCGCCGACCCCAACCGCTGGCGCGAGGCGCTCTTGCTGGCAGGGGCCAAGGCCGGGCGCGGCGCGCCGGCGGCGCTCTGGCTGCTGGTGGAGGCGCTCTGTTTTGCTGAGTTGAATCCCGACAGCGCCGAAGCCAGCCTGTGGGGGGCGCGCCTGGCCGGCCAGCTTTTAAGCGAAGCCGCCGACCTGGCGACGAACCTGGGGCAGCGCCAGGCGGAGCGCAGCCGCCTCAAGCTGGAACGCGTGCAGCGCGGCCTGCTGGCTGTGCTGCGCAGCGGACGCCTGCCGGCGGTTGAGCGCGCCGGCGCTGGCCTGAGCCTGGCGCGCCTGGGCGACCCGCGGCCCGAAGCGATGACCGTGGCCGGGATGCAGTTTTGCTTTGTCCCCGCCGGCAAGTTTCTGATGGGCAGCAAGGCTGGGGTTGGCGACACTGATGAGCAGCCGCAGCACGAAGTGGATTTGCCCGACTATTGGATCGGGCGCTACCCGGTGACTGTGGCGCAGTGGCGCGAGTTTGTCACCACCCGACAGTATTCTTTTGATAATCGTTGGCAGTACAATCCCTGTTCCAATGATCCGGTTGTAGCTGTCGCCTGGTATGAAGCGGTGCAATTTTGCCAATGGTTGACCGATCAGTATCGTCCATTCCTGCCATCCGGGTCTGCGTTTACCTTACCCTCGGAAGCGGAATGGGAGAAATCCGCCCGCGGCGGATTGAACTTGCCGCCTCAGCCGGTCATTCGCTGCCTGAACGATGGTTTGGCGGATAGCCCTAAAAAAATAGGAATGGTCGTTAACGCCGCTCCGCGACGGGACTATCCCTGGATAGGCGAGTTCGATCCCAACTGCGCCAATCTTGAGGCTTCTGGGATTGGGACGACGAGTGCGGTGGGCTGCTTTCCCGGCGGGAGCAGTCCCTATGGCTGCGAGGAGATGGCCGGCAATGCCTGGGAATGGACGCGCAGCCTGTGGGGGAAGGATTTTTTCAACCCTGATTTCACTTATCCTTACGCGCCGGCGGATGGTCGCGAGGATTTGAATGCTGGCCGGGATGTCCTTCGTGTGCTGCGCGGCGGCTCTTTTGGTGCAAGCCCAAGCGACGCCCGCTGCGCCTTCCGTTACGGGTACTATCCTGATTTCAGGCGCTGGAATCGCGGTTTTCGAGTTGTGCTGCTCCTATGCCGCTGAATCTCTGGAGCCTCTGGCTCTCTGGAGACTCTGAATCTTTGGCTTTAACCCGGCCCTTGGCCGCGGGAAGCCGGCCCTCCCCCGCCGGAGGCGGGGAAAATTTCTAAAATCCGGGGCAGACCGCCCGGCGGTCTGCCCCCCCTTTGTGTAAGTAAGGAAGGAGTTATCAAGATGGGACAAGAAATGCCGATCTTCACCCGCACCTTCGATTTCCTCACCTGGCTGCTGCCCCTCACCAATCATTTCCCCAAGGTTCATCGCTTTACTTTCACCCACCGCTTGCTCAACGCCGCTTTTGATCTGCGTGAGCATCTGGAATCCGCCAACTACGTCATGGGTGCAAAGCGGCTGGCCTTGCTGCATACGGCTGACCATGATTTGGATCGCATTCGCACATATTTGCGTTTGGCGGTAAAATGGGGTTGGTTAACGCCCGAGCAGTACCATCACGTCTCCGAAATGGTGACAGAGATTGGCAAATTGTTGGGCGGTTGGATCAAGGTCACGCAGACTCAGGGGACGGCGAAAGCCGATCCCCTGCTTGCGAGGGATGCGCCCAAATAGCCCCCACAGGGTATGCGGAGGCGGCTTCGATGATGAATCGAAGAACGCCCGCTGCGCCTACCGTAACAGGAACAATCCTGATAACAGGAAAAGGAATAACGGTTTTCGAGTTGTGCTGCTCACATTTTTCGTAGGTCTCGGCAGCCCTGGCGGAGGCGGCTTCGCCAGGGTTCAATGCCAGCAGTGCGGCGCGGGCTCAGGGTCTTCGCCGTCGAGGCAGAAAAATAGCGGGGCGCATTCCTGGCTTCTCTACTCGCGTTTCGCGGAGAGAAGGCAAATAGCAACCGCCCCGCGCCCTCGGAGAATCGCATTTCGCCCTCCCTGGCGCGGGGCCACCTTTTCATCGTGGTAAGGTCAATGTTTGCGCAGCTCACTTCTTGGGATAATTTGTTGTTGGCCTATCGCAAAGCAGCGCGGGGCAAGCGCGGCCATCCTAACGTTGCCCTCTTTGAGTATCGCCTGGAAGACAATTTGCTGGCTTTGCAAAGCGAACTGCGCGCCCGGCGCTATCTGCCCGGCGCATACGCCAGTTTCTACATTCACGAGCCAAAGCGCCGCCTGATCTCGGCCGCGCCCTTTCGCGACCGCGTGGTGCATCACGCCTTGTGCAATCTGATCGAGCCGATCTTCGAGCGCAGCTTTATCTTTGATTCCTACGCCAACCGTGTGGGTAAAGGGACGCATGCCGCCTTGAACCGCGCTCAACAATTTGCGCGTGTCTATCCATATTTTTTGTCCTGCGATGTGCGCCAGTTTTTCCCCTCGATTGACCTGGCGCTTTTGCGTCGCGCCCTGGCGCGCAAAATCCACGACCCGGATGTGCTTTGGTTGTGCGACCGTATTTTGCAGAGCGGGCGCGGCGTTTTAAGCGAAGCCTACGAGATGGTTTATTTCCCCGGCGATACTCTATTCGCTTACTACCGTCCGCGTGGGCTGCCTATTGGCAACCTGACCTCGCAGTTTTGGGCGAACGTCTATCTCAATGCCTTCGATCATTTTGTCAAGCGTGAACTGCGCTGCCTGGCTTACTTGCGCTACGTAGACGATATGCTTTTGTTCGCTGCCGATAAAGCCATACTGTGTCAATGGCTGCGCGCCATCCAGCAGCGCCTGGCCGGCCTGCGCCTGACCATTCACCCCAATGCACAGCCGCGCCCGGTGACGGAAGGTATTCCCTTCCTGGGTTTCTATATATTTCCGCAGCGCCGCCGTTTGAAACGTCGTAAAGGTCTGTATTACCAGAGAAAACTGCGCCGCTCTCTCGCCGCCTATGCGCGCGGCGAACTGCCTCTGGATCGCCTGACTGCCAGTGTGCGCGGTTGGAGCAACCACACGCGCTATGCCAATACGGTTGGCCTCCGCAAAGCGCTCTTGAGCCGCCTGATCATCCCTCGCAGGGAGGAATAATATGCCCCTCGACCTCACCCAGTGGAAAAAATCGTTTGCTGCATGGCTGCGCCAGGTCGCCCAGGCCT
>CAIQJJ010000517.1 GCA_903872065.1 uncultured Anaerolineales bacterium | reverse complement strand
CCGACCAGAAAATCGTCGCCGCTGGGGGTCAATCCGCCGCCCAGCCCGATCAGACTTTTGAGGAAGGAAGAAGGGGGAGGGGAGAAGGAGGAAGCGTCCACCTGGCTGTGACGCGCCGCGTCCATCAGGGCGCGAGCGGCCTCGCCCAGGCGGCGGCAGACCGCGGGTTGGGCGGGGTCATCGGCCAGCAGCGCCGCGGCGGCGATCTCCGCGCCCTGGCGCGCCTGCCGCTCGTTCAGATAGCGCCAGGCGCGCTGCCAGGCCTCCGTCGTCCCCGGATGGCGCAGATCGGCGCGCAAACCGGGCAGGTCGCACTGCCAACGCCTGGCGTGGGCAAATTCGACGACGAGGCGGCGGTTGGACGCCGGGGCTGCATTCGCGAGCCGCCGGCAGGAGACTCTGTCGCCGGGGCGGAAGGTCTCAAACGAAAACCCGTCCGGCGTGTCCAGGCGCAGCGCCTGCGGCAGGTCGGCTTCTCCGGCGACGAGCAGTGTCAGCAGCAAGTCCTGCCCGGTCACGCGCAGGTTGAGCGCCGATCGGAAGACGCTGTGGACGATGGCGTCGAAATCGGCGCGGGGGATGGCGTAGCCGGCGGTGAGGGCGGGGAGGAGCAAGGGGATAAATGTTCAGGCGCACTGAGCTTGTCGAAACGCATACCAGAGCGCCAGGCTATCCTTCGACAGGCTCAGGATGCCTGAGAGGGCAGGCGCACTGAGCTTGTCGAAGTGTGAGCTTGTCGAAGCGCATACTAGCGCATACTGGAGCGCCAGGCTATCCTTCGACAAGCTCAGGATGCCTGAGAGGGCAGGCGCGCTGAGCCTGTCGAAGCGCATACTAGCGCATACCAGAGCGCCAGGCCATCCTTCGACAATCCTTCGACAAGCTCAGGATGCCTGGATGCCTGGCGCTTGAAACATCACTCAATCGGCTCAAACTTCAAGCCATAGACATTCTCGCCATATTGCACACGGATCGGCTCCCAACTGGGACGCACTTTCATGCCGGTCTTCAGTTGATCCACCGAATCCACCTTGATCTGCCCCATGGCTTTGACATGGTTTTCAAACTCGGCCACGCCGATGATCAGAAAACGCTGATCAAAACCCCACGGCAGGTTGAAGATCGCCGTATAGGTCAGCAGGTGGGCGTCGCCTTCGGGCTTCATCTTCTCAAACTCGCGGCCCTTGCAGACCAGGCAGCGGTCATGATAAGGATAGTGAATTTTGCCGCACTGCTTGCACTTGTAGGCGGTAATCGCGATTTCTTTTTTCATTGTTCTACCCTCTTCAGCACAAAGGCCAAGACATTATTGCCAAAACCGCCAAAGTTGACCGTCAGGCCATTCTTAGCGCCCTGCACCTGCCGGTTTGCCGGCAGTTCGTGGCGCAACTGCCAGACGATGTCCACCAACTGGGCAACGCCGGTCGCGCCGACCGGATGGCCGCGCGCCTTCAAGCCGCCGGAGACATTGATCGGAATCTGGCCTCCCAGGCGCGTCTTGCCGGCCAGGGCCGCCTTGCCGCCCTCGCCCTTGGGGAAGAAGCCGACATGCTCGCTCTCGGCGATCTCCAGGATGGTGAAGGCGTCATGCAGTTCGGCCACATGGATGTCGGCTGGGGTGAGATTGGCCATGGCAAAGGCTTTTTGGGCAGCGATGGTCACAGCCTTCAAGTCGGTTGGGTCCTCGCGCTCTTGCAGGGTTTGGGTATCGGTGGCCTGGCCGAAACCGGCGATCAGGACAGGCGGCTTGGACAATTTCTTGGCCAATTCCAGCGAACACAGCACAATCGCCGCCGCGCCGTCGCTGACCGGGCACAGGTCGTACAGGTGCAGCGGGTCGGCTGTGACCGGGTTGTTGACGATGGAATGCGGGCTGTCGAAAATGCCGTCCCGATCCAGCGCCATTTCCACATGGGCGTAGGGGTTGAGCGTGCCCATCTCTTGGTTTTTCAACGAGATCGCCAGCAGATGCTCGCGCGTCACGCCGTACTGTTCCATATACAGGCGGGTGAACATCCCCGCCATGCCGGGCAGAGTAATGCCATAAGGATACTCGGCCTGCGGGTGGGTCATTGTGGCGACGAAATCGGTGGCGCGCCAGCCGGTGACTTCGCGCATTTTCTCGCCGCCCACCACCAGCACGCAGTCGTAATAGCCGGAGGCAATCGCCAACAAGCCATTCTTCACCGCCGACGCGCCAGAAGCCGGCCCATTCTCAATTGTCTCGGCGGCCGCCGGCATCAGGCTGAGGCGATCGACCAGCGAACTGGCGATGGCCGTCTGGCGCTGCAGCATTCCGCCGCCCATATTGGCAACGTACACCGCATCTATGGGAGGCAGTACATGGCCCGTATCAGACTGGGCCGCGTCGTCCAACGCCTTCAAGGCGGCGTAGGCCAACATTTCCATCAGGGTATCTTCGTCACGCCGGCCAAAGGGGATCATTCCGGCGCCGATAATTGCAACGTCTCTCATGGCTTATCTCCCTTTCAATCCGGCGATGCGTTCGCGAATGGTGTTGTCATCAGCGAACTTGATATCGGCCATGGCCTCGTCCATTAAATCCTGTGGAACGGGGCGGTCGCCCACGACCAGGCGCGGCTTGGCCTTGAGGTAAATCTCGCGCGTCAGGCGGTACGAATCGCCGCCGCCCAATTCATGCGGGATCTTGGTCGCTTCCAGCGGATATTCGACCATCCAGCGCCGGAAGCCGATCGGGCTTTCGGCCACAATCAGCACCGCGTCCTGGTTCAGATACTCTATATGATATTCCATCTTGGCGGCGAACAGGTGCGAACCGATGCGCAAGCCGCGGTCAATCGCCAGGGTGTGGTAGCTCATGCCCACCTTTTCATCCTCCAGGCGGCCATTGACAACCCCAACCAGGTAGCCATCTACCTGTCCCATCAGGCAGTACTCGCTCTTAACGCGGTAGCGATACCAGGCCAGCAGTTCGCCGTACAGGCGAGCGCTGACGATATCGTAGTAATCCCGTTCGATGAACAGGCAGGGGTGGACGGACTTCAAAATCGCCGGCACGTCCTCGCGCATCGCCTGGCGGATAACCATTTTCTTCCCATTCGCCAGCGTGATCACCTTGGGGGGATAAGGGACCATCGGATACTGGATCGGCCGCAAAACGGCCTCAAGTTCCATATCTACAGCCATGTTTTACTCCTTCACAATTCTTATTTTCAATGTTTCGCGCCTTCGCGCTTTCGTCTTTCTTTCGCGTTTTCGCGCCTTAATCGAGGTTAGCCCGGCTGAGGGCATTCAGCCGCTCCACGTGCTGCGGATCGTAGGCGTCGCCAAACCTGGTCTTGGGCAGGGAGGCCTTCTTTGCCATCAACGCTTCGTATTCGGCGTCATCCAACATGGCAACGCAGCGCGCAATGCAGGACTCGCCGTCCACAAAGCGCCAGGGGAACATGCCAATCGTGACGCGGCGGTTGACCAGCAGGTCAAGTTCGCCGCCCAGGCATTCGGCGTGAATGATGCTGTGGGGGAACATCTCGAGGTGCATCAACTGATACTTGGAATCGTCAAAGAATTCCGCCAGCGGCTTGCCATATTTCTTCTTGAAGACTTTCTCCGCCTGACGCGCCTGGCGCGGCATCCAATCGCGGATGATCGTGTTCATCGGGTGATCGGCGCTGCCGCAGTCCACCCCAATCCAGCGCAGCTTCTTGGCCTTCGCCCATTCGGCAAACTCGCGATCCGGGCCGGGGTGCTTGACCATGTAACGGATTTCATCGGCGGTGGGCATATCCCAACCGAAATGATGATAGCCGGTGTGGATGATCAGAATGTCGCCTTCGCGCACTTCAACCCGTTCTTCAACCATCTTGCTGGTGTAGACATCGTAGTCGCCGCACACATCGCTCAGGTCAACGACCGCCGCCTCATGCACCAGGAAATCCATATCCAACGAGGCAATATCCTTGCCGGGGGTGTGGAAATGAATCTCGCCATCCAGGTGCGTGCCAAGATGGTTGGAATGGGTGACTATCTGCCCGTTGGCGCCGTTGGGGGCCAGACGCTTGAAATACTTCACCTGGAGCGGTTCATAAGTAGGCCAGGCGGGGGTGGCGACCCCGAGGGGAATGGTCAAGTCAATTAATTTCATATCGTCTCCTTTTTGATCAATGGTAGCGAACTAGCCCTGCTGCAGCGCCGCGAAAGCATCCGTGAAGCACTGCTGCGGGGCGCGCAAAATGCCGGCGCCCACCATCCCCACGCCGGGGTCTTTGTGGGCGATGCCGGTGTTAATTTGCGGCAGAATCCCCGTCTCGATCACCTTGCGCACATCAATGCCCAACGGCGTGCCGCGAAAATTCAAGGCGGGGATGGTCAGGTTTTCATGTTCGGAAAAAGTGATTTCGTACATTTCCAGGGTGGTCTGGAGCGCCATTTGGGGATCGCCGCCGACGAACTGCGTGATGGCCGGCGCAGCCGCCATCGCCATCCCACCGTAGCCAGCCGTCTCAGTAATGGTACTGTCGCCGATGTCGGGGTTGGCGTCTTTTTCGGTGTACTGAGGGAAATACAAGCCCTGCACCCGGCCGGCCGGCGCAGTGAACCAGCGCTCCGGCATCGAGGCCAGGCGGATGCCGAAATCCGTGCCATTGCGCGCCATCACCGTGACGATGGTGCTGCCGGGGATGCCTTCGGCGGCTTCCAGCAGCGCCTTGCCGGTGGGCATGCTCAAGTTCAGGAAAAAGTGATCGTTGCGATCAATGAACTCGATCACCCTGGCCAGGACTTCATTGTCATGATGGGTGCGCGCCAGGGCCGGGCCGATGGCGCGTAAGAACAACGAGGTGGCGGCGCGGTTGCGGTTGTGGCATTCATCGCCCATGTGCAGCGCCTGCGCGATCAGGCTTTTGATGTCAATCCCGTTGGGCAGGGTCTGCAGGGCGCGATCCAGGGTCGGGTAGAGATCGGTCTCCATCCATTTCAAACGGGCGTACACTTCCGGCCCCATCCCGCCATAGCGCAAGACTTTGCCCAGGCCCTCGTTTTGAGTGCAGTAGGCGCGGTTGCCGAACGTTTTGTTCTCAAGGATCCACACTGGCATGCTGGGCGAAACCACCCCCGCCATCGGCCCAACCGCGTGATGGTGATGGCAGGGTGAGAACTCGATAGCGCCGGAGGCGGCCAATTGGGCGGCTTCCTTCTCGTCCTGCGCCAGGCCCTCATAGATCAACGCGCCCATCACCGCGCCGCGCGTCGGCCCGCACATGCGCGCCCACTCGATCGGCGGCCCGGCGTGCAGGAGCATTCGATCGTGCATGCCAGGGATGACCTGCCGCGCGATGCCCATCCCCACCAGGCTGACCTGGCCGCGCCGGATGCGGCTGACCACTTCCTGGTTGGCTGCCTCGATATTGAGGCCAGAGCGGGTGAGGCGCAGGCGCGGGGCGGCGTTTTGGGGAGGCTGCCAGTCCAGATCAAGCACCGGCGCACCCTGGTCACGGATCGATTGAGCCATACTTGCCAGGCCGAGGTTGAGGACATACAAGTCTTTACCAAAAAAGTCATTGATTGTTGCCATCTTGATCCTCTTTCAAGCAGCGCTTCCTGCTGCTATCCGCCCGGCCAGGCGGGCGGCCGCGGCGTTGCTATTGCATACCACCGCGCCGGCCTCCTGCAAAGCCGCGGTTTGGACGCTCAAGCGCTGCGGGTCTTGCTCCGTACCGGTGACAGAGGCCACAACCAGCGGGCCTCGCGGCGCGCTCTGCCTGGCCTGGCGGATCGCCGGGGCCAGTTCCGCCGCCGGGTTGGGGTGCGCCCCGTAGCCGATGACCACATCCAACAGGATAACCGCCGTCTCAGGGTCGCGCGCTTCCTGCCAGAAGCGGCGCAGGCGCAGATCGTTGTCAATCATGGGATGCGGG
>CAIQJJ010000516.1 GCA_903872065.1 uncultured Anaerolineales bacterium | reverse complement strand
GGTCAGGTCAGCAGTCTCCTGGTGCGCCTGCGGCCCGGTATGGCCCGCGCCCCGGCCCAACAGGCCGTGCAGGCCGCCGCCGGGTCGCAGTTTGCTGTTATTTCGGCGAATGGCGCCAGCGGCGTTAGCAGCCTGGCGAGCCTGACGAACCTGGCGCTGCCGCTGGCAGGCGCTGTCAGCTTGCTTTCGGGCGCCTTCCTGGTCTTCAACGCCTTTGCCATCACCCTGGTCGAACGCCAGCGCGAGATCGGCCAGTTACGCGCCATCGGCGTAACCCGCGGCCAGGTACTGGCCCTGACCCTCCTGGAGGCCGGCCTGACAGCCCTGGTTGGCTGCGGGCTGGGGCTGGCGTTGGGCTGGGGACTGGGCGCTGGCGTAGCCGCTGCCATCAACAGCCTGCAAAACACCCCCGGCATACGGATTGATTTCCCCTTGGACGGGGCCTTGCTGGCCTGCACTGCCGGGCTGGGCGTCACCCTGGTCGTCATCAGCGGGCTGGCCTGGCGCAGCAGTCGGATAGCGCCGCTGGCCGCTTTGCAACTCAATGCCGAGGATCGACCAGGCAACACGACGCGGCGCTGGTGGCCCGAAGCGGCTGGGGTGATTCTATTGCTATTGACCGCCCTGCTGGCCTGGAACGCTCTGCGTGGTCTGGAGACCCTGCTCCAGCCGGACTGGGGGCCGATCTTTCTACCACAAGTCAGCATCTTTGCGGCAGCGCTATGCTTCTTACCACTGGCTGTGCGCCTGGTGGTTGGGATGGTTGTACACCCGCGCCTGGCCGGGCAGGGCCGCCTGCTGACCCTGCGCCTGGCCGGCGGCTCGATGCAGCGCCAGCCGGCGCGCGCCGCTCGCGCCGCTGCCAGCTTTGCCATAAGCCTGGGCATTGTCATCGCCCTGGCGGCGATGGCTAATTTTTTCCAGGCTTTTTTGCAACAGAGTACCAGCTTTGTTGCCGGCGATGCTGCTTTTCGGCGCCAGATGCCGCCCGGTCTGTCGTTTGATCAGTTGGCCGCCCTGCCAAGTTTTCCGCCGCCCAGCCCGGAACTGCTGGCCGGGCTGGCGGAACTGCGTGACGTAGCCGAGGTGATTGAGCTGGCCAATGTCAGCCTACCGGGTATTGGCGTTGAGACCGGTATGGGCGATCAGTATGCTTTTGCCCTGAGTTTTGCCCGCCTCAGCACAAGTTCGCTGTTCAGCCTGTCGGAAGGCAGTTGGGAAGAGGCAGCGCGTTATTTTTCCGCTGGCCCGGCCATTCAGCTCCCCGAACTGACCGCCCGGCGCCTGAACAAGCACCCCGGCGACAGCATCGAGATTGATACCCTGCGCGGCCGGGTGACGTTCATCGTGGCTGCGGTGGGCGGCGGTTTCCCGGTGCTGATGCCTGAAGTGGGCGCCGAATACTTCAGTTCGTACCCTGCCTTCTATATGCTGGAAGCCCACCCCGGAGTGGCTCCGCAGGAAGTAGAGAGCCTGGCGCGTGATCTGGTCAATCGCTATCCTGCCGAACTGGGCTGGGTGGACGCTGCCAGTTTCAAGACCATCGTCTCCGACATCACCGATCCAATTGTTGGCCTGTTTTCCGGTCTGACCTCGCTTTCGGCGGTGATCGCCGCACTTGGCATCAGCGTCACCCTGGCTGCCAGCATTCTGGAGCGCCAGCGCGAGCTGGGCACCCTGCGCGCCTTGGGGATGGCGCGCAGCAGCGTGCGCTGGCTGGTGGCGCTCGAGTCAGGTCTGATCGGGCTGGTGGGTTCGCTGGTGGGCGTGGCCGGCGGGATGGGGATTGCTTTTCTGTTTAGCTTGCTGACGGTGGCTACAATGAAACAGATTGGCGGCTATTTTGGCGACGCCCTTCCACCATTGCCCTGGGCGGTAGCCCTGGCCGGGCTGGTCAGCGGCCCGCTGGTTAGTGTGCTGGTGTCGCTTATCCCCGCCGGGCACGCGGCTGATGTCAATCCCGCTGAGGCGATGCGCGCCGAGGGCGCCAGCGGCTTTTTGCCGCCCGCCGCTCACCTGGGCCCGCGTGGCTTGCGCGGCATGCTGGCGCGCCTGCCGCTGGCCGTGCGCATCTCGATCGGCTCAAGCCTGATCTTTGTGCTGACTGTCGCCGCTCTGACGGCGATCCGTGTGGAGCAGGAGCACCGCCTGCTGGTGGAAAACACACAACTGATCATTGGCCGCCAGATGGATGTGACCTATTTATTCAGCCTGAGCCAGTACGGCGTACCGGACATCGAAAGCCTGGACGACAACGCCATCAGTGAACTGTTTGGTACCAGCCAGACCCAGTTTTCTGCTGTGCAGGCCGCCCTGGCAGGGATAGAGAATATGGAGGGCGGCAGCGACCTGCGCTATGTCTGGCTGACGGACGAAAGCAATACGGTTATCTTTAGTAAAGACCCCGGCGATATCGGGCGGCGCATGCCACTGGCTGGCGCGTCGCCCAGCGGCAGCGCCACCCAGGTGGAATTGGTGAAATGGCAGGGCGAGTCCATTTTTGAGGCGCGTGTCCCGATTCTCAATCAGAATGGCCGGCGGCTTGGATTGGCCCGTCTGGGTATTTCGAGCCGCAATGTGGATGGTCTTGTGGCTGACATCTGGCGCGGCTCGCTGTGGACGATGGCTGTGGCCCTGCTGGTCTCCATTGCTCTGACGACTTACTTTACACGCCGCTCCCTGGCCCCGCTGGCGCAGGTGGCGTACGCCGCCCATAAGATTGCCCTGGGCGACCTGAGCCAGAGCGTGCCCGAAACCCATTGGGATGAAATGGGCCAGTTGCAGCGCGCATTCAATGATATGGCCCACGGTCTGCGCGAGCGTGAGCAGTTGCGAGACCTCTTTGGTCGCTTTGTTTCGCCGGAAGTGCAGCAAGCCGTTCTGGCAGGGCGCGTCTCGCTCATCGGCGAGCGCCGACGCATCAGCGTGCTGTACTGTGACCTGCGCGACTCGACCCGTTTTGCCGAAGAGCGCCCGCCCGAAGTGGTGATGCAGGCGCTCAACCAATATTTCGCTGTGATCATCGCTGCCATCCAGGCCGAAGGCGGCATTGTCAACCGCTTCGTAGGCGATGAGGCGGTCTGTATTTTCAACGCCCCGGTTGAACGCCCCGACCATGCCGCCCGCGCTCTGCGATCCGCCCTGGCCATCCGCCGCGGCCTGGCTGACCTGAACGACCGCCGCGCCCTGCAGGGTGAGCCGTTACTGCACTACGGCATTGGCATTCACAGCGGCGAGGTGGTGGCCGGCGCCACCGGCAGCGAAGAGCGTCAGGAATATACGGTGATTGGCGACACCATGAACACCGGCGCCCGCTTGCAGGCTTTATGTAAAGACTTCCCGGGTGAAGATATCCTCCTCAGCGCCGCCACGCTGGCCGCCGCCCCCGCTGACAGTTTTGCCTGCACCCTGCTGGGCGAGTTCAGCCTGCGCGGCAAGCAGACCCCGGTACAGATTTACGCCTTGAAGGAGGCCGTATGAGCGTTTTGGAAATTAAAGCCCTCAGCAAAACCTATCTGATGGGCGCGGTCAGCGTGCGCGCCCTGGATAGGGTTGAACTCAGCGTGGAAAAGGGCGAATTTGCCGCCATCATGGGCCCTTCGGGTAGCGGCAAATCCACCTTATTGCACCTGCTGGGCGGGCTGGACGCCCCTAGCGATGGCGAAATCCGCCTGGCCGGTCAGCCGCTGGCGCGCCTCAATGACGATGAACTGACCTTGCTGCGCCGCCGCCGGGTGGGGTTCATCTTCCAGTTCTTTAACCTGTTGCCAACCCTGAGCGCCGAAGAAAACATTGCGCTACCGCTGCTGATTGACGGCTACACCCTGGCTGCTCACCGTGAGCGCATTGACCAACTATTGGACTGGGTGGGCCTGAGCGACCGCCGCAGCCACCGCCCCGACCAGCTCTCCGGCGGCCAGCAGCAGCGCGTGGCCATCGCCCGCGCCTTCGTCCACGACCCCGAGATTGTGCTGGCCGACGAGCCGACAGGCAACCTGGACAGAAAATCCGGCCAGGCCATCCTGACTCTGTTGCGCAACTTGTGTGACGAGCGCGGCGCCACAATTGTCATGGTCACACACGACCCGCTCGCAGCCTCCTACGCCGACCGGGTAATCTTTATGCAAGATGGCCGCCTGGTGCAGGAACTGCGCCGCGAAGTTCCTCCCGCACTGCAGGTGCAGGCCATCCACGATATGCTGCAAAAGTTGGAGGGGTGAACACTATCCCCCGGTTGTATAGTACTCAAATCAAACTACGACGCAGTAACACACTGCAAAGGTTAATGGTCATTAGCAGGACGACAAACATGGAGGATTGTCAGGTTCATATCCCGGATTTTGTTCAACAGGCCGTGTAATGCGGATTGATCCACTACCGCACCACGCAGCAGGGTCTCGCCGGTTTCAAGGGGAATGAGCGCCATTCCTTCCAACCATGTAGACCAACAGGGGTCCAATTGTTCGGCCACGCGGATTTCGTGTATGGTGACATTTGACACCTCGCACCCAAAAAATGAAAGTCTATAATGCGAAAGAGGTGAAAAATGTACAATGAACCTGAATTAGAGCGTTATCAAGCAAAAACGCCAGAACAAAGGTTT
>CAIQJJ010000515.1 GCA_903872065.1 uncultured Anaerolineales bacterium | reverse complement strand
CTCCGTTGACCTACGCCTGGGATTTCGGCGATGGCGCAAGCAGCACGGATGAAAATCCGGTTCACAGCTTTGCTGAAGCCGGAACCTACACTGTAACGCTGACCACAACCAGCGACTATGGCGAAGACAGCTTCAGCAGCGCGATCACTATCGGTGATGCGCCCGTGGCTGGCTTCACTGCCCCGACAACCGCTGCGACCGGTGAAGAGGTTGCTTTCGTCAATACTTCGACCGGAACTGCTCCGCTGGCCTACGCCTGGGACTTCGGCGACGGCGCGAGCAGCACGGTTGAGAATCCAAGCCATGCCTTCGCAACGGTCGGAAGTCACGTGGTGACTCTAACCGTCACCAGCGACTATGGCAAAGACAGCTTCAGCAGCGCGATCACTGTCGGTGATGCGCCCGTGGCTGGCTTTACGGCCTCGACGACCGCTGCGGTTGGCGAGGAGGTTGCTTTCAACAACACTTCTAGCGGAACCGATCCTTTGGCCTACGCCTGGGACTTCGGCGACGGCGCAAGCAGCGCGGATGAAAATCCGGTTCACAGCTTTGCTGAAGCCGGAACCTACACGGTGACGCTGACGACAACCAATGGCTATGGCGAAGACAGCTTCAGCAGCGCGATTACCATCGGTGAAACGCCGACGGCTGGCTTCACAGCCCCGGCGGCCGCTGCGGTTGGCAAAGAGGTTGCTTTCGTCAATACTTCGGCCGGAACTGCTCCGTTGGCCTACGCCTGGGACTTTGGCGACGGCGCGACCAGCACGGTTGAGAATCCGGGCCATGCCTTCGCATCGGTCGGAAGTTATACGGTTACTCTAACCGTCACCAGCGACTATGGTGAAGACAGCTTCAGCAGCGAGATCACCATCGGTGAAGCGCCCGTGGCTGGCTTTAGCGTCAGCGAGCCGGTGGTGGCAGGGACAGAAGTGAACTTCACCGCTCAATCTACTGGAACTGAAGCGCTGTCCTACAAGTGGGACTTCGGCGATGACGACAGCAGCCTGGCGAAAGATCCAGTCCATACCTTCGGCAAAGCCGGCGTCTATACGGTCACGCTGGAGGTCAGCAGCCCGTTTGGCAAGGATACCGCCAGCAAGTTGGTCACCGTCTACGACCCGACGGCGGCAGACTTCAACGTCCAGGCGACTGCACTGGTTAACGAAGAGGTTGTCTTCACCAACCAATCCAGCGGCGGCTTTACAACCTGCTCCTGGAACTTCGGCGACGAGACAACCAGCAATACCTGCGCCAATCCTGTCCACGCCTACGCCGCGCCCGGCGAATACACGGTCGAACTGACCGTCAGCGGGCCGGGTGGAACGAATAGCGCAGCCAAGACCATCACGGTCAACAACACTAGCGCTGAGACCCCCACCTCCCTGGTCTTCACAGATGATCAGCAAAACCAAACGGTGGTTGATATTCCGGCGGGCGCGGTGACGACTCCGATCACGCTGGACTACACACCGGTTCCCACTGTCACTGCCCCAGGAGGCTTCGTCTTTGGCGGTCGCGCCTTCGAGTTGAACGCGTCTCAAAATGGAACCCCGCTAGAAGGGTTTACATTCAATGTACCAGTGACGCTCACAATTCACTACAGTGACGCCGACGTGGCTGGACTGGACGAACTCAGCCTGATCCTGCGGTATTTGACCCCGGCAGTGGCCTGGGAAGATGCAGCTTGCGGCGCTTATGAACGCCATCCAGAGGAAAACTGGTTCAGCGTTCCTATCTGCCATCTGAGCAAGTTCGCGACCTTTGGGACACCGTCCCTACCACCTGTCTATAAGATCTTCCTGCCCACGATTCAACGCTAACACACCCAAAACTGGCGACCCGCGCGGGTCGCCAGTCCTCTAAAAAACTCTACCCCTCCCAAAAGTATTGGGAGGGGTAGAGTTTTTTTAGACAAGCTTCATGGCGCGGCGGCGCGATATTCGATCCCACTGGCGGGGGATATTTACTCGATCAATTCCAGTTCCAGGCGCAGGACACGCACCCAAATCCCTTTTTGACGGCAAAAGGGCAGCAAGCGCCCCATCAATTCAGCATCCGGCGGCGTGGTCAGCAAGATACCATCCACTTTGCGCTCAACGCACACTTTTTCTAATATCTCAAGTCCGCCCAGCACAGCCACATCGTGAATAGCCGCCCCCCATCGTTTGGGATCGTCATCCAAAAAACCCAGCGGCTTATAATGCAGATCAGGGGTGCGCGCAATCCAGTTAAGGGTTAATTCGCCAGCATCTCCAGCCCCCACCAACAAAATGCGGCTGGCCCCCGGGCGGATCTGTTGACGCTGATAAAGTCCATCCAACACCTGGAAAGACAGGCGCGTTGCCCCCAGGCCCAAGAACAAAGCAACCCCGAACATGACGAAAACTTCTAATGGATAGCCGGCGTTTGGGTTAAACAACAGTGAAACGCTCAAGGTCAAGAGAGTCGCCGCAATTGCGGCGCGCGCATAACGCAAGAGATCATCAATCCCCACGTAGCGCCACACACCGCGGTAGATGCCCATCACATAAAAAGAGAGGTAAGAGGAGCCCAGAGCCGCCGGCCAGGAGGAGAGGAATAATCCCATACTAAAAGAGGTCATATTCAGGCCGTAGCGCATCCAATAGGCCAAATAATAGCTAAAACTAATCAGCAAGAGGTCGAAGAGCAGTTCAAAGATGCGCCGCTTATAAGTTAACGAGACCATCAGGCGCGCCAGGCCAGTTTCTTGGGCCGCAGCGGCGGTGACAACCTTCAGGCGCGCCAGGTAAGCGGTGAACAACGAAAGAATGATCAACACCAGCGGAGTTAAGACCAGGCTGTCGGAGTAATCGCGCGCTTCTAAAACAACCGCCGAGATTCCCGAAACCAACGCCATGCCATACAGCACCAGGACCGCCTGGCGCTCTGACAGGCCAAAAGCCACCAGGCGATGGGAGGTATGGTCGGTGCCGCCCTGGGCGGGGGATTGACCGCGCAAGATGCGGGTCACTGTCACCAGGCTGGTATCCAAAATGGGCAGCAAGAAAAGCATGATCGGCACCCCCATTACGGCAAAGACGCTGGAGGCCTGGGTTTTGCGGGCCACCGCCAGCGCCGCCAGGGTGAAACCCAGGAACATGCTGCCGCTATCGCCCATAAAGATGCGCGCTGGTGGAAAATTATAGATCAAAAAGCCCAAGATGCCGCCGGCCAACGCCAGAGAGATGAACAGCAGTCCGCCATCGCCCACCCGCCAATTGAAATAGCACAAGAACAAAGCCGCGATCAAAGACACACCCCCAGCCAGGCCGTCCATGTTGTCCAACAAATTGATAGCGTTGGAAATGCCCACCAGCCAGAAAAATGTTAAGACAAGGTTGGCGACAGGCCAGGGAAAGAAACGAATCACATCGTCATCGTAAAAAATAAAGATGGTGGCGGCGATCAACTGCACGATCAGCTTGGCGGGAGGGGAGATGCGCTTAAAGTCATCATACAAACCCAAGACAAACATGATCCCCGCCGCCAGGATCAAATTCCAGTGCGCGAAAAGAAGGGCCGGGAAGGAAGTGTAGGATTGGAAAAAGGCCGCCAGGCAGAGGAAGATGATGGTCGTCAAAGCAAATGCGCCAAACATCCCCACGCCGCCTAAAGTGGGAGTAGGCGAGGTATGCCAACGATCTTTGCGGGGATATGAAACGCGGCCTACTTTGAAACACAAACGCCTTACCAGCGGCGCCAGCAGAAGGCTGATTGCCAGCGCCGCCAACAAAGGCAGGGTCGAAGAAAAGAAGGCCAAAAAGCTCAAGGCAGCAGATTAATTTGATTCATGAGTGAGGTAACCCGCGAAGCCTGGTCTGTAGGGACATTCTTTTTCATACTTTCCAGATGCTGCAAAGCTGCTTCTTTATCGCCCAATTGCAGGTAGGCCCGCGTAGATAATTCTTCGATCCGCCACACGCTGTCCGTCTTCGGCTTGAGCTTGACGGCTTTCTCCAGCGCCTCAATCGCAACCGAAGCCTGGCCGATCTGGATATACACATTGGCCTGGGTCATATAATATCCCACGCGCGCTGCAGCATCTCCCTTCGCGTCGCCAGCCAGGCCATACTCCACCGCCGCCTTCTCTAAGGTATCGGTATAAGTAAGGGAGGCGGCGACTTCAGGCGGCCACTCTTCAGCCGGCGTTTGCGCCAACCGCAGGTAATAGTCGCCCATCAGGACATGGGCGGTGCCAAAGGTGGGGTCCAGATTAAGCGCATGGGTGATCTTTTCATACGCATCGCTCATCCGATCCAGGCCGATCAACAACGTAGCCCACTCCGTCCACAAGGTGGCGTTGTTCGGGCTCAGCTTGACCGCCTGGCCATAATAGAGATTGGATGAATCGCCCCGCGTGCGGTTCACATTGGCGTCGCCAGAACGGGTTGACCACCAACTGTATAACCGCGCCAGGTTGGCTGTGTGATCGGTATTCAATGGATTGATGGATTGCGCCTGCTTGAGAGTCTTCTCGGCTTCTTGCACCAGGGCATCCTGTTGGGCGGCTTCTTTGTTCAGCTTGGCCTGTTCCAGATAGCTGCGCCCCAGGTAGAGGTAATAGAAATCTTCTTGCGGCTGCATGGCGATCGTCTGTTGGAAGATGACGGTCGCGACCGGCCACTGATCGCCGCTGAGAGGCTCGCCCATCTTGAAAGCCATATTGGCCTGGATGCTGACAATATTGGAGAGCAGCGCGGCGACCAACGCAATGACCAGCGCCACGCCGGCAAAGATGAAAGACCAGGCATCCTCACGGCGGGTATTGACCGGCCATTCTTCGGGCAAAAGAACAGCCAGGATTAAGCCCAACAATACCAAGACGCTGTCATACCCGATCACCAGGCCAGTAATGCGGTCAATTTGGGCTTTGAGTTCTGTCAGGTTGGATGGGGATGACTGCCCCAGGATATACAGGTTGGTGGCATGCAGGGTCCAAAAAATGAGGCTGCCGAGGAAGGTCGCTCCCAAAGCAAGACCAACCGCTTTGAGCCAATCCTTAAAGCTGTCTTGCGAACCCCCCGAACGGCCGGCGGAAGCGCCAGCCGTAGTCAACAAAATGGCCGCGGCGAACAAGGTAGTGAGAATTAACGCCAGCACGCCAAAGGAGGTAGCGCCGCCGCGATTGGCGAGACGGGTCAATGAATTGACCAAGATGGCGCTCACGGCCGCCTGGCGATCGGTGTTCGAGATAAACTCATAGCCCAGGGTATGGAATACAATCATGGCAATCACTCCCCCCACCAGCCCATTGCGCACCCAGGCGGTTTGAGGGCTGAAGAAGCCGCGCGCCTCTGCCGGGCGGCGCGCCCGCTCTATGCGGCGCGCTTTCTTGCGGGATGAGGCCTCGGTCGCGGCATCGCCGACAGGCGCTGCTTCAGGAAGCGGGGCGTCTTTTTCGAGCCTGGGCCAGACATATCCTGCGACCAGCATCAGACCCGCAAAACTCCAAAAGTACGTGCGCGTGGCAGCAATGGCGATGCCAAAGTTGGTCTCCACAAAATGGGCGGCAATGGCGGCTAAAGGAGCGATTACATACAGGGGCAAGATTTTGGTCGAAACGGGGGTGAACATCTCTTTTTTGCTTAAATCTTGCAGCGCCACCAGGGTCAGGTAGCCGATCAACCCCAAAATGATGCCAAAGGGCAAACCAACGCCAAAGAAGGCCCGCCCGCGCCAGAGGATCATGCCCACAACGCCGGCCGCGCCGCCCACGATATAAAAGACCAGGAACAAATTGCGCTGCGCGGGGGAATTGATCAGGCCGAGCCAACGCAAACCATAATAAAAAATGGAGGCGATCAACAGCAGATAAACCCCCAGCCCCAACACGCCGGTGATGACCAGCGAGTCCCAGGTCTCGTTGTGTGAGCGGTCGGGCGAGGCGTTGCGCTTTTCAAGCTGCCCCAATTCGGGAGGATAATAGCGATTATAGGCAACGTACATCGTCTCAGGGCCATAGCCGATCAATGGGCGCAAGAAATTGAAGGCATCTTTTGAGCCATCGGGAAATTCCAACGGCTCATGAGGCAGCACCAGGTAAGAGGCGCCCTGCCAGATGAGAACACGCACACGCCCGGTATCGGACTCGGCCTCTGCCAGGTGTCCCAGGCGGCCCAAATAGGGATTATCCCGCAAGGGCTGCAAAGGGCCGTTGGGGATGTTGATCAAAAGTAAGAAGACGGCCAGCAGCCCCGCCGCAAAGATGACGCCCAGCACAAGCGCTCGCTTGCGCCAATAAAGCGCCAGGAGAACGAAAAGGAAAAACGATCCCGCCATCCAGCCCAGCCAGGGGCCGCGGCTGCCGGAGAGATAAAGGGCGATCAGTTGTAATGAAGCAATAAAAACATACAATGTGGCGCGCAGAATGTGTTTCCACAGCCCATCACGCTCTTTGAGAATGGCGTTAAAGGCCTCAAAGATGCGGATCATGGTGAAAGGATTGGCCATGATCAAATAGGCGGCTACAAAAATGGCGTTGCCCATATTGGAAGCCACGCGATTGACGACATCCCCCGCCCAAGGCACCGGATCAATGCGGTAGCGCTGCAAAATGCCATATAAGCTGATCGGCAGGCTGACCAAAACCACAGTATTAATAAAGCGATCGATCTGCACGCGGCGGCGCAGGTTGGCGGCCAGGGCAGCAAAAACAACCAGGTAAGAAAAAGTGGTATAAGTGCCTTGCAAGCGCTGATAGGAACCCATCAAGCTCACACGAGGAGAAATGGAGAAAATGGTCGAGAGCAAGTAAACCACTACCAGAGCCAGCACCGGCAAGGCCAGGGGAATGCGCAGCAATGATTGTGGGAATTTGCCCTCTAATTGAACATTTTCCCAACGCAGCCCGCCCTCAACGATCAATTTGACCGCCCAGGCAGCCAGCATCACCAGAACAATTGAACGCAGCAAGGTCAGTTTATCCGGTTCAAAAATCCGGCTGGAATAGACATTAAAGAATAATGGCACCCCAATGATGCTGATCAACCAACCAGCTTCAAGGATTCCATCACAATAGCGGCTCAGTTTTGTTGGCATGAAATCTTCTCCTGGGAAGGGTAGTGAAACGCCCCAATTGTAACGCAGAGCAAGAAAAAGCGGGCAAAGTTGTTACTTCATTGTCGCTCGGCGTAGGGTTCCAGACATTCGGCGTAGACCGCCATCACGCGCTCAACCATGCGGGCCACGGTAAACTCGGCCAGCAGGCGGGCGCGCCCGGCCTGGCCCATCTGCCGGCGCAGCGGCGGGTCATCCAACAAGCGCTGCAAAGCGGCTGCCAACGCAGCCGGATCGCGCGGCGGAACCACCAATCCGGTGAGGCCATCTTGCACGATGTAGGAAGTGCCGGTGCCCAATTCGGTGGTGACGCACGGCAGGCCGGCGGCCATGGCTTCGAGGAGGACGAGGCCAAAGGCTTCGGAGCGAGCGTTGGAGGGCAGGACGAAAATATCGGCGCTGGCGTATAAGGCTGGCAAATCGGCGTCGGCGACATCGCCAATGAAGCGAATGGAGGGCCGCGGGGCTGCGCCGCCGCAGGCTGAACAATCGGCCAACACTTCATCCGCCAGGCGCTGCCACTCGGCGCGCAGCGGGCCGCTGCCGGCGATGAGCAAATCGGCGTCCAGGTGGGGCATGGCGCGGATCAACCCATCTACCCCTTTGTAATGACGATGACGTCCGACAAAGAGCAAAGTTGGGCGGGCGGGGGGCTGCTCCCTTTGGGGTTTGGGAGGCGTGTTCAAAAATGGGGTCGGGTCAATCCCCAACGGGACCACGATGCAGTGATCGCGCAAGGGCTGCAAGGTGGAGGAGGTGTTGATATACGCCTGGCTGGAGCAAAGGAGGCGCGCCGATTGGCGCAGCACGCGCCCAAGCAGCGGGCGATACAGGCGCAAAAAGACCTGCTGACTGGGGCGCGTGACATCGCTTTGATAGGAAATGACATACGGGCGCTTGCCGAAGAAAAACTGGCTGATCTCACCGATGGGATAGGGAAATTGCAAGTGGGTAATATCCGGCGCGAGGCGGTGCAGCAGGGCGGGAAAAGCAAAGGTCAGCGGCGTGGAAGCGACTGTCGCCAGGCGAGAAGCGCGCAATACCTGGACGCCGTTGATCATTTCGGAGGCTGGCTGCCCTCCTGGATTCGTGACCAGGACGGTCACGCGGTGGCCGGCGGCAGCCTGAGCTTCAGCCAGCGCCCGGATATGATTTTCAATCCCGCCCAGGATCGGATAATAGTCTTTGTAGAGGTGAAGGATATGGAGAGACAAATTGATTCTCAGATAGAGCGAATGAAGAAGCGAATATTGATATAATCGAAGTCTACCACAATTCTACCCACCGATCATTTCCAGTGCGGTGAAGACAACGGCGAAAAACTCATTTAA
The DNA here is from genome assembly GCA_903872065.1 of uncultured Anaerolineales bacterium. GTDB lineage: Bacteria > Chloroflexota > Anaerolineae > Anaerolineales > UBA4823 > CAIQJJ01. Next base: position 7,987 of record CAIQJJ010000515.1, on the reverse strand, counting down.
ATTTTGTTCCCATGACAAACGCACAAAATACCCCACCTGCACTGAAAGATTTGCCTCCGCTTTCAGATAAGGAACAAGAGAAATCTGCCGCCTCGACACCCCCTACCCTGGCGCAGCGCGCGGTGCGCGGCAGCCTGTGGGTCGCCCTGGGCTCTTATTCCAACATCGCGTTTGGCTTCCTGGCGAACCTGGCGCTGACCCGCATTCTGACCCCTGAGCATTTTGGCGCATTCAGCTATGCTTCTTTTATCGTCTCCTTGCTAAACCTGCGCACGCGCATCCCAATCAGTTATGGGTTTATGCAGAAAAAGGAAACCACAGCAGAATTGATCGGCACCAACCTGGCGCTCAATTATCTGTTCAGCACTGCCGGCCTGTGCCTGGTTGGGCTGGCGGCGCCGATCCTGCATCTCCTGGGAAAACCCTGGGAAGTGGCCTGGTTGGCGATGGCGATGGCCAGCATTGGATTAATCGATTCGTATTCCAGCCTGGCGGCGGTGCTGTTAGATCGCGATCTGCGCTTTGGCTGGACGAGTATGATCAGCAGTGTTGCTTTTCCTGTTTCTTATCTTCCGGCGATTTGGTTGGGACTGCATGGCTATGGCCCATGGAGCTTATTGGCGCAAAATTTCACTTACATTGTATTGAGTTTCCCAGGCGTCGTATGGATTTCACGGCGGCAGGTACCTCACCTGTGGCGGCTGCGTTGGAAGTTTGATCAAACCCTGGCAAAGCAATTGCTTAAGGTTGGGCTGACGATCAGCGTTGGCTCGGTGGCGTCCTTGCTGGTAGGCACTTTCGATAATTTCTTGATCGGCACCTTTGTAAGCTTAGAAGCGCTGGGGTTTTATGACCGGGCTTACCGCCTGGCGCAGTGGCCGACGCTTTTGATCACGAATGTGATCAGCAAAACGGCTATCTATACCTACGCGCGCCTGCAAGATGACCCGGTGCGGCTGAGTAAGACTGTCACCATGACTTTTTGGATTATCACCATGTTGGGGCTGCCCATCGCGGTGGGGATGTTCATCGCCGCGCCCGATTTGGTGACATGGTTTTACGAGGAACGCTGGCTGCCGAGCGCCACTTTTCTGCGCTTTCTGGTAATTTTTGCGGTGATCCAGCCGCTCATGGGCGACGCCGGTTTTCTCTTCATCGCGGTCGGCAAGCAAAAAAAGAGTGTGATCATTGCGCTGGTGGAAGCAAGTGTTTTAATTGTCTTTGGCACTGCATTTACTTTGCGGTGGGGCGCGCTTGGAACCTGCGCCGCGGTGGGGCTGACCTTTTTGATAGGACTGACGCTTACGCACCGTTTCGTGCGGGAAATTGTCGCCATCAATCTCTGGGAAGTGTGGCTTGCGCCGGCCCTGGCGGCCGGCCTGACGCTGGCAGGTTATTTTCTGCTCGCTCCCTGGCTCAACCTACCGGCCTGGCCAATTCTCGGAAGGTTGGTTTTCCAGGGGTTCTATGCCCTGCTAGGATACAGTGTGCTCGTCCTGCTGCTGCCGCTCAATACGGTGCAAAAATTTTCTTATGTTTGGCGTTTAATGTTTCGAACTTAGCTGCTGATGCTCATGAAACCAATTCTCCACCCCCTGCGACACTTTTGGCGTTTTTGGCTGCAGCCATTTTTCCCCTGGCGCGCCAGCTTGGGCGCGCTGAGGAATTATCCACGCTACCTGGCGGACTGGCGTCAATATGAACGCCAGCAGCCAGGCCATCCGTTGAACTTTGCCGACAGCCAGCCCTGCTTGTTCGACGCGACAGCCAAAACCCCTTTTGACGCGCACTACTTTTACCAGGCAAACTGGGCTATGCGCAATATCACCCATAACCCGGTCGCTTTGCATATTGATGTGGGATCGGAAGTCAACTTCGTGGGGCTGCTCAGCACACAGATCCCGGTCGGTTTTGTGGATATCAGGCCTTTGAGCGCGCACCTGCCGGGCCTGTTTTGCCTCGCAGGGGGATATTCTGCATCTGCCTTTTGCCACGAACAGCCTCCCTTCGCTCTCTTGTTTGCATGTGGTGGAACATATTGGCCTGGGGCGTTACGGCGACCCGCTCAACCCGCGCGGGACGCTCGAAGCCTGCCGCGAATTGCAGCGCGTGCTGGCCGTCAACGGCAATCTGTATTTCTCGACTCCGGTTGGCAAACCGCGCGTCTGTTTCAATGCTCATCGCATTCATTCGCCTGAGCAGATTTTAGCGTATTTCAGCGATCTGGAACTGGTTGAATTTTCCGCCGTCACGGATCAACGCCAGTTCGTCCGCTCCGCGGCGGGGCTGGAAAGTGCATCATACGCCTGCGGGTTATTTTGGCTGCGCAAACACGAACCGCGAAAGTAAACCGCAAGTTTGAACCGCGAAAGTAAACCGCGAAAAGGAAAGCCGCTCATGACCTCACCCTCGAAGAATCATCCCCCTACCCTGGCAGAATTGGTCAATTTCAATCGCGGCCAGCGCGACGCCTGGGTGGCCAGTGTTGCCCGGCGTCTGCCGCCGGGGACGCGCATCCTGGATATTGGGGCCGGCCCATGCCGCTACCGCCCACTTTTTGCCCACTGCGCCTACCAGGCGCAGGACTTTGCGCAATATGACGGCAGCAATGCTGGCAGCCCCGACCACGACTGGCATTACGGCGAACTAGACTATGTCTGCGATGCATCCGCCATCCCGGCGCCGGACGCCAGTTTCGACGCGATCCTTTGCACCGAAGTCTTGGAGCATGTGCCTGATCCTGTTCGGGTGTTAGGCGAGATCAGCCGCCTCCTGCGCCCCGGCGGACAGGCTTTCCTCTCCGCACCGCTCGGCTCAGGGCTGCACCAACAACCTTACCATTTCTATGGCGGGTTCACGCCCTATTTCTACCAACGCTTCTTAGCGCAAAACGGCCTGGCGCTGGTCAAGATTGAAGCCAACGGCCACTATTTCCGCTGGATGCTGCAAGAAATTCACCGGGCAGTGGGTATTTTGCAAAAAGCCTACCACTATCCCCACTGGCATCCCATGCGGTGGGTATTTCGGATTTTCACCAACTACCGCGTCGCGGTTTGGTTGAGTGAGCTGGATGACCGGCTGCCGGTCGAAGCGTTTAGCGTGGGCTACCATGTCGAAGCGGTGAAGAAAAGCGGCTCATGATTATCACGCAAATTATCGGCGGGATCGGGAACCAGATGTTTCAGTACGCTGCTGGACGGGCGTTGGCGCTCCATCACCAGACAGGCTTGAAATTGGATATCGCCCATTTCAAACACTACCGCCCGCGCACGTTTAGTCTGGACGCCTTCCATATCCAGGCGCAGCCGGCGAGCCAATTGGAGATTGCGCGCCTGGACTGGAGCGCCACTACGGGAATATGGTACCGCTGTTTTTCCGTGTGGCAAAAAATCTGCCCATACCACCCGCGCGCCGCGTTCCGCCAACTGGCCGGCGAACGCGCCTATAACCCCGCCATTTGGAACACCCCAAGAAACGTTTATCTCAACGGCTACTTTCAAAGCGAGAAATACTTTGCCGCCATCGCCGCGCAGTTGCGACAAGATTTCACCTTCCGAACCGCGCTGCAAGGAGCGAACGCTCAAATGGCCCAACAGATCCAGGCCACGCCGGCGGTCAGCCTGCACGTCCGCCGCGGCGACTATGTCAGCAACCCTCAAGTCAATCAAACGCTGGGAACCTGTGACCTGGAGTATTACGCGCGCGGCATTGCAGCGATCGAACAGCGAATTGCAAACCCGCATTTTTATGTTTTTTCGGACGATCCGGCCTGGGCAATCCAAAACCTGCGCCTGGAACACGCGGCGACTTTCGTGACGCATAACGGCGCGCAAGACGCCCATGAAGATCTGCGCTTGATGAGTCTCTGCCGGGCGCATATTCTCGCCAACAGCAGTTTTAGCTGGTGGGGCGCGTGGCTCGATGCACGCCCCGATAAGATCGTCGTGGCGCCGGCCGCCTGGTTTCGCGACCCAAGCCGGGACGCTCAAGATATTATCCCCGCTGCATGGATCAAACTTTGACCCCCCCGCTGCCGGATTCTTCCCGCCCATTGATCAGCGTCTTGCTGCCGGTCTATAATGGCGCGGCCTATCTGCGCGCCGCCCTCGACAGCATCCTGGGGCAGACTTTTGCAGACTTTGAAGTGCTGGCAATCAACGACGGCTCAACCGATGAGAGCGCGGCGATCCTGGCCAGCTATGCCGACCCACGGCTGAGGGTCATTCACAATGAGCGCAATTTGAAGCTGACAGCGACGCTCAATAAGGGAATCGGCCTGGCGCGCGGACAGTACCTCGCCCGCATGGATTGCGACGACATCAGCCTGCCGACGCGCTTTGAAAAACAAGCGCAGTTCTTAACCCAACATCCCGAAGTGGGCGTCTTGGGGACGAATTACCAGATCATGAACGCCAACGGGCAGCGCGGCATGGTCAGCCGCTATCCATGCCAACATGGCTTGATCCGCTGGCGCTTGATCTTTGGCAGCTATATCGCCCATCCCAGTGTGATGATGCGCACGGAGGTCATCCAGCGCATTGGCGGCTACCAGTTGTTCAGCGTGTCGCAAGATTATGAGCTGTGGAGCCGCGCCGCCTGGGAAACGCGCCTGGCCAATCTGCCCGAAGCGCTGCTCTGGCTGCGTTCACATCCGGCCAGTTCGTCAAGCATGGCAGATGAAACCGTGCGCCGCAACAGCGCGCGCATCAGCCAGAGTGTGGCGCAGCGCATGGCGGGAGAAGTGATCTCTGAGGCGACCGCCCGCCAACTACGCGAATGGCGCTTCCCATCCCAGGACGAGGCGCTGGCCGCGGCGCGCGTGATTCAACGCCTGGCGCGCGCCAACCTGGCGGACGCGACGCTGACGGACGAAGAAAAACACTTAATCCGCCTGGACACCGCCAAATGGATCCTGCACCTGCTCCGCCAGTATCCTGCCTGGTCAATGCTCGGCGCAGCCTGGCAGACGGATCCCTGGCTGCCGCTGCACGTGATCGGCTGGGCATTGGACAAAACCCGCCGCTCGAAACCCTGAGGCGTCCCTGACTGAGGTCTTGCTCTTATGCCCCTTGTTTCTGTGATCATCACCACTTATAATCGCGCCGGCCTGCTGCCCAAAGCCATCGAAAGTGTGCTGGCGCAAACTTTTCAAGACTTCGAGCTGATTGTGGTAGACGATGGCTCGACCGATCAGACCCGCCAGGTGGTCGAAGCTTATCGTGACGCCCGCATCCGTTATCTCTACCAGTCCAACCGCGGGGTCAGTGGGGCGTTGAACACCGGCTTCGCTGCGGCGCAGAGCGAATTTATCACCCAGTTGGACTCGGATGACTGCTGGGAGCCAGAACTGTTGGCCACGCTGCTGCCCGAATTTGAGGGCCATCCCGAACTGGGCGTGGTCTATGCCCGCGTCCAGGCGATGGACGACGAAGGCCGCCCACTGGCCCCCATCCTGGGCGCGCCCGGTCACTATCCAGGCCAGGTTCTCGCCAGCCTGTTGTATGGCAATTTTATCTGCACCATTGCGGCGATCCTGCGCAAGGACTGCTATCTGCAGGTGGGGCGGCTGGATGAAAGCCTGAACGGGATCGAAGACCTGGATATCTGGATCCGCCTGGCGCAGATTACCCAATTTAAGTTTGTCAATCAAGTTCTGGCGCACTACCGCGTCCACACCGGGCGCAGCACCGCCAAGACCAGCAAGAGCTTCGCGACGGTGGTGCAAAGACGCTTTGATTTGTTGAACAAGGTCTTCAGCCAACCCAATCTGCCGCCCGAGGCGCTGGCGGTCAAGCCGCTGGCGTACCGCAACGCCCACCTGGACACCGCCTTGCGCTGGAAATCGGCGCGCCAGTACCGGAAGATGTTTTCCCATTTCGCCCAGGCAGTGCGCGTTTCGCCCAACCGCCTGGCCACCGTGGGGCGGATTGTCTTTCTGATCCTGTTTTACGATGTCTTCAGCCGCTACCCCGCCACACTGCGCTGGGTGGAACGGCTGACTGCCTGGCGCAGGAAAGGACGCCGCCGCCTATGACGCCTGAGCTATCCATTGTGATCGTCAATTGGAACACCGCCGGCCTGCTGCGCGCGTGCCTGGAATCGATCCTGACCGATCCACGCGATCTGGAGTGTGAGATTATCGTGGTGGATAACGCCTCGCGCGATGACAGTGTAGCCATGATCAAAAAGCAGTTTTCGCGGGTAAAATTGGTCGAAAACCAGGAAAACCTGGGCTTTGCCCGCGCCAACAACCAGGCGCTGCGCCTGGCGCAGGGGCGTTTTGTGCTGCTGCTCAACAGCGACGCTGAGGTGGACGGCGGAACAGGAGGCAAGTTAGCGGCGCTGATTGATTTTCTGGAGGCCAACCCGGCGGTGGGGGTGATCGGCCCACGACTGCAACTGCCCAATGGCGAAACGCAGCGCTCCTACGACCTGTTTCCACTGCGCCCGTGGGAGATGCTCTGGCAAAAGCCGCTGGATGCGCTGCTGCCGCCTGAGCGCCGTCCGCGTGGGCTGCAAGGCATTACGCGGCGGGGACGCATGCTCAATTGGCCGGCGCGCCTGCAAGCCGGCGCGCCGCTGGAGGTGGACTGGCTGGTGGGCGCGGCGCTGCTGGCGCGCCGCCAGGTGATCGAGCAGGTAGGCGGGCTGGATGAACGTTTTTGGATGTACGCCGAAGACCTGGATTGGTGCTATCGCATCCGCCAGGCGGGCTGGCAGATCGTTTACCTGCCCTCAGTGAGCTTTTTACACAAACAGCAGGGCAGCAGCCAGGCTGACCCCGCCCTGCGCCAACGCCTCAACCGGCAGCGCCACGCCAGCCTGGAAGAGTTCTACCGCAAGCACTTTGGCCGGTTGGACGCCTGGTTGATGCACTGGATTGCGTTTAAGCAGATGAAGGAAAACAGGTGATGCCCACACTCCCAACTTTTGCCATGATCAGCACCGATATCCGACGGGATTTGGTCTTGCCAATGCAGGCTTTCACCCGTCTGCGCCTGGCGCATTTTTACCGCCAGGCGCCGTACAATGACCTGACCGCCGAAGAGCTGGCGGCCTGCGCCGGTTCGCTGCGGCAATACACATCGCCCCAAGACCTGCTGCGCCAACTGGAGGCGCTGCGCCCGGATATTGTGCAGAATGTGGAATTATTTGCCCTGCGGCAGCTGCCCTACGTGGCGGCGATTACAGGATATGCCCTGCGCCGGCGGACCAAACTGATCGCCGGCGTCCACATCAGCCGCCCCCTGAAGGAAAAATACGGCCCGATCGCAGCCCTGGCGCTGCGCCTGTTCTTACAGCCCACGCTGCACGCCACGCATTTGTTCTTTTACCTGAACGAGGGCGGCCGGCGCAACCTGCTGTGGATGGGCGTTCCGGAGGCGAAGCTGGTGCGCCTGATGTACGGCACGTGGGGCATTGACCCAGACGAATTCACGCCGGAGCGCAATGGGCAGGAACCCAACTGGCCGCCAGGGACGATCTTATTCGTCGGGCGGATTCACCCTGAAAAGGGGATTATGGATCTGCTGGAGGCTTTTGAGTTGGCGCAGCGCGATCACCGCGCGGCGCGGCTTAAGCTCATCGGCAGCGGGCCGCAGCGCGCCGAGGCCGAAGGATGGGTCGCAGCGCATCAGTTGCAAGACAGGGTGGAGTTTTTGGGAACGGTGAAAAACAGCGCTCTGCCGGCCTATTACCGCGCCGCGACTCTGTTCGTCTCGCCGGCCCGCACCACCCGCAAATGGGAAGAATACGTGGGAATGACCAATATCCAGGCGATGGCCTGCGGCGTACCGGTGATCTCCACCGACAGCGGCGCCATCCCGGAATACGTCCCCCCCAGCGCGGGACTGCTCATCGCCGAGGGGCAGCCGGCCCTGCTGGCCGACGCAATCACCCGCCTGTTATCCGATGAGGCTTTGCGCGCCGCGCTGGGAAAAGCCGGCCGGCAGTATGCCGCCGCGCACGAAAATGCCCGTTATAATAT
>CAIQJJ010000514.1 GCA_903872065.1 uncultured Anaerolineales bacterium | reverse complement strand
GATATTCCTTTCGTTACAGTGTTTGTTGGTGGTTTATCACTTTTATTATTCGCTATAAATGGTCTATTAATCTCAAAGTTATCAGCGGCCGGTGTTTCAGCAGAAACAATAGCAGTAACCCAAGAGAACGTTGAAGAAACACTTTCAGCCGTAGAGAAATTGAACAGCAATGAACAAGTTAATCTTGAAAAAGAAAATCTTCAACTATTAGACATACCAGTTAATACAATTGCAATTGATAAGGGTAATTACGCAGTTTACAAGCTGGATGAAATACCGGTTAGTGTCATTACAGATGCTTTATCCGCCACTTGGCCACAAAATATATCCAAACCTGATAATCTTAGTACATTTGAATTTGCCACTCGAAAAACTGGACAAGGTAATAATCCTTGGATATTAAAATTTAGAAATAAACTTCCAGTTGTTGTTCAATATGGGGGACGCGGAAACAAGAGACGACCTACAATCGGCGCAGGCGCACACGAATCTTCCGATCGGTGACCACCACAAAACAGCCTATCCAGGTTTCGACTGCTTCCAAAGTAAAAACCTGTCGCAATCGTCGGTAGAGCGCTTCTCGGCCGCCATCACCCAGGCGCATCACCAGCACGCCAGCATGAGTACCAGGCGCAAAACGGCGGATGTCGGAAAAATCTAAATCCTGGGTGATCAGAAAACGACCCGATTGCTGAGAGGCCTGCCAAATCGCCTCATCGGTAGAACCTGCCAGGCTCTCATCCAATGTTGTGTCGGTATCATGACCCAATTCTTGCAACAGACCCTTTGTGCGCAAGGGCATGTTCTCATCAAGCTTGATCTTCATAGAACCGCTGGCAGTTCAGCCATCGGGAAATCTTCTTTGGCGGCAGCCGCGGCAAACGCGATCACGGCGCGCACGTCCTCCAGGCGGATGGTTGGGAAGTCGGCGATGATCTCCTCGCTGCTGGCCCCCTCCGCCAGGGAGGCTAAGAGGGTATGCACCGGCACACGCGTGCCCTTGATCACCCATTGTCCAGAGCAGATCGCCGGGCTGCGTTCAAAATGCGCCATGTAATTCATAGGTACCTCCATGGATCATTATACACAAAATTGGTTCCGCGCGCGCAGCAAAGGAATAGCGCCGGCGCGCAAAAAACAGGCGGCAAGTTAGCAGATGGCCGGTGGATGATGTGAGCGTATCACAATTTGTAAAAAGGTCATCGATAGATTTCGCAGATTGAACGCGAATCCAGCTTAAAACCACGAATGTTCTATTCGAGGATGGTTCTCGTCCCCGACTTCCTCACCGTGCGCTGGCGTCGGTTGCAAAACGGCATTCCATGAAAGACTCTCTAGCAGTTACTATCACATCTCGCAGCGCGCTTAGGCGACACTTTGGCAGCGGCTTAAAGCCCATTTTTAACGTATAACAAAACGTGCTCTTTATCTATCCGAGAATTTTGGTTAAAGGATTTATTGGTTTTAAGAATCTCTCGCAGCCAATGATTTTCAAGGGATAAGCCTAACTCATCCATCATCACAGTGAAACGGTCTGCAACTGGCACAGGGGATCCGGAAACAATGCCATCTGCCACAACCACTAATGCGCGAGCACCCGGCTTGAGCACACGCTGCCACTCAATAAAACACGCTTGCATATCCGAGAAGTATTGATCAGGCGCGGCGCGAGGACGGCTGAAAGTATCATGCTTGCCAATTTCTTTGTCGCGGGCAAATACGATGTCGCCATCTATCCAATGCAAGCGCTGGCGATGGTATTTGTGATAATCATAGGCATTCAAATAAGGTGGAGAGGTAACGATCAAGTCTACACTATCATTGGTTATGAAAGTCAGTCTCCGGCTGTCGGCTAAATGAATTTGCGCCAAAGTACGAGGAAGGGAATGTATCTGAAGCAAGCGCTCAAGCGAATCCTGTAATTTTGTGCGATAGAAAGAAAGCGCGCTGTGAGGTTTATACTCACGGATCACTTTTGTATAGTGAGTATCGCTATCCTGGTGAGATACACGCAGAACGATGGATGAGAAAACTGCAAGTGCAAATGCGCGGCAGGGTTCTGGAAGTTGATCGATTGCACCACGAATATAGCTAAGGTCTGTAATGGCTTCTTCATCAAACCAAAAAGACAGTCTATCATAACCAGGCCGCCAGGTTTTGCCAGAGGGTAAGTAGTGAAGATCGGATAAGAATGTTTGCAAAGCCAACAAATCTTGAGCGGTGTATGGAGTGGTTTTGGCTTTGCTAATTAAAACCGCCACCGCATTATTATCCACACCGATAGCAGGTCGCTCCATCAGGATGCTTTCCAAAACAGTTGTCCCACTGCCACAAAAAGGATCAAGGACAAGTTGGCCCGCAGTAGAATAATCTGCAATAGCCTTACGAGGGATCTGGGGAATAAAACGCGCTGGATAGGAATGCAGCGCGTGAAGATGAGGCTGGGTGTCTTCATCATGAAAATTCCAGACGGGATCGTTCACAGAAAAAACAGCGTGATTGAGGTTGCTATAAACCGCAACGCGCTTGGGAACAGAAAATACTAAAATGCTCTCAGCGCTCCCTCGATTCATTCTGAAAATATCCCTGGATGGAAGTAATTCCATACTAATCATTTTTTCCTGGTTCCAGCCCACTTTTGCAGCGATTTCCCAAAGAAAGCGCTCCGTAGCGATTTCAACACGCTGATTCTCCACTGTAGTGCTGTTATTCCCTACCACATAAAAGGCGTAAGAACCTGGTTTCAACAGGCTTTTGGCGCTCGACATAGCATCCGTCATATCCAGAAAATACTTAGCGAGAAGAGCCGGGAGATTTCGCCGCCGAAAACCAACATTTTCTCCATGATGATGAAGGGCCAACTCATCAATAAACGCACAAAGCGAATCAGGAAGTTCCAAACGCCTGGCTTGATAATTTTCCCACATCGCCTGACGCTGTGACTCCAAAGTCTCACGATTGCCTATCATTAACTCTTCGCGAGAACGGTGATCTTTACGCCTAAGCAGCCCCAGAATGATCAAACTGAGGCGATCCGTATCTATATAAGGAAGCGCGGTAGCATAAGGAGGCGAGGTGATGATCAGATCACATTTTCCAACATAAGAAGGAAAAGCTTGAGCAATTTGTCGCGTATCGCCTTCAATAATTTCATAATCGGCAAAAAATTGGCTGACTCGCTCTTGTGCAGCAATAGCAAGAAAGGGTAATAATTTTGCAAGCTGCCTTTGCAACTCGTTGCGAAACTCATGAACTGCTGTATTGGGCTGGTATGGAGTAATTTCCTTTCTCACACGCAAATCGGTATCTTTTTGCCATGAGATACCCCGAACAATGTTACTCAGGCAAACTTTCAACAGGTTATTCACTGCAGGATGAGTACAAGTCGAAACCAGGCTCAACAGCCGCGCTAAGTCGGATAGCGCTGACGGAGCAAACCAGCGATTCAGGTATTCGATGTCAGGCTGCGACCAAGACAATGCAGAAGATAAGCAACTCTCTGCAGGCCAGTTGTTAAGTTGGTAAAGAATAGGCTCAGTTTCGCGTAATAGTACAGCCGGATCAAGTTCAACAACGGCCGTTTTGGCGCGAGCAATAAGAACTGAAAGTGGATTGAGGTCTATCCCGATCGTGCGCATTCCTACAAGACGCGCTTCACAGTTCGTGGTTCCGCTCCCACAAAAAGGATCCACCACCAAGCTGCCAGCCGGAATGCCAGAGAAGTTAACCAACGACCTCACTAATTGAGGAAAAAATTTGCCACGATACTGATGCAAATCGTGAGGACCGTAACGCAAGCGACGACTACGAGGCAAATATTTATCCAGGTTTGCCAGATCAGTCAGATCAGGCAAATTGTCTGAGGCTTCATAAAGCGCCTGAGAAGTCGGCAAAGGAGCGCCATTGATCACTTTCTGCCAGTATGCCAGACGGCGACGAAGTTTTTCAACCGGCGCAGATGCAGCAAGCGGGAAGACATTGGATGCGGGCTCGTCCAAAGGATGATTGATTTGGGCATCAGGTAAAAGACCAGCCAATTCGGCGCGCGCCAGAATACGCTCAAAAGGCTGGATATACGGCTTTAATTCCAAACTGGAATTCACCCCAGATGGTTGGGATTCGATCGCGGGAGCTTCGCCGGCGGCTGGAGACAAAGCAAAGAGCATGGGTTGATAAGGTGGCATAAAATTCCGTCCGGCTTATGCAAATTGGTTGACTATCGCCGAAGCAGCCAGCACTTCCAGCGGCGAAATACCAGTTCCAAAAGGTATATCGGAAAGGTCTCTGATTCTGAAGGCCGGGATATCAAATGGATAATGGATCAGATGCCTGGCAAATTTTTGGAGACGCGCCTGTACTTGCGACTGGACAGCAGAAGAACAAGCTGAGGCTAGACAGGCCGCGTGAAGGGCCGCCAAAGGGGAATGCAATACCTGGTCACGGTCGGCGCGCTTGGCTGTACCCATGTAGTCATCGCGCTTGTCAGCCAAAGAGAAATCGCAGTAACCTTCCCCAGCCTGGCATTTTTTCAGCATCGCTGGCAAGTCAGCCGGAGCCAACCGACGAGCATTTAGCTGATCAAGCGCAACGATACGAAAATATTCAGCGCTGAGATAATCCGTAATTGAATGGGCGCTGATTGTCGCTTCAAATTGCATTTGATAAGCATGACTGAGATTCGCCGCGCGAAGAATCTCCACCCCAAGCGCTAAAGACATGAAGTATTCAGATTTCATGCGATAACGAAAACGTGTGGGGCTGATAGCAAAATCATAAATCCAGCCATCTGGCTGAATGAAGGTTTCAATTAAGTATCCATAATCCACCGATAAGAAACTTGGACTCACAAAAAAACGGTCGATCCACCAACGTGAATGAATGGCATGAATGGAAACCTGTTCCCAAAGGCGCTCAAACTTGTGCAGTTTAAGGCCGTATTTTTCCGAATAGGCTAAGGGCCGGCCATCAACAGTCGTAAGATATTCTTCAGCAAGTTCGGCCCAATGACGATGTGGTTGACGATAAAGCACGATCTCACTGAGCAAACCTTGCAGGCACATGGAGGAAGAAACAACTCCATTTTCAACTTCGGCATCAATTTCGCGCAGCCATGCTTGCAACCAATCGGCATGTGGCTCTAACAAACGGAGGGTAGATAAATCAACATTGGGCAGAAAGACATGGTTAAGCATGGCAACCTTCACATAAAATCAACCGCCGGATCGGGCGCGATCTGCTCAAAAATGGAGCCCATAAGCAAAGGAAAGTACCAGCGGCAGAGTGCAGAAGAAAGATTGCAATGAATACGCGGAACACCAGCGCCAGTCGGCTCGACATGGGTGTACATGTCGGCATAGTTACCCTGCAAGAAAGGAACAACTTGCAATGCCCATTCCTTAATGGCTAGAGAAATTTCCATCGTACGAAGCTTACCCTGGCCTTCAATTCCACCCCGCAACATAGGGACGCCGTGTTTAAGACCAACAACCACCAACTCAGGGAAATACTGCGAGCCGACTTTAATTTTCCAATCTAACTCAAACTCTGGGAAAAGACGTTCTATAGCACGAAGAAACAATTCCAAACTTACGCCCTCAGAAGAAGTAAAACTTAAAGCCAAATCCTGTGGCTTTTGACGATACATAGAAAACAAAGTGGCCTTGTCGGTGGTACCTTCGGCCAAGTAAAGACCAGCTACATAGCACCAAAGCGGATCGAAACGCAAATTTGTGGCGAGGTTAACCTGGTTAGAACCCTTCCAACGACCAGTCAGGATTGCCGAAGAAGTTGGCGACAACACTGGACGCGCGCCAGCAATTTGACCATAGACGTGTTCGGTAAAGAACTCCTGGGTATTTATAACTCTCCCCAGGGTGGAGGGAACAGCATTCCACACGACAAGCCCCTGAGGGGATTGCTGTGTGTCTTCCAAAATGGAGGTTTCGATCTCATGCATCATCTTGATAAAGAGTTCGCCCATCCCATTGACCCCCTTAATCACTAAATCATCGGCGCGGCTGGATCCCCCTGGCATACGCGCCCCCTTTTTATAAGGCCGCCGTAAGGAAGCCGAAATGACATCGTCGTCCGAGAGAACAATCCCTACGCTGGCTAGCTCCTGACGCTTAGGGGCAACCAGAAGAGCCTCCATAGCAGACTGATGAAAGTAGTAAAAGGCAAGATCCTCTGTTACGGAAAGCTGGTAAGTGCGAGATTCTTGTAGATAAATTTTGTCCTGTTCATTCAGTTGCGGACGAATTTCGTCCAGGGAGGGTGTGGGAGGAACATCGCCACGGTAATAATTTTGAAGCTGCTGTGCGCCGTCACCACCCATAAAGTAGGCGCTGTCTTCACCAACAGAAAAGGTAAAATGAATCGAATCCCCAAATATTTTGCGAAACTGATCCATCGCAAACTTGATGAGGTGAGGCTCGGTTTGACAAAAAGAAATTACTGGATGAACACGCCCAGGCATCGTTGAAGACTCACTGCCTTTAGCGCCATCCCCGCTATAGAGACCAAACAATGCAATCAGTTCTTCATCCAGTGGAATTACAGCAGGAAATTGAGCAACAGGAGAGTTCTTAGAATTGCTGATGCGTGAAACCAGCAAATACCCAGGTCGCGTCAGATCATCTTGCCAAACATAATCTGCAGAATAGTAACGATCTTTGGCATCAGTGATAAGCCGGCCTCGCACAGAGCCATCGGTTTTTTGAAAAAACTCTTTCAGACGTAAGAAACCAAGTTGCACAGTAATCACCACCGAGAATTAATGATAACAGATAACGTGATTCTACCCCTATTAACTAAAAAAACATAGCTTGGCCGCGCAGCAATCAGGCAAATTGGTAAGCCTACGAGTCTTGGTCGCGACAGGCAGCCTGCCATTCGCCAGTGAGACGTTCGCGCCTGGGAACAAGAAGCGCACAGGCTGGCAGCCTGTGCACTTTTTGCCCCCACACGGAAGCTTTTCTTAGCTTTCGACAAACTCTCCATCTTGCAAGTGCAAGACGCGGTCAACGTAGTCGTCTACCAGCGGGTCGTGGGAGGAGAGCAGGATGGTGAGGTGTTCTTCCTGGACGATTTTGCGGAAGAGGGATAGGATGTCGCGGGTGGTGGCGGTGTCGAGGTCGCCGGTGGGTTCGTCGGCCAGGAGCAGCTTGGGGCGGTTGGCCAGCGAGCGGGCGATGGCGATGCGCTGCTGCTGCCCGCCGGAGAGTTCGTCCGGGCGGTGGTTGCGCCACTTGGTCAGGCCGACCAGGTCGAGGCAAAACTGGGTGCGCTCACGGCATTCGCGGTTGGAGGCGCCGGCGATGCGCAGCATGATGTCTACGTTTTCGGCAGCGGAGAAGGAGGGGTTGAGGCCAAAGGACTGGAAGATAAAGCCCACCCACTGCCGGCGCAGACGGGTCAGGGCTGAGTCGCCCAGGTGGGTCAATTCCTGCCCAAAGACGGCGATCTTGCCGCGCGTGGGCTTATCCAGGCCGCCGACGCAGTTGAGCAAGGTGGTCTTGCCGCTGCCGGAGCGCCCTTTGACTGCTACTACGCAGGGCTGTTCGATGGTGAGGCTGACACCGCGCAGGGCGTGGACTTCCTGGTGGGTACCGGCGCGATAGGTGCGCCAGACGTCGGCGACGGCGATTACCGGGGAATTGGGATCGGGGTGAAATTTGCTCATGAGTGCTTCTCCCGGCCCAGGCGGCGCGCCAACTTCTGGAAGAGGTTGAGCTTGCGATTGCGTTCGAGGCGATCGACCATGTCCTCGGCGGTCTCGCGCTGGACGGTTTCCACCGGACGGATGAGGACGCCTTCGGGCAGCGGCTCCAACTGGACGCGGTCACGGATGCTGTACTGCTCGCGCAAATCCTTGGGGATCTGCATGCGCCCGGCCGAGTCGACGACGGTCAATTCGACGTGGACATGCTCTTGCTCATGCACCTCGCCATCCTGGCCGGCAGCCGGCTGGCGCACGACCTCGGTGGCGATCTTGCCGTCTCGGATGGCAATGACGCGGTCTACGTTTTTGGAAACCTGGACATCGTGGCTGACGATGAGGGTGGTCAGGCCAAAGTCTTTCTGCAAGGTACGGAAAATCTGGTAGATGATGGCGGCGGTGCGGGTGTCCACCTCGCCGGTGGGTTCATCGGCCAGCAAAAGGCGGGGGTTATTG
>CAIQJJ010000513.1 GCA_903872065.1 uncultured Anaerolineales bacterium | reverse complement strand
TCTGCTCGACGAGATGGATTGGGAGCAGACGCCGGCGGCGCTCGACGCTCTGTCCAATCGCGTTGGTGGCCGGCGCGTGACAGTGCAGGCCGTCTACCAGCGCACCGGCAACCTGACCCCGACCGGGAACCACGGTGTCACCCTCGCTGCGATCCACGACGTGGATGCTCACGGCCCGGCCACCGCTGCGCAGTACCCCGACGGCATCCGCACGCTGCTCGACTTCGCGATGGTGGCCCGGAACGGCCAGCCGCCAACCGCGCGCATCCGCTGGTGTACCCACTACTTCAAGATCGCACTCTTCGATGCCTGGGCGCGGCGGAATCGGCGCCTGCTCGGCGACCAGCCGGTGCTGATCACCGGCGAGCGCTGGCGCGAGTCGCCCGGCCGCGAGCGCCGGCTGACCGCCTGGGAGTGGCGCGATGCGCTCACGCTCCAGCCGGGCCACGCCGAGCATCTCGCCGGCTGGCGGCTGCTCTGGCTGCGCCCGGTGATCGCCTGGGCCTGGCACCAGGTCAACGCCTACGTCCACGCCTGCGGTCTGCCCTTTCACCCTGGAGGACGTGGGTGATATTATTGACGACGACCCAGATTTCCTGTCTAAGTGCATGGACATTGTAAGTAATTCCATGCCAGGCGCAGCGGGAAACGGACAAGCGGCGAAGCCGAAAAGGGCGAGCCGCTGACATTAGACCAACTTGAGCGCCTTGCGTGTGGGCGCTTCGGGATGAGCGCACAGGATTTTTGGATGCTGGAAATGCGCAGCGTGATCGGTATCCTGGAGGAACGCGCACAATCCCAGGGCGCAGCATTGCGCGAAGATTGGGAGCGCACCCGTTGGGCTGCGATGGTGTCCATGCAACCGCACCTTAAAAAAGGCACAACGCTTAAGCCCACCGACCTTATCAAGTTCGAGTGGGACAAAAAAAAGCAGGAGGCCAAACAAACCACAGCAGAAGAAAAGGCGGCGAAGTGGGCGAAGTGGGACGCCGAAATGAAAGCCAAATACCAAAAAAACAATGGCGAACATACTTAACACCATATTGGCGCTCGATACGTCGGCATTTCGCGAGCAGCTACACCGCACCGAGAGGAGGATGGAGCAGTTCTCCCGGCGTATGCAGGATATTGGCGGGATGCTGACCACCAGCATAACCCTGCCATTAGCCGCTGCCGGGGCTGCCGCCGTCAAGTCCTTCGCCGACATGGAAAAGCTCAACAAGGGTTTGACCGCTATCATGGGCACTTCCGAAATGGCAGCGGAGGAACTGCAAAAGCTGCGCGAGGTCGCCAAACTGCCTGGCTTGGGGTTGAAAGAAGCCGTACAAGGCTCCATAAACCTGCAAGCCGTTGGCCTTAGCGCGGATGAGGCGCGTAGCACGCTTTTTGGCTTCGGCAAGGCATTGGCAGCCGTCGGAAAGGGTAAGTTTGAGTTGGAGGCTATCCAGTACCAGCTCACTCAAATGATTTCCAAAAACAAGCTGCTGGCAGAGGACTACAAAGTAATC
>CAIQJJ010000512.1 GCA_903872065.1 uncultured Anaerolineales bacterium | reverse complement strand
GGTCTGTAAAAGTGCTACAATCTCTGGCATGGGCTTCTCCGGTTTTGTTGGCGTTGTGGCTAACAACAACTTTACCAGAAAAGCCCTATTTCTTTCAACTCATTTTGGCGAAGGTATTGGAACACCAGACACCAATGTTTTCCAATGGCTTCGGCATCTCGCATGAGATATTCGTCGAACCCCAGATGCTCCTTTCCATCCTGATAAAAGGTCTCAATCGGCCAGCGCAGCAAGTATGTTTCGATGATGCGTTTTGCACTCCAGTCGAGACAATTGGTGACCAAAACGACGAATGTGTCGGTCAGCTTTTCGTTTTCATAACTGATCACCAAGCGTACCTTTCCTAAGGAAGGGATACGAACGGTGAGGGTAAAGGTCCAGTAGATTTTGTCGTTGACGACGATCATTTTGAAGGCATTGGCGGGGATCTTTTTGACAAAGTCCTCGACCGAGACATGCGCACCTTCAAAAGCGATGGGTTGACCATTGGCATCCTTGAGTTGAAAGCTGTTGGTTTCAATGTTGCGGTTCTTCTTGATGATACTGATCCATTTCTTGCGGCGGCGTGCGGCAGCCTTGACCAGCGCTTCAGACAGATACCAGCCATCAAAGAGCAGAATATCAAAGCGCAGGCGGTGGGCAATGGCTGATTCGAGTAACTCAATCGCCAAATCAATCTTCGTGCGGAACTGGTTGTGCAGTTTTAGAAAATCAGCGTCTTGCAGAAGTGTTTCATCTACCTGCTTGTGTAGCTTTTGACGCTCTTTCTTGTTCTGCGGTATGGCAGTGATCGGAAAGTACTTGAACACGAACGTCTCCCACTGCGTGAGTTCTTCGTAACGCCGATAGAGACGCAAATCCACCGGAAAGCGAACAACTCCGCTGACATAATGACTGGTCACAGGGTTGTGAGCAATCGGGTAGCTATCGTCTCCATGATCGTAATGCCGATCAACATACTCAAACAAACTATAACGTGTTCACACAAGGTATCGTCAAATATCAACGCCGATTCCGCTTTCGGCTTTCGTACCGCTTTAGTTTGTTGGTTGAGGTAGATCAAACGCCGATCATTGACCTGCGCTTCAAACCACGGTGATGTGGACATAAATCGTGAGAGATTCGTCTTGTCCGCACTATCCAGAATACAACGGCTAATATTGGCCATGCTTTTGTTCGGCAACACCATGAGGCCAGTGAGATAGTTTTGAAAATGTCGGTATTGTTTACAGTTCTCAAATATGTCTTCGAAGGCAGCGGCATGTTCACTGACCAAAGGAGCAGGTACCAAAATCGGAAGTTGCATAGACGTTACCAACCTTATCAGCAGATTTGTTACCAGTAGATTAGCACCTTTCAACGAAAATGTCAAAATACAACAGTCGAGCACTTGGCATGAGATTGCAAGCAAAATCTCGCTAAAGCCTGCGCTACGCTGCAAACCTGCATTTTCGATGAATCCAAAAGCACTCCCTCGGTGAGAGCAGGGAGTGCTTTTGGATTCTACGCGACATGGTGGTATACCAGAAATTCAGATTTGAAGAAATTCGTCTATACCTGGCGGTGCAAAAGCGGTCTAAACGACCGCCGGCCGAAATTTATAGCCATATATCAGTTATATACCGCGATGCACTAATCGTGATGATCACATCATAAAAATGACCCTGCTCACAGCCTCGCCAACTCTTTTTGTAGAGACGGGCGGCGCGCGTAGGTCGCTTTGAGTTGGGTGAAATAAGCCAGCCACTCAGCCTTGCGGCCTGTTTGGATGTAAGCTTGTTTGGCTTTCGCCAGCCAACGGGCAGCATGGGGATAGTATTTGCTTTGCGTAGGTTCGATCAGCTTTTCGGCCTCTTGAATAGAAATCTGAATAACCCATTCCGGGCGATAGGCGATCACCGCGTCGGCCACTTTTTCGCGCAGGGTGTAGCCAAACGTGTGCTTGTCTGCAATGGCAATGGCTTGATCCCACTGTTCCTCGTACAGGTAAATATCGGCAATAACGCCGGGCGAAGCCGATTTCAGTGCAATTTCCATCTGTTGGGGACGCAGTTGGTTCCACCGTTCGCCAGCCAATCGCTGGATATTTTGGTAGGATTCCAGGGATGGCATGGCCGTAAAGAGGACGCTCTGCGCTTGTAAAGCCTGCTCAAGCCTGCCCCGAGATTCTTCCAGCGGCGCAAGCCAGGCGGCCAGGTGATATTTCTGCCCTTCCAGCATCAAGCCGCGTTCCGCCAGGGAGATGGCATCCTGCAGGCGGTTGGCCTCCCGCAAAGATCTGGCTACCAGTAGGATTTCATCAGGCGTAGATAGCTGGTTGGCGGCGCGGATAGCATCTTCCACCCGGCCAAGTTCGAGAAGTTTCAGCGCGTAACGCAAAAACTCGCCGTGTTGCTGGCAGAAATTCAAAAACCGCTCGCTATCTCCTTGACGTTCGAGTATGTTCAACTTGGCTTGATCCAGGTCAGCCACTAAATCTTCTTCGCCATCTTCAGGATCATTCCAGCCATATTGCAGGGCAAGTTGAGCCAGTTCCAGGCCATCTTCGATGCCGTAACCGGCCAGGTTTCCGGCAACCGGATCCAGTTTGTGCTCTACAGTTTTGCGCTCGGCAGGCGTCCAATCGGCGCTCAAAATGGCTTCCGCCAGCCAGTGGCCAGCATGATCGGCGCTATCCCCCAATTCGCCATCCGAATCGTCGAAGTTTTCATAGGAATCGGAAAGTTCTTCCAGCAAAACCAGCAGTACCGTCACCGCACCCTGGGCGTCACCCGTTTGGAGCAATTCTTCTACCGAATCACTGACTGCATCCAACTCCTGCGAAACGCCATAGGTTGCGCCATAATCGCCATGACCATCAACGCGCAGGATGTTTCTGATGCGCTTGCGATATACCTGTTCAGATACACGGCTTTCGCTGCGGGGCTGGCTGCCTGTTTTGGGGGATGTGGATGCTGGCGGCAGGGCCGTCTCGATCCAATCGTAGAACTCAGGATGTTGGGCAGCAATTTTTACCAGCAGCGCTACCAAATCGGCTTTCTCCACATTTTCCAACAAGACCGCTATCCCTTTACGTTCTGTAAATTCGCTCGGTTTGTGAAGATAAGTGAGCAAGAGCGCCACCAGATGCTTGCACCTTCCTCCCACCGGGCAGGTACAGACGGACGAACGGATACCACCTTCATCCAATTCAACGCGCAAATGGTAGGTGTCTGTGCCTTCACAGTCTGCGAGCAGGGTGTTACCGTCGCGGATAGTGTGGCGAAGCGCATCCAAACGATAGATTTCGCGGCCGCGTTCAAAACTTTGTGGGGTGGTGTACGCGCGAATGATGTTCTCGGTGAGTGATATCATGGCAATTCCTCGGTCAGATGGGTGAGATGGGGATAATTTGCAATTGATCGGATACGTCCCACCCCAACCAGTTCAAGTGTTGACGCAGTGTTTCGAGTTGGTCGGGATGGACAAACACAAGATTGGGAGAAAGGTAGCCTTTTAAAAGAGGTTTCAGTAAGGAACTGGTGATGACTGCCTGAAAAACCTGCTCCTGGGTGCAGTGCAGCACGATAACCGTTTCCAGTTCAACAGCGAAGCGCTCGTTTGCCCAACTTCGCAAGGCGGTTTCAATCAGGAGTGGCAATTTCCCGTGAGCGCTGCGGCTTTTAAGCAGAGTCAGCAGATCGTTGATCTTACGCCCTGGTCGCAGCGCGGCAGAAACGCTTTCGGCGGTCAGTTGCCATGTAGAGGCATCGGTTTGCAGCGCCCACTGACTTAATTGGGCAGCAGTCATCAGATCGTGAGCGCCGCGTTTCAAGTGAATTGTTCCCTTTTCGGTGACGCTCAAGTTGGGTGGTAAGGTTTGCGCGTAGTTGATACTCGATAAATCGGCAATACTGATAGAAGCGTGGGCATCGAGCAATAGAAAACGTTCGGCATGGATACTGCCCACCAGTCCCTGCGACAGCCCGGCTTGCAAGGCCGCAGCCGATGGAAATTCAATTAACCGCGCCGAGCGGCGAATGCTCAGGCGTTCGCGCAACGCAGCCCATTCGCGCAATTCAACAACCACATTTTGGGGCAATTCAACCTGCGAACCCGCCTGCAGCCCAGTCAACAAGGCGTCCAAAGTCGTGCCGCTTTCCAGACCTCGGTAAACGGAGGCGCGCGTAATTTGATAATGTGCTGTGTGGCGGTGTGATTGTGTCCGCTCTGCATGACGCTCTAGAAAAGCCAGTTGCGGCGCGCTGACCTGGTCGAGATAGGCGATGATGTCGAAATTGGGTTGCACTACCCAGGCCGGTTTGTCAGCGAACTGAGGTAATGTGTCTAAAATGGGTGCGGCGGCCAGGTCGGGGCGGAAGGTGGCCCAACCCAGTTCAGTCAACCGAAACCCGCTGCCCTGGTCGTTATCGAGCGCCAATTCGACCAAACCCAGAAAGTACAGCCAGGTGGTTAGTGCGCTTACGAACCAGTGCGCTTCTTGTTTGCACCAATCGGCGCGGTTTTCCTCCTGCCAGATGACCAGTCGGCGTTGCTGTTCCTGGAGAGATTCCGAACGGAAAGAATAGGGGCGCTGCGGTGGGTAATCGAGGGCAAAATCTTCGCCAATCCGCTGATAGAGGGCAAGTTCGAAATCCGCAAAAGAGAAAAAAGCATCCGGCTTGAATGGCAACGAGGCTAAGGCCAATGTCAGCGCAAAACGTCCCTGCTGGCGCGCTTTGCCATAGCTGTCAAAATAGGTAGAGTTATTTCCCGTTTCCCACCAGTCCGTCGCGCGAATAAAACCGTCAACGAGCCGACTGACCTGTTCCCCATAAGGACGCAGGGCAAACTGATCGAGAGATTCGCTAATGGTTAAACAATCATCCTGATTGTTTCGGAGTAAATTCGCAGCGCGACACGCGACTATCCATGCTTTTGTCGGAGCGGGGAAAGTAAAGCCATCCACTTTGATGCTGTCTTCTCCCCAGCGGAGAGCTTTGCGCAATTTTGCTTCATCGCCAGCACGTACACTGTCATTTTGGTTCAACTTTAGCCCGCCAAGGTTTTCGATGGCTTGCAAAAAGCCCACCACATCCAAAGTCACGGCCGATGGGCGACGAAAATGGCTTGCGGCTGGGGCAGGCATCGGTTGAAGGTTAAAGGTCTTGTATTCTGGAAGCCCGACATGAGCGAGGATACGGTCATCTATGTAAAGTGTGCCAGAACGCCCATAATTCTCGCTAAAATACTCTGGGTTGTGTGCATCCATTCCCATGATCAGCCCCTGGCGGAATAACTTATCAGTCCAGTTATCATGGTATTGATCCTTACGCGGCGGGTGTAACCCACTTGCCAAAATGCCGATATTGAGCGTAGTGCTTGAAATCACGCCGCCCATGCGCTTGACCAAAGCCAATGCGTTGCGCTCCCAGGGCTGCAAATTTTCCAAAGCTGCACGGATTTTTGGTGGGTCTTTCAGTGCGGCAGAGATGCAGGCGATGCATTCATCCTTACGCATCTTTGTATCGCCGCCCCAAAATTTTGCCATGGGCTTGAGCTTATCAGAGCCGATTTGTGGCAGGGCCGAGTCAAAATGGCGTGGCATGGGTCAGGCCTCCAGCACTTTTGGGGTATGGCCCTGTTTAATCAGGCGCGTCAACAGTGCCTCCGTCTGTGCGGGAGCAATGACGGCCAGTGTCGGAGCAATCCGGGTGAGCAAAAACTGCGCTGTACGCGGGTCAGCGTACAGGTCATCGAGGATAAACGGATCGGTAACTTCGATGACGGGAAGATTTTCGTGCAAAATGGGGTGAGCGATCACGTATGATGTTTCCGTTGAGTTTGAGTATTCAAATGGGAGCATGAACCATAACGAACATGACACCCAAATAGAGTAGTTCCGACAAGAAGTTTACCAGAACTTTAACAAACGAGCCGATGATCTCACAGATTCAACCCGAATATACTTGAACCCTGAATTCCATACTATTCTAAAAGTAATCAATGCACTTGGCATGAGATTGCAAGCAAAATCTCGCTAAAGCCTGCGCTGCAAATCTGCATTTTCCCAATCCAAAAGCACTCCCTGCTTTCAACGAGGGAGTGCTTTTGGATTCCACGCTGGGATGCTTGCATTTACGATTTGACAAGTCCGAGTGGTTGTTCATCCGGAATGCGTTCCAATGGCTGCCAACTGATCAATCCGCCAGCGCTGCGACCCGCCGGGAACGGACTTCTACGCCTTCACCTACGCCTTCACCTACGCCGCCGCCATGCGGTCGCCCCGGCCAGGGTGGTCAAGGCACATCGTGTAAGCCAGAGAGCAATTTCTGCAAGCAGAATGCCTGAATCTGCCAGCCTATGTCACGCCTTTGTCACAACGCCTTGTTATACTGTTCTTACATGGAAAAACGTCAGGAGACATAAGCATGACCCTTTCCCTTCAAAGTGAAGGTCAGAACGACAAACAAAGTAAGTGTTCACTTCTGTGCAGGCCAGTTAAGCCATCGCTACACGTTGGCAGGATGCTGCCGGCTGCCTGGATAGCGTCCGTCTTGATCGCCGGCGTTCTATTGGCTGCCAGCGTGGTTGTCGTGACGCGCAGCAATGCACAGTCCGAGGGTGTCAGAGCTTCCTTCCCATTTACCTACAGTCCAATCGTATCTCAAATGCTTGCTTCGATCCAGGAAGAGGATGTCGCCTATTACGCCGGGCTTTTGAGCGGCGAGGAAGGCGTTATCATCGGCGGCAGTCCTTTTGTTTTGGACACACGTAACCAATATTCGGATGTGTACATTACCAAAGCCACCCAGTATGTATACGAATTCATGATGGGCCTGGGGTTGGATGAAGTCACTTACCATGAATGGTATGATGAGTATGAAGACCTGACCGGCAGGAATGTAGTGGGGGAGATCGTCGGCAGTGTCCACCCCGATGAGATCGTGCTGATCGTTGCCCATTTGGATGATATGCCCGAAAGCGACTATGCTCCAGGCGCTGATGACAACGCCAGCGGCTCAGTGGGTGTGATGACGGCCGCGGAATACCTGTCCGACTATACCTTCGAGCGAACCATACGTTTTATTTTCTTTACTGGCGAGGAAGTCAACCTATGCGGAAGCGCTGCCTACGCCCAAGAAGCCAAAGCGGAAAAGGAAAACATCGTCGCCGTCTTCAACATGGATATGATCGGCTGGGACGCCAATAATGACGGCGCCGTATCACTTGAAACCCGGTATATTACAAACACAGGCTACACCAGCGACCTGGCGATTGTCAACGTTTTCACCCAAGTGATCAACGCTTACGGGATTGGCAGT
>CAIQJJ010000511.1 GCA_903872065.1 uncultured Anaerolineales bacterium | reverse complement strand
CGCCAATTTACCTTAGCCGTTGACCAGGCAGCGGCTCTCCGCTTGTTTTTTGAGCATCCAGAACGTCTCCAGAAGGCAATCCGCGAACAAGCGAAGAGTCAGGGCCTGGATCAGGAGAAATAACCCATGCCGCTTCTTGCCGGCCCACAGATTATCAGTGAAATCCGTAGACAGCTTCGGAACCAATCCGGGCGTCATTTGTATGCTGTTTTGGGGACATACCAATCCCTGGAAAATTTCGAGAAAAACGATCTGTCGCCGGCATTGAATGTGGATGGACAAGCGTTGCCTAAGCCCGTAAATTTCAACAAGGCTCTGCTCGACCATATCCAAGATGATGCATTACGCCGCATGGTGCGCGATGAAAGCCGGCGCCCCCAGGCCGTAGAAAGCCAGCTCAACCAGGCGTTCGAACAAATTCTGCGTGAATACTTTGCCTCGCAATCGGTCACACAATCGCTTCTCATCTTGAAGCAGTGCGAACTGATGTTTGCGTACCAATTGGACTTGAGCAGGCTGCGCACTTACGCCACGAACCAGAGCCATTTACTTTTACTGCTGCCAGGCAAATTGGTCAGCAGCCAAATCTTGCTTTTTCATGAAGCCGACCAGCGTTTCCAACACCAGTTCCCAGGCCAACTGGTAACTGAAAATAATTTGTGGGAGTTGAAGGCATGACCGCGACGATGTTCCAGCGCAAATCTTTAGACCAGATCATTTCGGTGCCCGAATCGCTCACCAGTGTATACGTCATCGAGCGGCATATCTGGGCCAATGGCGGCGACCAGGCTGCCCGGGCTGCGCGCCAGGCAGAGACCAAAACTATCGCCGAGTTTCTGATTGACCCTGTGCGTTCCTTCTTGAACGATTTCTTGCGCCAGATTTCAGCCGCGTATGTGCCCGAACGCAAAGATAATCCCATTGGTCAGGGTTGGTGGGTGCAGGCGGAATTTGGCTCAGGCAAATCGCACTTACTATCATTTTTGGGTGCGGTCGCGCTGGGCAATGCAGCCACCTGGAAACTCATTGATGAAAAAGAGCAGAAGCTCTTCAAAGAAAAAGAGCGTGCCGGTATTACGCTGGGAACAGGAAAACGCGACAACTTGTATTCCTTCTACGAAGGAATCAAAAGAAAGAACGAACATGGGAAGGGGATTTTTGTCGCCGTCAAAACGCTGGTCGGGTACGGCGGCGGCGGGGTTGGGCTTGCCAACGCCGAACGCTCGCTGGTGGATTATGTACTGGATGCCGTCTCAGAGCAGTTCTTCCTGGAAACCGGGCGATCCTTGCCGATCTACCCAACCCAAATCCTGGCCAGCCGTTTCCTGAACACGGACGATTTCGAACTCTATCGGGCGCGCCTGGCGAAGTTTTTGAAGAACCCCAAGTTCTTTGATGAAGAAGCCCAGGAAGACATCGAAACTTTCCTGGACGATTTGCGCAACAACGCCGACCCGGCCGTGCAGCGAGACTGCGGGCAACGTTTGTGGGACTTTTATACCCGTGACCTGGGAACGACGCCGCGCATTCCGATTGAAACCGAAGATGTGCTGCGCCACATGATGAAACGGTTGTTGGAAGAGGGCTATGCCGGGCTGTTGTTGATCCTGGACGAAGTCTCACTTTATATGAAGGACCGCACCGACAGCCAGCGCGCCGAAGATGAGAAGGCGCTGGTGGTATTATCCAACCGCCTGGCCAAGATGGATAATTTGCCGGTCTGGACAGTCTGCGCCGCCCAGCAGACGATCCAATCTACCATGACGGGCATGCTCAATATTACCGCTCGCGAGCGTCTGGATCTGGTGCCATTACTGAACCAGAAAGACAATTATTATGACATTGCCCTGGCGCGGGTGCGCGAGGTCGTGGAGCCTGGCGCAATCGGCCAGTATTACGAAGACTACAAACGCGCCTTTAGCTGGCCTGCCGCCACCGGGAACGACCAGTTCAAACGCTTCTTCCCCTTTTACCCCCCCAGTCTGGATGTGGTGCGGGCTGTTTCGTACAACCTGACCACCGTCCGCTCCGCCCTCTACTTTATGCTCCAGACACTCAAAACGCAGACTTTGCGCGCTTCGAAAGAGTTAGTGACCCTGTGGGCGTTATTCGATGACGTCGTCAACTACGAAGAAGACCCCTCCGGGACCACGCGCAGCATTGCCAGCATCCGCACCAAATTCCCCAACGAATGGCGCGCCTTTGACCTGGCGCGCCAGCAAATCAACACCGCGACCAAAGGGTACATGAAAGTCTACCGCAGCCGCTGCGAAAAGATCGTCAAAACTTTGTTCCTGTTTCATGTCGCCAACCTTGCTCCCAACGGGTTAAGCGCGGAAGAGATCATGAATACGGTCATGGAATGGCGCGACCACGAAGCCGGGCAAAGCGCAGATTTACAGGACAATCTCGACCATTACGAAAACCTGCTCAAGACGCTCGACCTGGAACTGGTGCAGGTCGAAAAAGTGGGCGCGAAGTATCGCTTCAATCCGGCTGGCAAAACCATCTCGCCCTCTGAAATCTTCCAGAAATACCGCGCCGAAGCCGCGCAAGATGAAAACCAACGCCGCCAGGCGTGGGAGCAGCTCCTGGATTTAGACGGCTGGGAAATTACCACCCATCTGATGACACTGGATCTGGCCAGCGGATTGCGTTCGATTTTTAGCGAGATTGCTCCCGCATCGCAAACGGACATTCTCATCAAGTGGCATGGGCGTGAGATCAGCGGACGTGTCCACATGAAAGATTTGTTGAGCATTGGCAAGCGCGCCGCCACCCTGCCCAACATCAACAGCCCGGCCACCCATCTCGATTATGCCATGTTCATCAGCGCAACACCTTGCGATGAAGTCTTGGACAGCTTGATCAAAGACCACAAAGATCCGCGCGTCCTGTTCTGGTCGCCCGATGCCCTTACGGCCAGCGAGCAGTCGTTGTTGGTAGATTTTGCCGCCTACCGGCGCATGGTGGCGGAGTATGTTGGCAAAGACACGGAAGATGCCCGCATCGTTTTGGAGTGGGTCAAAGGGCAATTGAACGCCAACCTGGGCGCCATTTATCGCATCATCCCCGATAGCTATGGGCGTGGCCGGATTGCCGCCCAAGACCATTTGCACATGGCCTTTTCTGTGCAGGGTGAACTCTCGGCGATCCTGACCACCCTGGTCACACAGGTGCTGGATACCGTGTACCTGTGTCGCGAACTGGAGTTCGATGCCCCGGCGCCCTTCAATGATGTCAACGCCATCAATGTGATCAACGGCATTGTAAAGCTGGGAGCTTTCGAGCGCGGGGCCAAGCCAACCAAAGAAATTTCTGCCTCGCAAAACTATGGCTTCGCCTTGCAAATTATGCGCCGCCCCAACGACCGCAAACTGGATGTGCGCGCATGTCGTTATACCGATGATTTATCGGCCTGGATCGAAGAAAAATTGGGGGATATGTCTACAACCTTACCCGTTGAAACCATCTACAAAAACTTTATGGGCATCCATGGCCCGGGCGGCCAGCACTACGGGTTGAGCAAGCGCCTGGTGCAGATGTATCTGCTCTGTTTGGTGCGTGAAGGCAAGATTCGAATTACCCTGGCCGGCAAGAACTTGCCGCTTGAAGTGATTGACTACAGCAACATCGCCGGGGTGGATTTCAAAGTTGCCGTGTTGGATGCTTTTCACCACGTTCAACGCCTCAAGCCGCCGGAAGGCTGGGAAGTGCTGGCGCCCTTTGCGGCAGTGTTGTTGGCAGACCCTCACCTGCAAACCATCCATGAAGATGCCGATATCCAGGATGCCATTCAACGCTTGCTGGCTTTCAAAACCGAGCAGCTTAAACCGGTGCAAAATTTGCAATCGGGAATGGCGGATCTGTTCGCAGAAATCGAGCAGCCCAGCCCGCTGGCCGGGCGGCTGTCAGCCTGGGAGAAATTTCTCAGCGCGCATGTAGACCCGACCGATTCCATCCCTTACTTCCGCAACGCCCTGGAAAAGGCTTTTGGCTATCCCATCCACCTGGAAGATCAGGTCGAGCAGGCCGATGTGGATGACCTGGCCACCCGCAAGGCCGAGGTGGAACAGGCGGGCAAATTCCTCCAGTACAGTCCGCGCATTCGCGCAGTTCACCGCTACAGCCAGGTCATTTTACCTGCTGACAGCCCGGAATACCCGGCCCACACCCTGGCGCAACTGCGCGCCGCCCTGGATCTGGCGCGGTTGCGCATGGCAAACCTGGGCGACTACCTGGCCAACGAGTCGCGCTTGCTCAATGAATTGTTAGATCCGGCCGCGGAAGCGATCCAGTCTTACAGCATCCGCTATTTGCAGGCCTTTGATCAGGTGGTCAGCGCCACCGAGCAAGCCCGCCTGGCGCTGCGTGACTTGCGCAGCCACCCGGTTTACCTGACCTTAGCTCGCCTGGAGCAGGTGCGCCAATTGGCGTCTGGCGCAGTCCAAGCGCTCGATGCGCAAATGGCCGAAGCGCTTCAATCGCCGGAACTCTTCCCACCGCATATCACCCGCTCTGCCGTTGAACGCGAGCTGGCCCATTGGCCGCAGCCAGCAAACTGCCCGCTGAGCCTGCAAAACGCTTCCAGTTGGATGGCCGCCGCAGAGCGCACCCGAGCGAGCTGCCTGGAAAAACTAAATCTCGCCCTGCATGAAAAAGCTACCCTGCTGTTTAGCGAGGCCCTGCGCAGCCGGCTGGCCCAGGGCAAAGGCGAAGCATTCCTGGATGCCATCTTAGTCGCCGAGACGACCGCACAACTGGCCGGCATCCTGGTGGACGCCCTGACCAGGGTAGCGCCGGATATCATTGAACACAACCTGGAGCTGCTGCGCCGCTACCTGCAGCGTATTCGCGTGGTCAAGATCAAAATGAGTGATTTTCAACCAGGGAAACATACGTTGGAACAAAGGGAT
>CAIQJJ010000510.1 GCA_903872065.1 uncultured Anaerolineales bacterium | reverse complement strand
TAATAGCGGGCAAATTTGATCGCCGAGAGCAGGTTGGAGATGCCCGAAAAGCCGAGCAAATGCAGATCGGCGACCACGCGTTCGGCGATGCCCTTTTCGACCAGGTATGCCTGCCCGGCAGGTTCGTTGAACAGGCGCGCGAGCGCCACCACGGCGTTATCGTCAATCGCGGCGATAAAATCGGTGTTTTTGACGTTGTGGATCCAGGGGACGTGCTTGTCGCCAATGCCCTCGATGCGATGAGCGCCGAAGCCGTTTTCGAGCAGCGTCGGGCATTGCAGCGCTTCGCTGGCAACGATCTTGCTGGCCGGGAAAAGCTGCTTCAGGTAGTCGCCGCTGGCGATCGTGCCGGCCGAACCGGTGGCCGAGACCATGCCGCGGTACTCATCCCTGGGGCGCATGACCTGCTGCAGCACTTCTTGCATGGCGTGGCCGGTGACCTCGTAATGCCACAGGTAGTTGCCAAATTCCTCAAACTGGTTGAAGATCATCAAATCCTGCCCAGAATGGCGCAGTTCCCAGCATTTGTCGAAGATCTCTTTGACATTCGACTCGCTGCCCGGCGTCTTGATCACCTCGCCGGCGATGCGCGACAGCCACTCAAAGCGCTCCTGGCTCATGCCCGCCGGCAGGATGGCGATCGAGGTGCAGCCGAGCAGGGCCGAGTCATACGCCCCGCCGCGGCAGAAGTTGCCCGTGGAGGGCCAGACCGCCTTTTGCGTGGTGGGATCGAACTGCCCCGTCGCCAGGCGCGGGACGAGACAGCCAAAGGCCGCCCCCACTTTGTGCGCGCCGGTGGGGAACCACTGCCCCACCAGGGCAATGATGCGCGCCGGCGTTCCGGTCAGGGCGGGCGGCAGTTCCAGCCAGTTGACCCCGCCAAAGCCGCCGCCGCTCTCTTGCGGCTGATTGCGCCAGGTGATGCGGAACAGGTTGCGGGCGTCCACCTCCCACAGGCCGACATGAGCCAGTTGGCGCGTGATCTCCGGGGGGATCAAGGCCGGGTTTTTCATTTGGGCAAAGGTGGGAATTACAATATGGCGCTGCCGGGCGCGTTCGATGGCGCGGGCGCGGCGTGCGGGGTCAATCGTCAGATCAATTTTCATAGCTCTTCTACCTTCCGCTTAAGCCTCGAAGAGTTTATACAACCTGGCCCAATCTTTGGCGCAAACTCTTCGAGGCTGGATCGCTTCTAATCATGCGGCTCTTCGCGCACAATGTACAACGGACGGCCTTTGGCTTCGTCATAGAGACGCCCAATGTATTCGCCCAGGATGCCCAGCGAGATGAGCTGAACGCCGCCCAGGAACAAGACCGCAATCAGAGTCGAGGCCTGGCCGAAGAAAAAGCCGCTGTCCACCAGGCGCAGTACCATCACCACCGGAATGGTGAGAATGGCGATCGCCGCAGCGACAAAGCCAACGTAGGTGGCGATTTGGAGCGGCAGGTACGAAAAGCCGGTGATGGCGTCGCTGGCGAATTTCAGCATTTTCTTAAGCGGGTACTTGGTCTCGCCGGCAAAGCGCGCCGCGCGGCGGTACTCGACGCCCACCTGCTTGAAACCCACCCAGACCGACATGCCGCGCAAAAAGCGATGGCGCTCGCGCATCTGTCCCAGGACTTTGACCACTTTGCGATCCAACAGGCGGAAATCGCCGGTATCCATCGGGATTTTAACATCCGTGATGCGGTGGATGAGTTGGTAGAACAGCGAGGCGGTGAAGAGCTTGAACCAGCTTTCCCCCTCGCGCTCCGAGCGCACGGCGTAAACGACTTCGTAGCCCTCGCGCCACTTTTTGATCAATTCCAGAATGACTTCAGGCGGGTCTTGCAGATCGGCGTCAATGATGACGACCGCCTGGCCGCGGGAATAATCCAACCCGGCGGTGACAGCCAATTGGTGGCCGAAGTTGCGGGCAAAGATGACCGGGCGCACGCGGGCGTCTTGCTGCGCCAACTCCAGCAGCATTTGGCCCGAACCATCCACAGAGCCATCATCAATGGTGACAAGTTCCCACGGTTCTCCAGCGCTGTCCATCACCTCTTTGATGCGCCGGTACAATTCGGGGATATTGCCAGTTTCGTTATAAATCGGAGCGATAATCGAAAATGTAGGGGTCATAAAGCTATTTTCTCACTTTCCACTGCGGAGGCAGATCAGCCTCCGCCGGTCAACACCTGGTAGAGCAAGACCACATTCAAACTGAGGATAACAATCGTCGCCAGCCAGGCCAGCAGGCGCGTCAGGCGGTTGTTGGTAAATTCACCCATAATGCGCGGGTTGCTGGTGAACAAGACCAGCGGGATCATGGCGAAAGGCAGTTGGAACGACAGGCTGACCTGCGACATGACCAGGATTTTCAGAGGATCAAGACCCATGCCGATCACAACCAGGGAGGGAACCATCGTGATCCCACGCCGCAGCCAGACGTTCATCTTGTGATGCAAAAAGCCTTCCATGATGACCTGCCCGGCCATGGTGGCGGTGGTGGAGGAGGCCAGGCCTGAAGCCAGCAGGGCGATGGCAAAGGCCGCGCCGGCCAGGGAGCCGAGCAGCGGCGTCAGGGTTTGGTAGGCCGATTCGAGCGAATACTCCTGCATGGCGCCGCCGGAGAACACCGCCGCGGCCATGATCAAGATCGCTGCATTGACAAAGAAAGCCCCATTCAACGCCACCACCGAGTCCATGATCGCCAGGCGGTAGATGGACTTCTTGCGCTCCAGCGAGTCGCCGGAGCGGACGCGGGTCTGGATCAGGGCGCTGTGCAGGTAAAGATTGTGCGGCATGACCGTCGCCCCCACGATGCCCACCGCCACCAGCGTCGCCCCGATGGGAATGGAGGGCGTCGTCAGGCCGTGCAGGATGCTGGGCCAATCTGGCCGGGCGAGCGAGATTTCGACCATGTAGACAAAGCCGATCACGGCGATCAGGCCGATGATCGCTATCTCAACCTTGCGGAATCCGTAGCGTTCCAGCAGCAGGATCAGCGAGATGACCACGCCCGTCAACAGGGCAGCCGGGAAGAGAGGGATGCCCAAGAGCAAGTAAAAGCCCACCGCCCCGCCCAAAAACTCGGCCAGGTCGGTGGCGATGGCGGCCAGTTCGGCCGTCGCCCACAGCGTAATGCTCAACCAGCGCGGGTAATGGTCGCGACAGACTTCGGGCAGCGATTTCCCGGTGGCGATGCCGAGCTTGGCCGAGAGCGTTTGCATCAAGATCGCCATCAGGTTGGCCAGCAAAATCACCCACAGCAGACTGTAGCCAAAGCGCGCCCCGCCCTCGATGTCCGTCCCCCAGTTGCCAGGATCCATATAGCCCACGCTGACGACAAAGGCCGGCCCAAAGGTGAGCAAGCCGCGCTTCAGCACCGCCCAGCCGCCGTAGCGCTGGAAAAGCTGCTGAAAATGGCGCAGTTCCTCGGCCAGCCAGGAACGGCGCGGCAGGGGGAACTCGCGCAGGCTGGCGGCGTCCATCACAATGCGGTTGGCCTGGATGCGCGAGAGGGCGATCTCTTTGGCGTTGACGCGGTAGGTGACCGGGTCGCCCAAGGGGTCCACCTCGACCGCCGCCATTTCGACGCCGGGGCGCAGATCGGGCAGCGGCCACTGGTTTTCTTGCAGCCCGCTGGCGTCGAAGGACGCTACCCGCGCCGCCTGGCCGATCTCCAGTTCTGAGAGTGGCAGGCGTTCGGACAGGGCCTCCGAGACGAAAATCATCTCCGCCGCGGCCGGGACCAGGGAGACGCGCTGCCGCCCGCTCCAGACCAGGCAGCGCCCCGGCAGGCGCTCGTCCACTTCTACATACGCGCCAGGCGTCAGGCCAAGCAGCGCCAACTGGGAAAAGAGCGCCGGCGGCTCATCCTCGACATGCACCACCCGCGCCAGGGTTTTTAACGGCCACTGCGAAAGCGCCACGCCCTCGCAGTGCTGGCGCAGCTCGCCATCCTTGGGCGGAATGGGGTCGCCATGCGGATCAAACTTGGGGAAGCCCAACTGCGCTTCGATCTGGTCAACTTCTTCTGGAGTGGTCAGGTGCTCGCGGCGGGTGGCCTCGGCGTGAATGGCGTCCAGGGCCAGGCCCTCTTTTTCGGCCAGGTAGCGCTCCCACAGGCGGTGGGCGCGGATCAACTGGATGGCGCGCCGCTCGCCGGCCGGGGAGATGCGCAGCCGCCCGTCCGCCCCTTCAATCCAGCCGCGCCGTTTCAACTCGGCCTGGATCAGCGGGAAGCGCCCCGGCTGCAAGTCGGCGGAGCGAATCAGATCGCTGGCGCGCACCTCACCCGGCGAGGCCTGCGACGGCTCGCGCGAGAGATGATAGAGCGCCTTGAGTGTATCTTCGGCGATTTCATCCAACCCCAATCCAACGCGGCGCGTTTCCTGCCACAAGCGGTAGATCACGACCAACAGACCGGCAATGATCAGAAGGAGAATGAAGATAATGGTGATAGGTGCGGTCATGACGGCAAATCCTGCAAGATGTCCAACAAAACTACAACGATGCTCCGCCTGGCTTTGTTCCAGGGCAATCGCTTGCCCCTTTTTGACACTCTATGAGTACAATCGGAGAAATCAGACAAAACTCCTCAGGCGAAGACCTTGACTTTATCGGCTCCATTTGGTCAACTTTAACACAAAATCGCCTCGATTGCAAAGAAAAAAGACATGCCATCTTATCCCGTCCCCGCCCATGAAACCCGCAGCGAGATTGTCGTCGTCAACTCGCGTTTCATTGCCAGCCTGGCGCCCACCTTCAGCGTGGAACAGGCCAAGGCGTTCATCGCCCGCATTCGCACGGAGTTTGCGGACGCCTCGCACAATGTGCCGGTCTATCTGATCGGCTACGGCAGTTCGGTCATCGCGCACTGCTCAGACGCCGGCGAACCATCCGGCACCGCCGGCCGCCCGGCGCTGGAGGTGCTGCGCGGCAGCGGCCTGGGCGATGCGACGATAGTCATCACGCGCTACTTCGGCGGCACACTGCTCGGCACGGGCGGCCTGGTGCGCGCCTACAGCGAGGCGGCGCGGCAGGTGATCCAGGCCACGCCGCGCGCCCAGAAGATCCCCTGCCACACGGTCATGACCGGCTTCCCCTACCGCTTCCTGGAGCGCGTGCGCCTGCTGACCACAGCCCATCATGGACAGGTATTGGACGAAGATTTCGCCGCCGAGATCACCCTGACCGCCCGCTTTCCGGTGGAAGATTTCGCCGCCTTCCGCAGCGCGCTGTTGGAACTCTCCAATGGCGCTTTCGGCGCTGAGATTTTGGAGAGTGAGGAGGTGCTGTTTCCGATTCAGCCCACTGATTCTGCACCGCCCACCGCTTTGCGCCGATGATGTACAATAGGAGCGGCAAGCGCCTGGCGCGCTTCGCCCATCTTGACCCTCTCAGGAGCAGAGTATGACTACCCTCCCGCTTGCCCGCGTCTACCTGGACGCCAACCGCACCATCAGCGAGATTTCGCCCTTACTTTTCGGCGGTTTTGCCGAACACATGGGCCGCTGTATCTATCAAGGCATTTACGATCCCGCCTCGCCCCTGGCCGATGAAAAGGGGCTGCGCCGCGATGTGATCGCGGCGCTGAAAGAACTGAATTTCCGCATCATCCGCTACCCCGGCGGCAATTTCCTCAGCGGCTATCACTGGCTGGACGGCGTCGGGCCAAAAGACAAGCGCCCGCGCCGCCGCGAACTGGCCTGGCAGTCTATCGAGACCAATCAGTTCGGCGTGAATGAGTTCATGGAATTCTGCCGCGCCCTGGGGACGCGCCCGCTGCTCGGCACCAACTTCGGCACTGGCTCAATCGAGGAGAGCGCCAGCCTGGTGGAGTATTGCAACGCCGCGCCCGGCTCCGCTTACGCTGACCTGCGCGCCGCCCACGGCTACCCCGAACCGCACGGCGTGCAGTACTGGTGCCTGGGCAATGAAATGGACGGCCCGTGGCAAATCGGCCATCTTGAAGCGGAGGCTTACGCCCTCAAAGCGCGCGAGGCGGCCAAGATGATGAAGTGGCACGACTCCAGCCTCAAGCTCTCGCTGTGCGGCTCATCCGGCTTTGGCATGCCCACTTTTCCCGAATGGGATCGCACGGCGCTGGAGATCTGCTGGGAGCAGACCGATTATCTCTCGCTGCACACTTATGTCGGCAACCGTGAGAACGATACGGCCAGCTACCTGGCAGTGCCGTTCGACCTGGAGTACCAGGTGGATACGCTGGAAGCGACGCTGCGCTATGTCAAGGCCAAACTGCGCTCGAAGCACGATGTCTTCCTCTCGTGGGATGAGTGGAATGTGTGGTACAAGGCGCAAAATATGCAGGGCGGCTGGACGGAAGCGCCGCACCTGATCGAGGAGGTTTATAACCTGGAAGATGCGCTGGTGGTGGCGCAGTGGATGAATCTCTTCTTGCGCCGCGCCCAGGCGCTTAAGATGGCCTGCCTGGCGCAGATTGTGAATGTGATCGCCCCCATTTTGACCGACGCCAACGGCCTGGTCAAGCAGACCATTTTCTATCCGTTCCGCCTGTTCAGCCAGTACGCCAAGGGTCTCGCGTTGGATGCGCTGGTGCAGACGCCGCGCTATGCGACCGCCAAGTACGGCGACGCGCCGGTGTTGGACGCCTCCGCCAGTTGGGACGCCGCCAGCGACGAGGGAGCGGTCTTCCTGGTCAACCGCAGCCAGAGCGAAAGCCTGCCCGTCGAGTTGATCTGGCAGTCGCAAGCGCCGCAGCGGATCAGCGGCGTCTACCAGATTGCCGGGGATGACCCCAAAGCGGCAAACACGTTTGCGTCGCCAAACACGATCCTGCCGGCCAGCCTGGCCGCGCCGGAGATCAAAGACCAGCGCGCCGCGCTGCTCCTGCCGCCGCTGTCCTTCACAGTAATAACGACGAACAGTTAACCCAAATCAGGCGCGCTCTTTAGACAGGTCGCATTGGACGATCGATCACGCCGTATGCTTTGCCATCATCCATATAACCCGGCCT
The DNA here is from genome assembly GCA_903872065.1 of uncultured Anaerolineales bacterium. Lineage (GTDB taxonomy): Bacteria > Chloroflexota > Anaerolineae > Anaerolineales > UBA4823 > CAIQJJ01. The sequence continues at coordinate 268 of CAIQJJ010000510.1, read as the reverse complement.
CAACCATCCGGCCCGTTGCGCGCGTAGGGGCGAAGCATACGGCACGATCTATTCTCCAGGGGACAGGAATGGCTGCCGTATGCTTCGCCCTCTCCAGGAAATGGTCTACGGGATGATCTATCGCGCCGGATGCTTCGCCCTCCCCCGAAACACGGTCTATTGGACGGTGTTGGCCTCCCCTCCGAACGCGGTCTATTGGACGGTCTTCGCCCTCACCCCGAAACATTGTTCCCCGGACGGTATCCCGTTCCCGCGGGACAGAGTGAAG
>CAIQJJ010000509.1 GCA_903872065.1 uncultured Anaerolineales bacterium | reverse complement strand
GGTTATGGGGTGCAAGGCCCGGCCCAGGCGCTCAACATGAAGGATAATGGCATCCCCGTCATCATCGGCCAGGCGCCGGAAGACAAGCGCTATTGGGATAAGGCCGTGGCCGATGGTTGGGTGCCAGGCCAAACGCTGTTCACCATTGAGGAAGCGGTGCAGCGCGGCACGCTCATTCAATATCTTGTCTCCGATGCAGCGCAGATGATCCTGTGGCCGAAAGTGAAGGCCAACCTGAAGAAAGGCGACGCGCTGTATTTTTCGCACGGCTTCTCAATCGTCTACAAAGATCAAACAGGCGTGATTCCCCCCGATTATGTGGATGTCATCATGGTGGCGCCGAAAGGCTCTGGGGCGAGTGTGCGGGCGAACTATCTGGCCGGGGCGGGCATCAACAGCAGTTTTGCCGTCCACCAGGATGCCACCGGGCGTGCGATGGAACGCACCCTGGCGATCGGGATTGCGATTGGCTCTGGCTACCTCTTCCCCACCACTTTCCAGATGGAAGTCTACAGTGACCTGACGGGTGAACGTGGCGTTTTGATGGGCGCTTTGGCCGGCGTGATGGAAGCGCAATACAACCTGCTGCGCAAGCACGGCCACAGCCCCAGCGAAGCGTTCAACGAAACGGTCGAAGAACTGACGCAAAGCTTGATCCGGCTGGTGGATAAGAACGGGATGGATTGGATGTACGCCAACTGCTCTGCCACGGCGCAGCGCGGGGCGCTCGACTGGCGGCATCAATTCCGCAAGGCGGTTGAGCCGGTCTTCGATTGGCTGTATGAGTCGGTCGCTTCGGGCGAGCAAACCCGGATTGTGTTGGCGGCCAACAGCGCTTCCGACTACAAAGAAAAGCTGGAAGTGGAACTAAAAGAAATGCGCGAATCAGAAATGTGGCGCGCCGGCGCGGCTGTTCGTTCCCTGCGCCCTGAGAACTGGAAAAAATAATCCCCTGGCATATTCATGAAAAGGCGACCTGGCGACTTCAAACCGTTCTCACCCGGTCGCCTTTTCATCCCTCTTACCTACCCCTGGAGTTTCTATGGACCAATCTTACGTGCGCATTTTCGATACTACTTTGCGCGACGGCGAGCAGTCGCCTGGCGCTTCAATGACATCTGCTGAGAAACTGGAAGTTGCCCGCGCCCTTGCGCGCCTGGGGGTAGATGTGATCGAGGCGGGGTTCCCGGCGGCTTCACCCGACGACCTGGAAGCCGTGCGCCGTGTGGCAGTTGAGGTCGGCAACCCGCCGGCCGGCGCCGACCCAGAGGCCCGCGTCCCCATCATCTGCGGGCTGGCGCGCGCCACCAAAAACGACATTGACAAAGCCTGGGAAGCCGTGCGCCATGCCCGTCACCCTCGCATCCATACCTTCCTGGCGACATCGGATATCCACATGCAGTATAAGCTGCGCATGTCGCGCGACCAGGTGATGGAAACTGTGGGCGATATGGTGGCCTACGCGCGCAGCCTGTGCCCGGACGTGGAGTTTAGCCCGGAAGACGCCGGGCGATCCAATCCTGAATTCCTCTACCAGGTGCTGGCAATCGCCATCCAGGCCGGCGCGACCACGCTCAATATCCCCGACACGGTGGGCTACACTGTGCCAGAAGAATTTGGCGCGCTGATCGCCGGCATTATCAAAAATACGCCCGGCGTCCAAAATTGCATTGTCTCCACTCACTGCCACAACGATCTGGGCCTGGCCACCGCCAACACCCTGGCCGGCATTCGCGCCGGCGCCCGCCAGGCAGAGGTTACCATCAACGGCATTGGGGAACGCGCCGGCAATACCTCGTTGGAAGAGGTGGTCATGTCGCTCAAGACGCGCCACCCCATCTACAATCTGAACACCGGCGTAGATACAACCCAAATCGCCCGCGCGAGCAAAATGGTCAGCAACTACACCGGCATCATCGTCCAGCCCAATAAGGCGATCGTCGGCGCAAACGCCTTTGCCCACGAAGCCGGCATCCATCAAGATGGCATGTTGAAAAACCAGCAGACTTACGAAATCATGCACCCGGAGACGGTCGGCGTGACGCAAAGCCGCCTGGTGTTGGGCAAACATTCCGGCCGCCACGCGCTCAAGGTGCGGCTGAATCAACTCGGCTACAACTTAAGCGATGAGGACTTGATGAAGGCGTTCAGACGCTTCAAAGACCTGGCCGACAAAAAGAAAATGATCACCGACGCCGACCTGGAGGCATTGGTCAGCGATGAGGTCTACCAACCACAAGAAATTTTCAGCCTGGATGGGCTGCAAGTGGCCTGCGGCACCATGGGACTGCCTACCGCCACCGTGCGCATGCGCGGCCCGGATGGACAGCTGCACATCCAGGCGGCGGTCGGCACTGGCCCGGTGGACGCCACCTACAAAGCAATTGACGCGGTTGTTCAATCGCCGGCGGTGCTGCTGGAATTTGCCGTTCACGCCATCACCGAGGGAATTGACGCCCTGGGCGAGGTGACTGTGCGCATTCAAAGCTGCGACGGCGACTCCAAATTAGACGCGCAGCATGAGGTCTCTGTAGCGCGCACGTTTGGCGGCCACGGCGCCGATACCGACATCATCGTTGCCAGCGCCAAAGCGTACCTCTCCGCCCTCAACAAGTACCTGGTCGCCAAAGGCGCGGAGAGCGAAAAAGTCACCGAACAATAAGCAGTGGACTGCTATCAAAAAGACCTTTAGGGTTAAGAAAATCCTAAACAGCCCACTGCAGGTCTCCGTTCGCAAAGGAATTCAAGAATGGGCCAAGCACAAACCCTGTTTGAAAAAATCTGGAACGCACACGTCGTGGCGCAGGAAGTGGAATCGCCGGCGGTGCTGTACATTGATCTGCACCTGGTGCATGAAGTGACCTCGCCGCAGGCATTCACTGGTCTGCGCCAGCGCGGCCTCCGCGTGCGCCGTCCCGATCGCACGGTTGCCACCGTTGATCACGCCATCCCCACCCT
>CAIQJJ010000508.1 GCA_903872065.1 uncultured Anaerolineales bacterium | reverse complement strand
GGCTCTGGATGAGGAGTATCACATGACCATCGTAGAACAGATTCAACAAAAACTGACCCAACTTCCGCCCGATAAACAAAGCGAAGTGCTGGATTTTGTCACCTTTTTGCAGCAGCGCGTGGCCCCGGTGCAAAGCGCTCCACCGCGCCGCTCGCTGCGGACGCACCCGGCTTTTGGTTCCTGGCGACAGCGCAAGATTGACGCGCTGCACTACGAACAAGACCTGCGGGCTGAATGGGACGCGCAAACATGATCGCGGTGTTTGATACCAATATCGTCATTGACGCCCTGAATGGCATCGCACAGGCCGATCATGAGTACAGCCAATACGAACGGGCCTTGATCAGCCGCATCACTTGGATGGAAGTCCTGGTTGGCGCAGCCAATAATGCTGACCCAGTGCGCGATTTTCTGGAAACCCGTTTTGAAATTGTCGAACTGGACGAAATGATCGCTGAAACGGCGATCCAGTTACGCCGCAACTATCACCTGCGCCTGCCTGACGCTATCACCTGGGCCACTGCACAAACCCAGGCCGCTGCTCTGGTAACCCGCAACACCAAAGATTTCCGCCCGGAATGGCCGGGGATCCTCGTGCCATACAAACTCTAAACCCCAGCGGCCTGCATCGCCTCCAACGGCGTCTTCTGATCATGGATCACCGCCTTGAAAGCCAGCGTAGCGGCAGTGATCTTCTCGAAACCCCAGATATTGCGCCCGATCGTCGCCCCGCGCGCCCCACTCTGAATCACCTCCGCCATCATCTCTAGCGCAGACTCCAGGTTTTGGGCGCGCGGCCCGCCGGCGGCCACCAACGGCACAGGACAATCGGCGATAATCTCCGCATACGCGGCGATCTCGCCGCAGTAAGGCGTCTTGACCACATCCACCCCCACTTCCACCGCGCAGCGCACCGCCCAGGCGATGTCTTCGGGCGTATAGGAGACCTGGATCGTCTCGCCAAAACTGCGCGGGTAGATATGGCAGATCACAGGCAGTTCAAAGCGCGCCGCCGCCGCCACACACTCCGCCACCGTGCGCAGGTGGGCCGCCTCAGTCTTGCCGCGGATAAACGCCGCCACCGCGAACGCGTCCGCTCCCAGGCGAATGGCATCCTCCGGCGTGGCGACCTGTTCGCAGGCCGAATCATCCACCCGCGCCGTTGTGCTTTGCAAGATCAGGCAGGTGCGCCCGGCATACCGCCCCCACAGCGAAGCGGCCATCCCCTTGTGCATCGTCACCGCGTCCGGCTGCGCCGCCATCACCGCCGGCAGCGTCTTTTGCAGCGAACGCAGGCCGGCCGGCAGCCCCTCGCCATAACCGATGAAATGATCCACCGCCACCGAGCATAAACGTCCCGAGGGGTGCGCGAACAGGCGATTCAAACGAACCAATTTGCCAGTATTCATAAAAAACCTCTTTTCAAAAATTTGCCCCTATTAAACCACGGATAGCGCGAATCGCCCTATGCGAATCGCTGTCCGGCCGTCATCAACGCCCGGACAATCTCATCCGACACTTCCGGCCCGGCCTCAGCTACCATGATCGCCGGGAACAGCGCGGCGTCATCGCCCGCCACAGCCTCCTCAACCATCTGCGCCAACACCTCATCCAGGCGCTGGAGTGTGATCCCGGCCAGCGAACCCACCTCCAGGTAGGTGGTGATCGGCGTGTGGGGATAAACGGCGCGCGCCGCGCCCAGGCTGCTGCCCGGCCCCACATCCAGGATGTCGGGCTTCAGCGGCAGATAAGCCTCAGCGTATGCGTCAAAAATCCCGCAGTGATGCAGCAAAAATGGGCCGCGGAACTGCTGGCGCAGCCACAAATCCGCCGGCAATACCATCTCCTGGTATAAGCGGGGCGAAATTGTCCCCACCGGGCAGTCGCCCAGGCCGAAGAACTGCGCGTGCGCCTCTTCCGGCGGGATGCCGTTCAATGGACAGACCACCTGATCGTGGATCGCCAGGACGGCCTCGCCCATCAGTTGCAGCGCCCGGCGGGCCGCCTCCGGCTGCGTGAGGCAGGCGGCGTAAATCTCCGCGCCCAGCACCGACACCGCATTGTTCAACGGCCCGCCGTAATTGACCGCCGCCTCGCAGCAGCCATAGTGCGCTTCCAATTGGCGAAATTCGGCCCGTATCTGCCGCACCACCGGCGATTCGTCCACCGCCGGCATGCTTAAGTGCTGCAAACGCTGCGCTGCGTCGGGCAAAACCACCGCCGAGGGGAACTGATCTGGCACATAAGCCACCTCGCAGCCCCAAAAAGCCGACATAAAGCGGTGGCCGTAGGCGTCGCCGGCGATCGGGCGCGGCTTGGGATCGGCGTTCCCCAGGCCGACATCGCCAAAGCGCTCGAACAACAACCTCTTCTGCTCACGCCAGCGCTCCGTGCGCGCGATCGGGTCTTGCCAGAAGGCGCGCTCAAAATCCATTCCATAATAATACTGCCACCAGGCCGGCGCAAAACTGATATCGATCTTTGGAAATATCATTATTAACCCTTTCGCAAAAATGATGATCCCATTATAGTAGAAAATGCGCTAAAATCAGCCATAATCTCGTTCCAAGAAAAAGTTTTTTCTGTCGCGAAAAAAGAAAATGGTTCTCAATTCGTAACCCTCTCAAGGAGACCCTATGTCCACAACCTGGTTTGCTACACAAAATGAAGTGTTCGAGTGGAGTTTTCGCTCGAACCAGGCCTATCCTGATCCGTTCAACGCCCTGGAATTGGATGTCGTTCTGACGCACGCCTCAGGCCAAAGCTGGCGCGTGCCGGCCTTCTGGGGCGGCGGTCAGACCTGGCGCGTGCGCTTCGCCCCGCCCCTGGCCGGCAGCTATCAGTTCGTCACCGTCTGCACCGACGCCGGCAACCCCGACCTTCACGGCCAAAGCGGCGCGCTGGAAGCCGCCCCCTACACCGGCGGCAGCCCCCTGCTCATCCACGGCCCGCTGCAAGTCGCCGCTTCGGGGCGCACCTTGCAATACGCCGATGGCATCCCCTTCTTCTGGCTGGCGGACACCTGGTGGATGGCCTTGTGCAAGCGCCTGCGCTGGCCGGATGAATTTCAAGCCCTGGCCGCCGACCGCCTGGCGAAAGGCTTCACCACAGTTCAGATCGTCGCCGGCCTGTATCCCGACATGCCCGGCTTCGACCCGCGCGGGGCAAACGAGGCCGGCTTCCCCTGGGAAGAAAACTACGCCCGCATCAATCCCGCCTACTTCGACATGGCCGATCTGCGCATCCGCTGGCTGACCCAGGCCGGCCTGGTCCCCTGCATCGTCGGCTGTTGGGGCTATTACCTGCCGCTGCTGGGCATCGAGAAGATGAAGCAGCACTGGCGCTACCTGGTGGCGCGCTGGAGCGCCTACCCCGTCTTTTGGTGCCTGGCTGGCGAGGCCAATATGCCCTATTACCTCTCCGCTGATAAGCCCGGCGACGAAAAGCTGCAAAAGACCGGTTGGACCGAATTGGGCCGCTACGTGCGCGCGATTGACCCTTATCACCGCCTGACCGGCATCCACCCCACGCAGGTCGGTCGCGACCAGGTCGAAGACGATACAGTGTTGGATTTCAACATGCTCCAGACCGGCCACGGCGGTTATAACAGCATCTCCAACTCCGTCGAAAAAGTCATCCAGCAGCGCCAGCGGCAGCCGGCCATGCCCGTCCTCGTCAGCGAGGTCAGCTACGAGGGCATTATTCACGACTCGCAGCCGGAGATTCAGCGCCTGGTCTTTTGGGCTTCCATGCTTTCGGGCGCCATGGGCCACACCTACGGGGCTAACGGCATCTGGCAGTTGAACGGGCGCGGCCAGCCCTACGGCGCTTCGCCCTGGGGCGGCAACTGGGGCAACACCCCCTGGGACGAGGCGGCGCAGCTTCCTGGCTCGCGCCAATTGGGCCTGGCGAAGCGTCTCTTGGAGCGCTACCCCTGGCAGCGCTTCGAGCCGCATCCCGAATGGGTGCAGCCCAGCGGCAGCCCGTCCGACATCAACGCTCCCTTTGCCGCCGGCATCCCCGGCGAGGTGCGCGTGGTCTATTTTTACAACCCTCAATGGCAGCCCGGCGCCTACGCCATCCAACACCTGGAGGCCGGCGTCTCTTACCGCGCCTGTTTCTGGAACCCGCGCGACGGCGAGCAGCACGACCTGGGCCTGATCCAGCCGCAGCCCGATGGCTGCTGGAAACTGCCCCTCCAGCCCACCCAACAAGACTGGGTCCTCATCCTGGAACGCGCCTCTTCCTAGCCTCCCCACTTCCCACTTCCCACTTCCCACTTCCCACTCATAACTCCCCACTTCCCCAAGGAGACCCCCATGTCCCTCACTCCCCGCGAACGCGTCCGCCGCGCCGTACGCCGCCAAAAACCGGATCAAGTCCCCAAAGACATCAGTTGGGGCTTTACGCCGGCCGTGATGGAGACCTTTCGCCGGCAGACCGGGCGCAGCGACCCGGAGGAATACTTCGGCGTGGAGGTGCGCTTCGTCGGCTTTGACCTGCCGCCGGAGCGCGCCGCAGCCGCCGCCCAGGAGCGCCGCGCCCGCTTCGAGCGCTACTACCCGCCCGATCTGCCCGCCAACGCCGACATCAGCGAATGGGGCACCGCCTACCTGCCCGGTTCGTTCTACCACTTCACCAAACTCATTCCCCCCTTGCGGACGGCGACCAGCCTGGCCGAGTTGGAAGCCTTTCCCCTGCCGGCCTTCGATGAAGACTGGCGCTGCGCCTATGCCCGCCAGCGCATCCAGGACTTTCACCAGCGCGACCTGGCGGTGTGCGGGGCGATGGCCGTCACCATCTTCGAGGTCGTCTGGCAGTTGCGCGGCATGGAGGAACTCTTTCACGATTTCCGCTTCAACCCCGAAATGGCCGCCTGCCTGCTCGACCGCCTGACCGAAATCCGCCTGCGCCAGGCGCGCTTCTTTGCCGAACAAAATGTGGATGTCCTGATCCTGGGCGATGATGTCAGCATGCAAACCGGCATGCTCATGAGCCCGGCGACCTGGCGCAAATGGTTCAAGGGGCGCATGGCGCGCATCATTGCCGAGGCCAGGGCGATTCACCCCGACCTGCCCGTCTTCTACCACTCGGACGGCAACCCGGCCGCTATTATCCCCGACCTGATCGAAATCGGCGTCACCATCCTCAACCCGGTGCAGCCGGAGTGCATCGAGCCGGCGCGCATCTATGAGCAGTACGGCGACCGGCTGGCGCTGTGGGGGACGATCGGCACGCAAACCACCATGCCCTTTGGGACGCCAGAGGATGTGCGCCGCGAGGTGCGCCAGCGCATCGAGACGGTCGGGCGGCAGGGCGGCCTGGTGCTTGGCCCCACTCACAGCCTGGAGCCGGACGTCCCCTGGGAGAACATCGTCGCCTTGTATGAAGCCATCGAAGAGTATGGTCGCTATGCCTGAAAACCCGTTGCAGACTTTCAAACCCGACCTGGCCGAGGCCGAGCACCGCTGGCAAGCTTTTTACGCCGGCGATGTATTAGACCGCCCGCCGGTCTGCGTCACCGCCCCGCGCCCCGGCTGCCATCTGCCCGCCCCGGTCACTTACCACGATAAAGCCTTTGGCGCTATCGAGGAGGTGATCGGGCGCGGGCTGGCGCGCGCCGCCGCCACCTTTTGGGGCGGCGAGGCGACGCCCAGTTTTTATCCGAGCTTCGGCCCGGACGAGATCGCTGTTTTCTGCGGCGCGCAGTTGCACTGGAGTCCCGATTCGCAGGATACCAACTGGTCGCTCCCCTGCATCGAGGACTGGGAGCAAGCCTTTCCCCTGCACCTCCACCTCGATCACCCGCTCTGGCAGCGCCAGCAGGCCATCTACCGCCGCGCCGCTGAAGTCTTTGCCGGGCGGGTGCTGCTCGTCGCCCCCGACCTGCACACCAACATGGACTTGCTCTCCGCCCTGCGCGGGCCGCAGCGCTTGTGTTTGGACTTGCTCGACCACCCGGCGCTGATTGACCAAGCCATGGCTGACGCCCGCGCCGTCTTCCGCCAGTTGTGGCCGGCGTTGGTCAGCGCCGGGCGCATGGACGAACACGGTTACTGCACCGAGTCGCACGCCCTCTACTCCCGCCAGGGGAGCGCTACCCTGCAATGCGACTTCAGCATCATGATGAGCCCGGCCATGTTCCGCCGCTGGGTGCTGCCGGCGCTGGAGGAAGAGGCGGAACTGGTGCGCCATGTGGTCTACCATTGGGATGGCCCAGGGGCGCTGGTGCATCAAGCCGATCTGCTGGCCAGCCGCGGCCTGCACAGCTTGTCGTTTGTCCCCGGCGACGGCCACGGCGACCCGGTGGATCACCTGGAACTGCTAAAAACTCTGCAAGCCGGCGGCAAGGCGGTGCATGTCTGGGGGACGCCGGAGCAGTGCCAGCGCATGCACCTTGAACTGCGCCCAAACAAAGTCTTCTACTGCACATCCACCGCCACTCAGTCCGACGCCGAGGCGCTGCTGGAGTGGTTTGTAAAACATACTTGATGCAAATTTGGAGTTTTTATGAGCCTGCCCTATCAAAATGCCTCCCTGCCCATCCCCGCCCGCGTGGCCGACCTGCTGGCCCGCATGACGCCTGAAGAAAAGCTCGCCCAGTTGAGCGCCGCCTGGTTTCTCGAAGTATCCGAAGGCGAATTGTTCTCGCCAGAGACCGCTTTCTCCGCCACAAAGGCCCAGGCCCGCCTGCAGCACGGCGTCGGCGAAATCACCGCCCTGGCCAGCCGCAGCGCCTTCTCGCCCGAACGCATGGCGCGCCTGGCAAATGAGGTGCAGGCTTTCCTCGTCCAAAACACCCGCCTGGGCATCCCCGCCATCTTCCATGATGAGTGCTGCAGCGGCTTTATGGCCCCTGGCGCGACCACCTTCCCCCAAAGCATCGGGCTGGCCTCCACCTGGCAGCCGGAGTTGATCGAAGCCATGATGACCGTCGCCCGCCAGCAGATGCGCGCCGTGGGGACGCGCCAGGGCCTGGCCCCTGAGTTGGACATCTGCCGCGAGCCGCGCTGGGGGCGCGTCGAGGAGACCTTCGGCGAAGACCCCTACCTCGCCGCCAGCATGGGCGTCGCCTACACGCGCGGCCTGCAAAGCGCCGACTTGCAAGACGGCGTCATCGCCACCGGCAAGCACTTCGCCGCCCACGGCATCCCCGAAGGCGGGCTGAACTGGGCCCCCGTGCGCGTTGGCGAGCGCGAGTGGCGCGAGGTCTATCTTTACCCGTTCGAGGCCGCGGTGCGCCAGGCCGGCCTGGGCGCGATCATGAACGCCTATCACGAAATAGACGGCCTGCCCTGCGCCGCCTCGCGCCAGCTTTTGACCGACATCCTGCGCGACGAATGGGGCTTCACGGGCATTGTGGTCGCCGATTACAACGCCGTGGCCATGCTGGCTGAATACCATCATATCGCCGCGGACAAAGGCGAAGCCGCCGCCCTGGCCCTGCAAGCCGGGCTGGATGTGGAACTGCCCGGTACCGATTGCTACGGCCAGCCCTTGCGGGAGAGGCTCGCCGCCGGCAAGCTCGACCCCGCCTTGGTGGATCAGGCGGTGCAGCGCGTGTTGGCGCTCAAGTTCCGCCTGGGGCTGTTTGAGAAACCCTTCGTGGACGCCGAACGCGCCGCCCAGGCCTTCCAGCAGCCGGCGCAAATCGCCCTGGCGCGCCAGATCGCCCAGCAGTCGCTCGTCCTGCTCAAGAATGAGGGTGGGCTGCTGCCGCTGCGCCCCGACTTAACCTCCATCGCCGTCATTGGGCCAAACGCGGACGCCGTCCGCTCTATGGTCGGCGACTACTCTTACGCCGCCTTCTCTTCCCTGTTGGAGGGCGGCGACCTGCCGCCGGAGAAATCGCACTTCCCGGCGCGCTTCCCGGCGACCATGATCAGCGTCCTGGAAGCGATCCGGCGGCAGGTTTCACTGTCCACCACTGTCCACTACGCTCCCGGCTGTCCGCTCAACGACTCCTCGCAAGAGGGCGGCGATATACGCGGCGACACACGCGGCGATATACGCGGCGATATACGCTTTGCCGAAGCCGTAGAACTGGCGCAGCGCAGCGAGGTCGTCATCCTGGTGATGGGCGGCAAATCTGGCCTCAACCAGGACTGCACCTGCGGCGAACTGCGCGACCGCGCCCGGTTGGGTCTGCCCGGCGTCCAGGAGGCGCTGGTGCAGGCCATTTGCGACACCGGCAAACCGGTCGTCCTCGTCCTGCTCGATGGCCGCCCGGCCGCCATCCCCCACCTGGTCGAACGCCTGCCGGCGGTGCTGGAAGCCTGGCTGCCCGGGCAGGAGGGCGGCCCCGCCGTCGCTGATGTCCTTTTCGGGAAGGTCAACCCCGGCGGCAAACTGCCCATCACCTTCCCGCGAGCGGCCAACCAACTGCCCATGTACTACGGGCGCAAACCCTCCGGCGGCCGCTCTTACAACTTCGAGGATTACGTAGACTTGAGCGCCAAGCCGCTCTTCCCCTTTGGACACGGCCTCAGCTACACCCAATTCGAATACCGCAACCTGCGCTTGAGCGCGCCGCAGATCGATCCCCTGGGCAGCCTGTCCATCGCCCTGGACATCCAGAACAGCGGCTCTTGCTGCGGCGATGAGGTCGTCCAGCTTTACGTGCATGATGTCCTGGCCAGCCTCACCCGCCCGGTCAAAGAGCTAAAAGGCTTCCGCCGCCTCACCCTGCAGCCCGGCGAAACGCGCACCCTCGCCTTCACCCTGTCCGCCGCCCAACTTGCCTTTTACAACCGTTCCATGCAGTTCGTCGTCGAACCCGGCCAGTTCGAGGTCATGCTCGGCAGTTCCTCCGCCGACATCCGCCTGAACGGCTCTTTTGAGGTCGTCGGGGCTGTGACCCCCATTCAAGACAAAGTTTTCTTCAGCCAGAGTACAGTACAATGAGCCCAACTGTCCTTTCCTTTTACTGCGACGACACCAACCCCTACAACGCCCCGCCGGAGGCCTTCAAAACCTTCCTGGATTATGTCTCCGCCGCAGGCATCGCCGGCGAAGCCAGCCTGATTCCCGGCTTTGCCTGCGACGAACACGGCGTGATCCAGCCTCCACTCAATGACCGGCAGGCGGCGTATATCGAGCAAATGCAGCGCGCCTACGCCTGCGGGGTAGACACCCATTTCGAACTGATGACCCACCAGGGCCTGTACGATTTCGACGCCCGGCGCATCCCGCCAAACGCCATGCACGAGGGCGTCTGGCTGCACGAACCGGCGATCTCGGTGGAAGAATACGAAACCTATTTCGCCCACATCCTGGCCGCCGGCGCGGCGCTCGGCGTGCAGTTCAGCGGCATGACCGAGCCGGGCTGCGGCTGCGAGCGGTGCCAAAAGCGCTTTCAAGAACTGGAAGCCGCCGGCTCCCCCGGCCTCAACCCGAATGTATGGCAGGCGCTGCTGCGCCTGGCCAGCCAGGGCAAATTTCGCAGCCAGAGCGTGCCTTGCTTCATCGGCAGTTGGCGCGAAACCTG
>CAIQJJ010000507.1 GCA_903872065.1 uncultured Anaerolineales bacterium | reverse complement strand
GGTCAGGTGATTGATCCCGCCGGCCGCAAACGAGACCTTGTCCGGCGGCGTGTTCAAAACGTGCGCCAGGTACTGCCAGACATCGAAAGTACCGATGCACAGCCCGGTCACCTCCGCCCCCGTCGCCTTGCGCACGGCGCGGCAGATCGGCGCCATGGGGTTGGCGTAATTGAAAAAGAGCGCCTCGGGTGCCAGTTCCAACACATCTTGGGCGATGGCGACCATTGCCGGGATCATGCGCAGGGCGCGCGAAGTGCCGCCCGGCCCGGTCGTATCGCCCACGGCGTAATTTAAGCCATAGCGGCGCGGGATGAAGACGTCCTGTTCCCAGGCGCGCCGTCCGCCGACGCCGATCGTGGTGATCACGGCGCTGGCCCCAGGCAGCACAGCGCGCCGGTCGGTGGCGCATTTCAGCCGGATCGAAGCCTTGGTGGCGGCGACCATTTTCATCGCCAGCTTGTAAGCCACTTCTAGCGCCGCCGGATCGATATCCACCAGCGACAGTTCGACATTCATGCCAGAGCGGATCAAGTCGGAGACCACGCCCTGGGTAAACATGGCGCTGCCCGCGCCGATTAAGACAATGCGTTCATCAAGATTCATAGAAACTCCTCTATCCATCGTTAAAGATATTTTATGCCACGAGGACCTGGATGCCGCGGGCGCGCAAGGCGTCCAGGAAAGCGGCGGGTGCTTGCAGATCGGTGACCAGGGTGTGCATAGCGGAAAGCGGCGCGACCCGCACTGTGGCGACCGCGCCCAACTTGGTGTGATCGGCCACGATCGTCACCTGCCGTCCCAGGCGCAGCAGGGCGCGGTCGGTGACGCTTTCTTGCAGGTAGGCGTTGGTCAGTCCTTCGCTCAAGTGGATGCCGCGCACGCCAAAGATGACGCGGTCGGCGCTCAGGTTGGCGAGCGCCTGCTCGGTCAGTGGGCCGATCAACGAAAGCTCGGCATGGCGCAGCTCGCCGCCCAGGCAGATCAGCGTCACGCCCGGCGCGCCGGCCAGGGCGTTGAGCGCCGGCAGTGAGTTGGTGATCACGGTCAGCCTCTGGCGCTGGCGCAGATGGGCCGCCACGGCCAGGACGGTGGTGCCGCTGCTTAAGAAGACTGTCTCGCCGTCTTGCACCAGCCCCGCCGCGGCGCGTCCGATGCGTTCCTTTGCCTCGCTTTGCTCGTTTGAACGTTCCAGCACCGGCGCTTCGGGCGGCGAGCTTTGCCGCGCCACCGCCCCGCCATGCACACGCCGCACTTTCCCCTGCTGTTCGAGCGCCTCCAGGTCGCGGCGGGCGGTCGCCGGGCTGATAGCAAAGTGCGCCACCAGTTCCTCGACGCTGGCGCGCTGGCTCTGCTGCAGGTAGGCGCAGATCTGATCTTGTCGTTCAGTGTTGGAGACTTCTGTAATCCGTTTCATAGGAAACAATCAATAGCAATCATATCTTAATCATTAATTGCCATATCGTCAACGGCGGGAGAGAGAATCGGGATATTTGCGCCCCCACTGGTTTGTCCGCAGAGTCGAAGTCTCCAGACTTCGACTCTGCGATGGCGAACGGATGGTCGGTACGGGGTTAGCGCGGCTTGATCCTCCAATTCCAAAAGTCAGGCGCGCCCATGTTCGGATAAGTGCGCTCCAGCCAGGGCTTGGTCAGGTGAGCCTGGGCGCCGTAATACAAAGGCGCGATCGCGGCTTCCTCATAAACAAGAAGACGCTCAGCCTGGGCGTATAAATCCAGTCGCACGGCGGGATCGGCCGCCTGCCCGGCCGTGGCTACCAGGCGGTCAAATTCATTGTCTGGTAAAGTGCTTTGGCAAAGAGGGTCGGCGCAGTTGCGCCGTACCTGGTTGATGCCGTTTTGGGAATGGAACACAGTGTACAAGAAATTGTTTTGATCGGGATAATCAGCGCACCAGCCCCATTCAAATAGATTGAAAGTCTGATCGATGGGTGAATCTTTGGCCAGGAAGGTGTAAAATTCTTCCGGCGGGACATTTTCTGTGGTCACTTTGACGCCTAAAACGTCTTGCCAGTTCTTCGCAGCGATCTCTGAGACGGTCATATCTTGAATCTGGTTATGACCCAGGCGGATCGGGTAAGCGCTGTTAAAATCGGCCAGCGTTAAACTAAGTTCGTCCAGGTATTGTTGAAAAACCTGGCGCGCCAGAGTGGGGTCAGTGACAATCCCCAGGCTCGAGTCGGTGACGGCGCCGAATACGCCGGGTGGAGCAAAGGTGGCTGCCAGAAGGTTGCCGCGCTGCCGCGCCCGGATGATCTCTTGCCGGTCAATCGCCAGCGAAAAAGCGCGCCGCGCCAGGGGGCTGTCAAACGGAGGCTTGGTGTTGATAAAGCCAAGATAACGTGTACACAATTCGGGCGCGAAGACCAATTCTTTCGTCAAGAGCGTATCCGATCGGGCAGTCTGGATCATTGCCAGATCCAGGCCGGAAGTGCCATCCACTTGATCCTTGCGATAGAGTGTCAATATATTTTCTGCATCCTGGCTGATGGTTTCCACCACTTGCTCAATCTGCACCTGTTTGGCGTTGGGCCAGAAGGGATTTTTCAATAGTTGAATCTGCTGCTTTTCCAGGCTGCCCAGCAGGTAAGGCCCATTGGTTTGCACATTCTCCACCCTGATCCAATCCTTTTGCCATTCTTCGATGACCCAGCGCGGCGCAGGGTAGCTGACATCATAGGATAGCAGTTGGGCGAAATAAGGGGCGGGCTTCTCCAGGGTGAATTGCAGCGTCCAATCATCCACCGCTTTTAACCCCAGGGTCTCAACCGCCGCCTTGCCTTCTCGAATTGCACCGGCATTGCGGACCGCATCCAGGTTGGCGGCGGCGGGGTTTCCTGAAGTCAAGGCGCGTTGGATGCCATAAATGACATCGCGCCCGTTGACATAGCGTATTTGCCCGTTGAAATCCACCACCTGACGGGCTTCGCCGCTTTGCGGCTGATATTGAACCCAGGGCACATCCTGGCGCAGCGAAAAAGTCCAGGTCAGGCCATCCGCCGAAACGGTCCAGGTCAGCGCCAGAGAAGGCAGTACCTGGTTGGTTTCGGCCTCCAGGCGGGTCAAGCCCATGAAAAGATTGTCAATCTGATTGGAGTCGAAGACAGTGCTCGATAGGGATGGGTCAATGGTGATAGGGCCGGCGTCGATGACGTAGCGCAAGGTGACTGTGTTCTCATTGACGGAAATTTTTACGGGGTAGATTGCGGCAGTTTGGCCGCCGGGGCGCTGCTGTCGGTCGGGGCGACTCCCTCTGTCGGTAGGGCGCTGCCGGGGGTTGACGTTGGCAGACTGTTCTTGGTTGCTAAAGCGGCCTGGATATCTGGCGGCGTATCCACAAAGGAATTGCGTGGGTAGAAAGCAGCGACTGTGACCAGGAAAAAGAAAGACATCAGCAAAGGAACAAAAGTCAGCTTGGCGATCAAATTATCTTTATACGTGATGAGCCATGGCGGGTTTTCGCTGTAAGCCACTAACCCATTCACTGCTAACCCCAGGATAAAGATATAGAGAATAATGAACAGGTATTCCAGGTAAACTACCCCGCTGGCATTGACAGTGCTGCGCAAGCCAACATGGGTGATCGCGACGACGAAGAACAAGCCGGCCGCGTTTGAAAGGGCGCTGTAAGCCGAATCAAGTTTGACCAAAATGCTGCCGAACATCAAACCCGAAACAACGACGATCGTAATACAAAAGGCGATGAGCGGGGAAAGGATGTTGCGCACGGTGCAGATGTTGTACGTCAGCGGTGGGATCACGTTGCGCTGCACCTGGGCTGCGCCGCCCAGGCCGGCGTTATAGGGCTCCAGTTGGTAGCTAAAAAAGGTATGTTCCAGTCTGAAATCGGCTAATACCAGGTCAGACGCCAGACCAGGGTTGTGAGAGGGGGCGGTGAAATCATAGTCATTTAGATCGGGCGTCAGGATGATATTTTGGTTGAGGACTTTCGGCAGTAAACGGATCGTGGCGTTCACTTGATCGAGCGGAAAGTTCTCGATGTGGAAGGATTGCTTCAAGTTCGCGATAAAGAACCACCCGACCACTTCATAACCGCCTTTTTGAAAGCGATAGACTTCCTCCAGACTGGCCCCCGACAGATCGTCCAGGAATTGCACGCCTTCAACCATCCCGGCTGGCCGGTCGATCGGATATTTTTGCCAGATATAGCCTGAGAACGTCGCCTCGTTCGCGCCGATGTTCATGCTTTGGATCATGATCCCCGTGGGAATCCGCAGCGGGTTTTCTACGCCATAGAGAATGAGATTGGTTCTCACGTCCTCAAGCCCCTGTTCGATATTGGCATCGTTAATCAGGACGATCGATCCAGGTTCCTGGAGTGGATTCTGGTCAATCACGGCCCAGATCCAGACCAATCCACCAAAAAAGACAGCGCTGGCGATTAGAGAGACTGCCCATAAGACCTTTTCGGAGCCGCGATCGGCGCGAAAGATCAACGCCGCGGAAAAGATCAAAAAAATCATTGCTGCCGCGCCGATCCAGATCATCCAACGAATAATTGTCTCTGCACGAAGATCAAAGGCATTTTGGGGCATGACACAGGCAGTGAACCAACCGGAGACTTGCAGCGGCTTATAAAAGGTCCAGGATGGAATCCTGTTGGCCGAAACGCGTTCGCGATAGAAATCTTCACCATTCTGGGCGCGTGTCGCATTTTGGACGAAATCAGGATCTTGAATGATTTCCGCGGCTTCCTGAACGGTCTTTCCGATCAAACTTGCCTGGGGATGAACAACGATGATCCCCTCATTATTGAAAAGCGCCGCATAACCTTCTTCACTGATATCCACTGATTGGACGATGGCTTTAATCGTCTCCACCGAATGGTCAACGTAAACCATCCCAATTGGAACCTGCTGGCCGGTTTGCGGATCGTTGCGATAGAAGGGGACGTAATATTCGATCAACACTGCTTGCGCGGCAGAATCGAAGGTGGAGTAATACCAGCGCGGCCCTCCTTCCAGAGTGCCGTAATACCATTCACTGCTGTCGGGATCAGACTTATCGGTGTAATCGTAAAAGGTCTCAACCTGAACGCGCGTGAATTTCCCTTGATCATCCTTGCGGTAGTAAGGGGCATACAGGCGCAGGTCAGGTTTATAAACATACGGTTCGAAAGCGACCCCAAGCCCAAACAGGTTGGGTTTATTTTCCAAATCCTGGCGCAGCCGGGCGGATAAGTCTGTGTAAGCCAACCTTTCATTGGTCAGGTCATTGGCCAAGCGGGTGGCAAGCGCCATTTGGGATTGCATTTCTGTGTTGATCACTTGCTGTTCCTGGCTGCATTTTTGTTTTCCAAATTCAAAGGCAATCTGACGACGGCCCTGCATCTCGCGCTGGTACGCGACAAACAGAATCACAGAAGCAGCCAGGCTGAGTGACCATAAAAGGATATTCACGACCAAAATGATTTTTTTGAGTCTGGGCATTAAAAAATCTCCTAATGGCGATACGATAGCAGCGCCAGCATCCACTGTTGGCGCTGCTGTGCGTAGGCTGCCCATTCAGCTTCTGGGATGCCCAGTGGCTCGTCGAAGGTTAACAGCATGATGGTCATAATCTGGTTCCTTTCGTATTCGGGAAACAAAATGGAGGATGACAGAGACAAACAGACAGGTTAATTTGACATTGTCAAATTAACCTGTTTATCCTGAATTGTATAACAGAGATTTTCGTAAGTCAACTTTTTGCAGACTGGCGAATGATGAACCTGGTCAGGCTTGCTGGGCGCGCTGTTGAATCCAGGTCAGCGCCAGGTTGATCAAAAAGGCCAACAGCAGCAGCAAGATGCTCAAAGCAATCGCCCGGTCAAATTCCCCCTTGCCAGTTTCCAGCACGATGGCAGTGGTCAAGACGCGCGTTTGGCCGCGGATATTGCCGCCGACCATCATCGAAGCGCCCACTTCTGAGATGACGCTGCCAAAGCCGGCCATCAGAGCCGCCAGCAGAGGCAGCCGGGCCTCACGCCACAGCATCCAGACGACCTGTCCGCGCGAGGCGCCCAAGCCTAACAATTGTAAGCGCAGTTTCGGGTTGATTTGCTGCAGGGCGGCGGCGGTCAGCCCGGTGACGACCGGGGCGGCGATGATCGTCTGGGCGATCACGATCGCCCAGGGGGTATAAATCAGGTGCAAATCGCCCAGCGGCCCCGATCGCCAGAGAAAAATGGAAACGCCCAGCCCGACGACCACCGGCGGCAGGGCCATGCCGGTGTTGACCAGGCTCAAGGCCAGGCCGCGCCCGCTGAACTGTCCCAGGCCCAGCCAGGTGCCTGATGGCAGCCCGATGAGCAGGCTGATCAGCGTCGCCAGCCCGGAGACTTGCAGCGAAAGCAGCGTCACCTGCCAGACTTCGGGGCTGCCGCTGAAGAGCAGTTGCAGCGCCTGCAGAAAACCGCGCCAGAGCGTTTCCATTGCGCAATGACCGTGGTTAATTATCCGACTTGCCGCCGTCGGGGGTGAAGAGCGGCTGCCCAAATTTATCTACGCCGTACTGACCGATCAATTCCTGCCCACTCTTCGAGAGCAAGAAAGCCGCAAATGCTTTGGCGCCCTTGTTGTTCACCTTCGGCCACTTCTCCGGGTTGACGGTGATGACGTGGTAGATATTGAGCAGCGCCTTGTCGCCCTCGACCAAAATAGCCAGGTTGAGGTTGTCTTTGCTTGCCAGGTAGGTGGCGCGGTCGGTAAGCGTGTAGCCGCCCTTTTCTGAGGCAATCGTCAGCGTCGCGCCCATGCCCTGGCCCGATTCTTCATACCAACTGCCTTCCGGGGTCAATGAGGCGCTTTTCCATAAAGCCAGTTCCATTTTGTGGGTGCCTGAGTCATCGCCGCGCGAGATGAACACCTGCTGCGCGGCGGAGATCTTCTTGAAAGCATCTACTGCCAGCGCCTCGCCTTGAATGCCGGCCGGGTCCGCCGCCGGGCCAACGATGATAAAGTCATTGTGCATCACCAGTTGGCGCTCCCCACCGAAGCCATTGTCCATATAGGTTTTTTCGGCGGCCGGCGAATGCACCAACAGCACATCGGCGTTGCCTTCTTCGCCCATCTTGAGCGCCTGGCCTGAGCCGACGGCGACGACTTTGACCTTGTAGTTATTTGCTTTTTCAAAGGCCGGGATCAACACATCGAGCAGGCCGGAATCCTGGGTGCTGGTGGTGGTGGCCAGGATGAGTTCCGTGGGGGCGGCGGGCTGGCAGGCTGAAAGCAGCAGCATGCCAAGCATAAGAAGGATGAACAATTGTTTTTTCATGGGCTAGTCTCCTGAATGTATAGTTGTATCCATACAAATGATACGGCGCACAGTTTACCTGTACCTTGCGCCGCTGTCAATCCACAAGCAGAGATTCTTATGCTACAATCTACTTCAGCATGGAAACACTACCCATCTACCGCCAGATTGCTGAGGCGGTGCGCCGCCAGATTTTGCAAGGTGAGCTGCAGCCGGGCGACCGCCTGCCCTCGGTGCGCGCCATGATGGCGCAGTGGGACTGCACGCCTGGCACAGTCCAGCACGCCTATCAAGATTTAGCCGCCCAGGGCCTGGTGATCAGCCATTCCGGGCGGGGGACACGGGTCATCGAGCGCCCGGCGGGAATGGGCGAAACAGCCTTGCGCCGCGCCGCCCTCATCCACCGCGCCGATGCCTTTTTGCTCGAAGTGCTGACCGCCGGCTATACGCCGGCCGATGTGGAAGATGCGGTGCGCCAGGCCTTGAATCGCTGGCGCACGGTGGCCGCCCTGCAGCCGGCGACCCTGCCAGCCAACACATTGCGTTTCGCCGGCAGCCATGACCTGGCGGTGGCATGGTTGGCGACCCACTTCAGTGAGATCGCGCCCTCTTGGACGCTGGAACTTAATTTCTCCGGCAGCCTGAGGGGGTTGATCGCCCTGGCAGAGGGCAAAGCCGACCTCGCCGGCTGTCACCTGTGGGATGCCGAAACGGATGAGTACAACCGGCCCTTTGTGCGCCGCCTGCTGCCCGGGCGGCGGGCGGCGCTGGTCACGCTGGCGCAGCGCCAGATCGGCCTGATGGCTGCGCCGGGCAATCCGCTGCAATTGCAAGGCGTGACTGACCTGGCGCGGCCGGGGGTGCGCTTTGTCAACCGGCAGCCTGGTTCAGGCACGCGCATCTGGTTAGACGCGGTTTTGCGCCGCGCCGGCATCTCTGGCGCTGGGATTGAGGGCTATCATACAGAGAAGCTGACCCACACCGACGTGGCGCAGATGGTGGCGGAGGGTCACGCCGACGTCGGCCTGGGGTTGGCGGCGGCGGCCCGCGTCTATGGGCTGGACTTTATCCCCTTGACGCAGGAGCGTTATGAATTGGTTGCCCTGGCCGGGCAGGCCGAGTCGCCGGCGCTGCAACGCTTGTGGGATTGGCTGAAATCGCCGCCGGCGCGCCAGATATTGGCCGGCCTGGGCGGTTATGAGGCGGCGGTGTGCGGAGAACTGCGCTGGGTAGAAGCTTAATCGGCGACAAAAAAACTGGCGACCTTATGGTCGCCAGTTTTTTGTTGTGAGGGGATTATCCTTCTTACCGTACAATCAAAGGCATGAACACAGAGAAGTTGGG
>CAIQJJ010000506.1 GCA_903872065.1 uncultured Anaerolineales bacterium | reverse complement strand
TGATCGCTGCGCCGGCCCAGGCATATCCCCAGTAAGACCATTTGATGAAAAACTCTCCCAAAAAATTGGCTACTACCATAAGTGTGAATGCGCCCAAAGAAAAACCAAAAAGCACCCAACCGGCTACTTCCGCGCGCTGCTCGCGCAGATCTGTTCGGGGGTGTCTTTTAGCCTTGCCGCCAAGGGCACCTTTTTGATCCTCATTTGCTGGATTGTTGTCGGCCATATTGTCCTCCTTCCCCGGTAAGCAACCTGGGAGCTAAAGAATCAGAATTTTATGATTGTCCGATGCAAATGTTTGCTTAGCAATTTATTACGGAAAGTTATTTAAATCGTGTTCCTAAGTGCGTTCGTGAAATTCTTATACCAGCCCTAAAGCTGAACTTGTGAAGATCAGATCATTAATCTTTCTTTCATTATAGATCGACTTAACAAAAATGCAAGCTTTATTAATCTGGCGGGGGACGCGGAGGTGTGCATATCGGGCGACAGAGAATACCCCGTTGGCTGCCTGCCGCCCGATGAATGAATTCATCGGATGATATGGGAAACGCAAAGTGCGTTGGGGAGGGGAAGTCGGCTACTCCAAATAATAGGCCATCTTTTGTAAGGGGACGACGGGGTCAATGTACTGCACCTGGACGCCAGGGGGAACATTGAGGCTGATCGGGGCGTAGTTCAAGATGGCGCGCACGCCGGCTTCCACCAGTTGGTCGGCGACGGCCTGGGCGTGGGCTTCGGGGACGGCGATCATGGCGACGCGGATGCCAGCCTGGCGGATGATGGCGATCATTTGGGCGCTGTCTTGGATGGTATACGGCCCAATCTGACCGCCCACTTTGGCGGGGTCGTTGTCGAAGATCATGGCGACGCGGAAGCCGCGGTTGGCCAGGCCAGGGTAGCGGGCAATGGCGTGGCCTACGTCGCCAGCCCCGATCACGGCAATATCCCAGACGCGATCCACATGCAGGATGGCTTTGAGGCGGTGACTCAAGGCCTGGACAGGGTAGCCGGTGCCTTGTTTGCCAAATTCGCCAAATTGAGATAAGTCTTTACGAATCTGAGCGGCGGATAATCCCAGGTGTTCAGCCAATTCTTGCGATGAGGTGACCTGGCAGTTTTGCGCGGCCAACTGCTGCAGGGCGCGCAGGTAGAGGGGTAAACGTCCAACGATGACATCAGGGGGGTTTTTAAAGTCGGTCATCAGACAGCTCCGAAGAATCCAGCTTGCGATACAATAAATCTACCATAAGCGGGCAGTTTGTGCAACTATTGTGCAAAATCCACGACAGGCTTTCTAAGGTATAATGTCTACCTACTTTTGGAGATGTGAGGTGTTATGTTTATCGATCAGGCTGTGATTACTGTGCGCTCTGGCAAGGGCGGGGATGGGGCGATTCATTTTCGCCGTGAAAAGTATGTTCCGCGCGGCGGGCCAGATGGCGGGGATGGCGGGCGCGGGGGCAGTATCATTTTGGAGGTGAAGCCGACCCTGAACACGCTGTCCACTTTCCGCCACAAGCACGAGTTTAAGGCGGAAAACGGGTCGAATGGGGCGCGGCAAAATATGAGCGGCAAGTCGGCGGAAAACCTGGTGATTGTGGTGCCGCCGGGGACGATGGTCTTCGATGACGGTACGGCAGAGCTGCTCGGCGACCTGACAGAGGCCGGCCAGCAGCTTGTGGTGTGCAAGGGCGGGCGCGGCGGGCGCGGCAACCAACATTTCGCCACGCCCAGCCACCAGGCGCCGCGCATCGCCGAGAAAGGCGAGCCGGGGGAGGAGCGCGTCCTGCGCTTCGAGCTAAAGCTGATCGCCGATATCGGCATCGTCGGCGCGCCCAATGCCGGCAAATCCACCCTGCTCTCGGTAGTGACCAACGCCAAGCCGAAGATCGCCCCCTACCCTTTCACCACACTTGAACCGAACCTGGGCGTCGCCAACCTGGACGATGAGACCAGCCTGATCCTGGCGGACATCCCAGGGCTGATCGAAGGGGCGCACGCCGGCATTGGTCTGGGGCATGATTTCCTGCGCCACATTCAACGCACGCGGGTGCTGATCCACTTGCTGGATGGGGCGGCGGAAAACCCGGTGCTGGATTTCGCTCAGATCAACAGCGAGCTGGCGCTCTTTGACCCGGCGCTGGCCAGCAAACCGCAGATCGTGGGCGTGAATAAGATGGACCTGGACGAGGCGCAGGCGCGCTGGACGCAGATTGAGCGCGCCCTGAAGAAGAGAGGCTACGAGGCGCTCGCCATCTCCGCGGCGACGGGGCAAAATGTGCGGGCGCTGCTTTACCGCGCGGCGCAGCTGCTGCAAGAAGCGCCCCAGGCGGTGGATTTCAGCCAGGAGGCGAGCAGCGTAGAAACAGTCGAGACGCCAGGCGGGACGATGCCCGTCTACCGCCCGGAGAGCGACCCGCGCGCCTTCACCGTCACGCAGACGGAGGAGGGCTGGCGGGTGTCGGGGGCGGCGGTGGAGCGCGCGGCGGCGATGACCTATTGGGACGAGTACCAATCCATCCGCCGCTTCCAGCGCATCTTGAAGACTTTAGGGGTGGAAGATGCGCTGCGCAAGGCAGGGGTGCAGACGGGCGATACGGTTATGATTGGGGAGGAATTTGAGCTGGAGTGGCAGGATTAACCGATTGCTATGCGCATTGGCGTCTTTGGCGGAACGTTCGACCCCCCTCATTTAGGGCATTTGATCCTGGCGGCAGAGGCGCACGCCCAGCTTCATCTCGACCGCCTGCTGTGGGTGCTGACGCCCGACCCGCCGCACAAACAGGGCCAAAGCGTGACGCCCCTGGCGCAGCGCCTGGGCCTGGTGCAGGCGGCGATTGCCGACAACCCGGCGTTTGAGCTTTCAAGGGTGGATATTGACCGCCCAGGGCCGCACTACGCGGTGGATACGGCGCGCATTTTGGGGAAGATGTATCCTACGGCGCATCTGGTCTACCTGATGGGTGGGGATTCGCTGCGCGACCTGCCCACCTGGTATCAACCGGCGGAGTTCCTGGCCGCCTGCCACACGCTGGGCGTGGTGCGCCGGCCGGGGGACGCGGTATCGCTGGCGGCAATTGCGGCGCGCCTGCCGGAGATTGAAGCTAAAATCCGCTTTGTGGAGGCGCCGCTGCTGCAAATCGCGGCGTCGGACATCCGCCGGCGCATCGCCGAGGGCCGGCCCTACCGCTACTTTTTGCCGGCGGCAGTGCGCCAGATCATCGAGCAGGAGAAACTGTACGCCCAGGCGAGCCAAACCTGAGCGCCGCCGGCCTCACTTGCTGAGGGCCGGCTCCTCGCCGGCCGAGGCTTTCAGCGAATACTTGTTGAGGATATCGTTGTACTGCTTGGGGCCTTCTTCCAACAGTTTCTTGGCCGCCTCCAGGCGTTGGGTCATATCGGGCTGCACTTCCACTTCCACAAACCACTGGTAGCGCAAATGGTCGCGCAGCGCCTCCAACTCGCGCTGCTGCCGCCGGGCCTCAGACTGCCGCTCGGTCAGCTTCAGGTAGGCCTCGATGCCGGTCAGGGCGGTCAGCAGGCCGGCAATCAAGCGGATGACCCCGCCATCAATCCCCTGCCAGTCGGAGAGCGTGGTCAAGGTCGCAGAAATGACGATAATGGCGATGCGCAAGATCAGGCCGACAGTTTCAGAATAGTTGATGCGTTTTTCCAGGCGGCCGTTGATCTGGCTCCACATCGCCTTGTGGAATTTGATCCACTTTTCGACGGCGCGGGTGAGCATCTCTTTGTCTTCAGAAGCCAACTTGGGGTTGAGATCGGGTTCAGGCCCATCCAGGGGTAACATCCATGCCTCCTTAAAGTTCTAAAGCTGCCGGCCAGGAAAAACTAATCAATTACTCCGGCTGGTATAAGCCAGCCGGGTCTGAGCCAACCAGGCCAGCCTGGGATAGGCGCTCTTCCACCAGGGACAGCGCCTCAATTTGAGAGGGTGCGACCACCTGGATCTTGCGAACAGTATCCAGGCCATCGGCGATTTTATCCATCGCGGCATCCTCGGTCAGCCAGTGGAGGCGGTCGAAGCGCGCCAGGTTCAAGGGCAGGGTATAGCCGCGCAAAGTCTTTTGCCGCGCCAGGTTGTAAAACACGTCGAAATAGGACATGATCAGTTCGCGCAGGCTGCGATAAACCGGCTCGCGGTAGCGCAAGACGACAAAATTGGACTTGGCGATCGCTCCCCAACAGCCCTGGCGCTGAAAAACCGCCAGGACATGATCGTCGTCGTTCTCCGGCAGCATGTCCACAATCAAAGGGCGCTCGCCGGCGCGGGCCAACATGGCAGCGGCAAAGACGGCCCCATCGAAGCAGTGCGCTTTGCGATCGCGCAGAACGGTGAGGGGACAGCGATAAACTGGCTCGGCGCTGTAGGGGATGCTGTCCAAAAACTGCTGGATGGCAAGAGGCGCATCCAGGCGCGCAATCCACTGGCGCTCTGCGGGAGTCAGGGCGGCTTCAAAGAGAGAGAAAGAGGGCGCGGCGATCGTCATGACTGCACCTGGGCGGCTTCGAGCAAAGCCTGGCGGCGGCGGCGATATTCGATAATCGGCCCGTCGCCCTGGACTAATACCTCGCCGCCCTTCAAAGCAGAGCGCTTGGGAAGCTGCGTCTCGACAACGCGCTTATCCTGGCGGATGATGACCGAGTTGCCGACGGCGCTGAACAAATTGAACACATCCCGCAGAATGGGCGCAGTGACAAAACCCTGGTAGTTGCGGAGATACACGAATGTATTTTCATCGTCAACGGGAGCAAACGCCAGGACGATGTGCAGATCGTCGGCCAGCCAGATCTGCCACAGGTTGGGGAAGAAAAACTGCAAGAGCGGCGACCGATTGGGAATGGACATCTGGCGGGGGCTGAGCGGCGTCTGCCCTTGATCCAATTCATTGTCCAACCACAGATTCAAGAGCAGGCTGCCGCCCGGCAGTTCTTTGATTTCCGTCACCGGCCCGTTGACCAGGGTGAGATTGCCGCGCCCAATGGTGTTATGGTGGACAAAAGGCAGGTGAAGGACATCCAGTTGGTTTTCAACGGCGCGCGAGTAATGAACTTTCCAATGATCGCGCAGAGTCATCCAGGAACAGCGCTGGTGGTCAATGACCTCGAACCAGGGCAGGGGCGGGTATTCCGCCCGCGGCGCGCCCCACCAGATGAAAATAAAGTCGTTCATCTCACGCGTGGGGTAAGTTTTCACCTGCATGGCCTGCGGCGGCTGCGTCTTGCGCCCATTGGCGGGAATCAGCCTGGCGCGCCCGGCGGAGTCAAACTCGAAGCCGTGAAACGGGCAGCAGAGGCAATCGCCCTTGAGCTTGCCGGCGCTCAAGGCCGCGCCGCGATGGGGACAGCGCTCGCTCATCACCGTGACCTGGCCCTGGGTATCGCGCCAGGCGACCAGCTTCTCGCCCATGCGGGTCACGCCAATGGGCTTGCCGGGTTTGACTTCGGAGGATTCGAGAATGATGTACCATTGGTTGGGAATCATGAAGAAGCTCCACAAAAGTCTTATCGCGAAAGTCTTATGATGAAGACAGACTGCTAACGCAGTCACTCCATGCCAGGCGCGCTAATCGCTGTTGTCGGGTTTGTGGGTGGCAGCGCCTCTGCCCAACTCTTGCGAGCGTTCATAGGCGGCCCAAATGGCGCGCGACAGGGCGGTGCGAAAGCCGGCTTTTTCCAGGTAATAGAGGGCGGCGGCGGTGGTGCCAGAGGGCGAAGTTACCTGGTTGCGCAGTGTCGCCAGGTGAACCGAATTTTGCTTGGAGAAGTAGTAGTCCACCGAACCGCGCATGGTGTGAGCGACCAATTTCTCGGCGACGCCGCGCTGAAAGCCCAGGTGCACCCCGGCATCCACCAACGCTTCCATAAACAGGAAGACGTAGGCCGGGCCAGTGCCAGAGAGGGCGGTGGCCATATCCAGGAAATTCTCTTCATCCACATAGACCTGCTCGCCCAGGGCGCGCAAAATCTCCTGCGCCATCTCGCGCTGCTCTTCCGAAACCGAGAGGGCCGCGGTCCAGACGGTGATGCCTTCGCCGATCTGCGCCGGCGTGTTGGGCATTGAGCGCACAATCGCCTGGTGATTCAGTCCATTGGCGATCTTGCCGATCGGCGCGCCGGCGACGATCGAAAGCACCAGGGCGTGGGGGTGAATATGGCCTTTCAAGCTGGCCAGGGCCTTGTTCAGGGACTGCGGCTTGACGGACAGCACCACCACATCGGCGTTGTCGGCCGCGGCGGCGTTATCGGGGGTGACGGCGATGCCGTATTGTTTGCGCAGTTCTTCGATGCGTTCGGGGCGCGGCTCGGCCGCCACCAGGGATTCGACGCCGGCGGAGCCCTGGCGCAGCAGGCCGGCGATCATGGCTTCGCCCATGACGCCGGCGCCGACAAATGCGATTTTGCGGTCATTAAACACAGTTTCCTCCAAAAGTTAAATTTACGAACCAAAATATTGCAGCGCCAGGCGCAAGCGGGTCTCCACATCCTGCGGCGCATCGCGCGGGATGCTCTGCAGGGCTGACTGCGCTTCGACCACGCTGTAGCCCAGGGCGGTCAGCGCCGAAAGCACCTCGGTATCCGCATCGCTGACAGTGGCGATCTTTTCCAGGCCATCCAATGCCTTGATCTTATCTTGCAGATAAAGCTGAATCTTTTGGGCGGTCTTTTTGCCGACGCCGGGGGCGCGGGTGAAGACTTCGGACTGCTCGTTAAAGACGGCGCGGCGGATCAGATCGGGGTTCAGGGCGGATAAGACGGAGAGGGCGGTGCGCGGCCCGACACCGTCCACACCCAACAAGAGAGTGAAATACTCGCGGCTTTCTTTGGTCTCAAAGCCGAACAAGATCAAGGCATCCTCCCGCACCACCAGGTGGGTGTGCAGAAAAATGCTCTCGCCCGGGCGCAGGCGGTCGCGCAGGGGTGCAGGGACAAAGACGCGCAGCCCAACCCCGCCCACTTCGATGATCACACTGTCATTTTCGGTTTCCAACACCCGTCCACTTAAGGTTGCAATCATGGCTGCCTCCCACAGCGTGCGTAAATGGCCTGCGACAGAACGCGCCCGGCGCTTTTTTCGACCGTGACCAGTTCGCCGGCGCTCAACGCGCCGCCCAGGCCGGCGGTCATCTCGCCCAGGGCGTAATAGATGCTCAAAGCCGAGGCGCGAATGGCGTAAGCGGTGAGTACGACAAAGAGCGGCTGCGGGCTGAGAATCTGGCGACAGGCGGCCAGGAGCGCCGGCAGCATCTCGAAACATTCCCACACCTCACCCTTCGGGCCGCGGCCAAACTTGGGCGGGTCCAGCACAATGCCCTCGTACTGCGCCCCGCGGCGCGCCTCGCGCTGGACAAACTTCAGGGCGTCATCCACGATCCAGCGGATGGGACGATCCTCCAGCCCCGAAAGGGCCTGGTTCTGGCGCGCCCAGGCGACCGATTTTTTGGAGGCGTCCACGTGGGTGAGGTGTGCGCCGGCGGCGGCGGCGGCCAGGGTGGCCAGGCCGGTGTAGCCAAAGAGATTGAGGACATTGACCGGGCGGGCAGCGGATTGGATCTGCTGCGCCATCCAATCCCAATGGGCGGCCTGTTCGGGGAAGACGCCCAGGTGGCGCGAGGAAGACATCTGCGCCAGGAATTTCAAGCCCCGGTAAGAGAGCGGCCAGGAATCGGCCACGGGACGGCGAAACTGCCAGCTGCCGCCCATCTCCTCGCCGCCGGCCGGTTGGAAGAGCGCCTGCGCCGCCTGCCAGCGCGCCGGCGGCAAGGCGCGCCGCCAGACAGCCTGGTGATCGGGGCGAACGAAGAGGTAAGGCCCAAAGCGTTCCAGCTTTTGGCCTTCGCCGCTGTCGAGCAGTTCGTAGTCGCTCCACTGCGGAGAGGCGAGTAAATCCAGGACAGGCAGTTGATTCATTCAGCGATCAAGGAGTTGAGGTGGGCGCTGTGCAAATGACAGATGGCAATGGCTAAAGCGTCGGCGACATCGTCGGGGCGGGGAATGTCTTCCAGACTGAGCAGCGCCCGCACCATCTCTTGCACCTGGCGCTTATCGGCCCCGCCATAGCCGGCCACCGCCTGCTTCACTTCCAGGGGGGTGTATTCATAGGCCGTCACCTGGCAGGCAGCCAGGGTCATCAACACCACACCGCGCCCCTGCCCGACGCTGAGGGCGGTGCGCACATTCTTTTGAAAAAACAACTTCTCCACCGCGCCGCTCACCGGGCGGTGGAGAAGCAGAATCTCATGCAAACGGTGATGCAGTTCGAGCAAACGCTCAGGCATCGGCATTTTGGCCGGCGTCATAATCGCGCCGTAATCCCGCACCGCCAGGCTACCATCCGATAAATCTTCCACCAGGCCATACCCAGTGATCGCGGTGCCGGGATCAATCCCAATGACAAGCATAGGAGCCGCCTCTGGTCAGGTTGAGGATCGCCAACAGCAGCCCAAAAGCGTTACGCCGCTTCCAGCCTGGCCAGCGCTTCCTCAGAAACGTTTAGATTGGAAAAGACATCCTGTACATCATCATGCTCTTCGATGGCTTCGATCAGGCGCATTACCTGCAGAGTGTCCTCAACGCTGAGTTCCATCTGATTGTTCGGGATCATGCGCAGGCCGGCGTCATCGGTTGCGATCTTGGCTTTGCGCAAGGCGTCGCCGACGGCTTTGAAGGACTCCACCGAAGCGAAAATTTCGGCGGAATCGTCGCCAAAGACGACATCGTCTGCGCCAGCTTCGACGGCCAGTTCAAAGATGGAGTCGGGATCGCGACCCTCCAGCGAAAATGAGAAATAGGCTTTGCGGGCAAACTGCCAACCGACCGCGCCGGCTTCGCCCAAGGTACCGCCATAGCGGTTGAGCATGTGGCGGATGTCGGCCACTGAGCGGTTGCGGTTGTCGGTGACGCAGGAAATCATCAGCGCCACGCCATGAGGGGCGTAGCCCTCGTACATGATCTCTTCGATGGTTGAGCCTTCTTTGTCATCGCCCGTTCCACGGCGAATGGCGCGCTCAATATTATCTTTCGGCATATTTTGCGCGCGAGCGCGCTCGATGGCCAGAGCCAACCCCACGTTGCTATCGGGATCGCCTCCGCCGCTGCGAGCCGCTAACACAATTTCACGCGCCAAGCGGGTAAAAATTTGCCCCTTCTTGGCATCGGCAGCGCCCTTCTTGCGCTTAATCGTCGCCCAATGCGAATGTCCTGACATAGGTTTCCTTCTCCTGGTGGAATATCGTTTTTGAATAAAAAACTTGCTTGAAAAAGCGGAGGAAATTATACCATTAAGAACGCTAATCCTTGCTATCTGACCTTACGAGCATA
Source organism: uncultured Anaerolineales bacterium (assembly GCA_903872065.1). GTDB lineage: Bacteria > Chloroflexota > Anaerolineae > Anaerolineales > UBA4823 > CAIQJJ01. The sequence continues at coordinate 18,033 of CAIQJJ010000506.1, read as the reverse complement.
TTCCTGGCCGGCGCGTTCCCAAGAAAAAGTACGCTGAATATGGGCCACGCCCTCGGCAATCATGCGGTAATAGAGGGTGGGGTCTTGGGTGTACAGGCGGACGCCGTCTTCAATGGCGATGCGCAGTTCGTTGGCCATCTCTTGGAAGACGAAGTAGCCCTGGCGCTGCGTCACGCGGGAGGGTTCTTCGCCGCCCAGCCGGTATTGAGCGTCGTTAATTGCCCGCCAATCATCCAGCGCGCTGGCGATCCTATCTCGCTCGCGGAAGAGGATGCCGGTGGGGAAACTGGATAAGGCGTGATAACGTTCGGCGCGGCTGCGCACGGCGCGGTTGCAGGCGGCGGACGAGCGCAAGGGAACAATTTGCTCCAGGTTGCCGCCGGTGGCGCGCCCGATGCCCACGCAGCCGCCGGCAAGGTAAAACTCATTCGCCATGCCAAAAGGCTCGTAGAGGGAGGGCATGAGGCCGTAGGTTGCGCCGCGCAAAGCAGCCTTGAAGCCATCCCCCCAAAGAAAAGGAAAGGCGATCACATCGGCAGGGAAACGCTCGGCCAATGCCTGCATAAACCTCAAGCCGGGCAGCCCCTCATCACCGGGGCTAGGGAAAAAGAGGAACTGGGCGCAGCCGGCCTGGCCGTGATGCTCCGCCAGGTATTCTTCGACGGCCAGCGCGGCGACATCGTAGCCTTTCTGGCGCGGGTCGTCGCGCCCGGCCATGACAAACCACAGCGAATCAGCCTCACGACGGAATTGATTCCGATCGCCCCACAGGGGAGCGGACTCGGTGGGGTGATGCGCATCGAGGGCGAGCAGCGCCTTGCGGCGGCTGCCGGCTTTCCATTCCTTAAGCGCGGCGTAATCGCCATGCGCCGCCTGCTGCAAATGCGCCGCTTCCGGCGCCAGCGAGACAAACGGGCCGTTATCCACGCCCAACACATCCATGTTCCTGAGCAGCTCTTGCAACTGCGGCGCCATGACCTCCCGCTGAAGCAAATCCTGCGTAAAATCCAGGGCAAACTGATCGGAAACGGTGAAGACCGGCTGCTCGCAGAGCAAGAGGGCGCGATGCAAGATGGTATCGCCGGGGCAGAGATCGGGGTTGATGCCCACGCTGGCGAAATTCTCCGGCGTGGCAAACTCGTCGTAGCTGTTGTGCAGGGTGAGATGCAGACGGCCCTGGGCGGCGTCCTGGCTCTTGAAAGCGAGCAAGGCAGTCGAGGCCTCCCAATCCTGGGCGACGAGGTGCCATTCGACCTCCGGTTGAGGCAGGCCAAAGTAATCCGCCAGGCAGGGCAGCGCTTTGACCGCCGCGACGCCGAAAATCAGTGAATTGCGCAGCAGATCTTCCTTCGAGACATCGTAAGGATGGCGCTCGCCGTTGAAAAATGAGCCGTCCACCACCTTGAGGAAAAACCACGGGCAGCCAGAAGTGTGGGTCAAGACTTCGACCGCGACGGGGTCGCCGCGGTATTTAAGCTCAACCCTGGCGATGGATTCGAGATTCAAGTCGTTCAACTTGGGAGACTTGTTGTGGAAGGGGGTGATGACGACTGTGCGGCGTTTCCCAATCGCCTGCGCTGCGCCGGGTAACTGCGCCATCACAGCGCCAATGCCGCCGGCGCGAAACCACGGGCTTTCAAAAGTGATAAAAGCGATCATTTTTTGCATCAAACTTGCTCCTATTATTGATGGCTGATCCGATATTCGGCGGCGGCCAGCCAATCGGGGTTGATCGTTACACCCCAACCAGGGCCGGAGGGGATGTTGACCATGCCGTTTTGCACCACGGGGGCCGGGGAATACAGGCCCTCCGGGCAGATGCTCGGCTCGATGGAATATTCGACATGCGGGCCGGCGTTGGGGATCGCGCCCATGAGATGCAGGGTGAAGGTGAGCACCATGGAGTCATTGGCGGAATGCGGTACGCAGATGTAACCGGCCTGTTCCGCCCAGCGCGCCACGCGCCGCGCCCGCGTCATGCCGCCGATATAGCACACATCCGGCTGGACGATGTCTACGGCGTGCATTTGCAAGATGCGCCGCCACTGGCACAGATCGAAATCCTGCTCACCGCCGGCGACGGGCATCTCCAGGGCGGCGGCTACCTGAGCGGTCCATTCCAGTTCCCAATAGGGGCAAGGCTCCTCAAAATGGCCGATGGCATACTCTTGCAGCATGCGCCCGACCTCGATGGCCCTGGCGGCGGTGTAGCAACTGTTGCCGTCGGCCAAAATGGCAACCTCGTCGCCGAGCGCCCGCCGCACGGCCGGGATGAGCGCCTCGGTGCGGCCGGGCCATTCGTCTTGGTCGTGGCCGCAGACCTTGCCAATGCGCACTTTGAAGGCGCGGTAGCCAAGCGACTGGCGCAGGCCGGCCAGACGTTCGGCCTCTTGTTCAGGGGTGATGTCGCGGCGCATGCTGGAGCCATAGACGACGAGGGGGCGCGGCTGGCCGCCCAACAGTTCGCAGACGCTCTTGCCGGCGCGTTTGCCGCGCAGATCCCACAGGGCGGTATCCAGGCCGGTGACGGCGCGGCAGACGTAACTGCCGGGGAATTTGTAGTTGGCTTCAAACAGGTGGTCAACCAGGCCATCCAAATCGTCGGCGTCCCAGCCAAGGGCCACGGGGGCTACCTGGCGGTGGAAGACGGCGGCGCTGATGTCGGCGTTGAAGGTTGACATCTGGCCGATGCCTTCAGAGCCGTCGTCGGTGAGCAGGCGCACGATGGAAATGGGGCCGCGGGTGTAGGTTTCGAGGTGGGTGATACGCATGGGAGGGTTCCTTGGGAAGGTGTTTCTCTAATTATTTTTTCAGCCATTCCAGGGGAATTTCCGAAAATTCGTAGGGGCGATTGCCTGGTGAAAAGTAACTCATATCGGCCAGCAATGGAAAATCCATATTGAACTGGGAGGCAAATAAAACGCGAAATGAATTGACAGGTGTAATCGAGGGGTAAAGCAAATTTGTTGGTTTAGGGAAATAATAGGCGTTCAGAATACTCATACGATCGTAGGTTTTCAATTCATCCATCGAAATGCCATCATAATATGCGCCTGGGCCGTGATCTCCCTGAACGATGATGATAGGAGGAATCGCAGATCGACTCAGAATCTGATCGATTGTTTGCTGAAGCCGCTTCGTTATGTAGATTACTTGATTATGGTAGCCATTGATGTATTCCTCCTGGCTGCAACAACCTGTGTCTTGAAAGGATATCGGTTGGCTGTGTTGAATCATTTCACTCTGGCTGCCAAAAACAAATGGTGGGTGGGGTGAAAAAATGTGTGCGAAAACAAAATAATTGCCATTCCAAGCCGGAATCTCGCCCAGTTGATCGAAGATGTAGAGGATCCTGACACGATGCTTTATGTAGGGAAATTCGATCGCGAAATTTGTTACGTTGTTTTGTCTAGCCAGGAATTCATCAAACCAGACGCGCGCCATCGTCGTCTTTAAAAACAGCCCTTCGAAGTCATCCAGATATATCCCCTTCAATAGAGCTTGTTCTTGCGAAATATTTTGATAGGATGGCGACAGGTAAATATCCGAGTCTTTTATTTGGGTGATCAGTGATCCAGTGTCGAACGTCACGAATTGGTAACCCAGTCCCTTAAAAATCTCTGACACCTGGTTATCAGCGATCTTTTCTAAAAGCGGCCGACGATCCGTAGATGCAGCCCCCATTTGAACCGCGAGGTCGTTGATATAATCCATGTTAAGCGACGATGGCAGCGAAAGAACCGTTTGATTGTAGTTGCTGTGGCTTTCATCAGCAACAAAAAAACCTTTTTCCTTCAAGTAAGAGATAAAACTGGAATTATCATAATCATATAAGTCTTTGATCACATCCGATCTCCCATAGGCATCGAGGATGATGTAGTATACATCGGGCAGTGTTTGAGCTGTATTCTGTTGTGGAGCGGGGTGATCAGACGCATCTTCTGGATGTTTTTGAAACAGTTCTGGAAGATAATAACGGCTGATGCTGAATCCAGGCATGAACATTAACGTGAGTGCAACGACGCAAAAAGCCTTCCCGAGCAAGTCCAGGTTTCGCCTGGCTTGAATGACCCACCAACACCAGGCCAGCCACAGGATTCCCCACAGCGGTGTTAATAAACGGTGGCGTCCGATCAAAACATCGCCGATCACCCAGGTTTTGACAATCCCATAGACATGACCGTAGCTAAAAAACAAGACCACCGCTGCGGATGCCATCAATGCTGCCTTATCCCAATTCCGCGCGAGGAGCCAACTGAAGCCCCAGGCGATCAAAGCAAAGCATACGGAGACCAATAAAGGGCGAAGTACACTGGCTGGCAATACCTCTCCTAAATTGGCGGCCAGCAAAGCAATTGGAAAATAAATAACAAAAAGGAAGGGATGGATTCTATAAAGCGATGCAGTCAAACGGCGAAGAAACATGCTATTTCCTGGTCAACGATCTATCAATGGCGCTCTCGTGTAGGGTTCAAGGGTGTGATACACGCGGATAGTTTCCTGCTGAAGGTGTCTCCCAATTATACCTGTCATGGTTAAGAAGTGTGCTTTTTGCTGAGGAAATACAGGCGGGGAAAATTTAACCGCAAAGACTGGTATAAAAATAACACCACTCAAGGCTTCACTGCGGAAGACAGAGAAAAGACTCAGTGGTCTCTGCGTTCTAGCGGCGCAAATCCTTTGGGGCGCTGCCAAAACAGGGAATCTGTGACGGTCTCAGCAGCTTCCCAACGAGCGCCGCGCGACTCTTTGGATCTGTGACCATTTTCTCCTCCTGAGAATCAAAAAATGTTACGCCCGCGAATTATGACGAAACCGCAAATTTTGACGCGCCTGGGTCAATTCTAAGCCGCGAATTGATTCTGTCAAGAGGGGCGGCATCAAGGTTCGCTCGGACGACGGTGAAAAATGCGGACGCCGTCCTTTTGGTAGACCAGTTCCAGGCTCTCTAGCAGCGGAGGCGGCGCGGCGGCGGAAAGAAGAGCCTGATCCAAAAACCCTGGGAATCCTCCGAGATAAATGTAGTCAATCTGCTTCAAACGCAAAAACTGTTCTATGTTTTGGAGGTCTTGCTCGTTCTGGAGGAATTCGACCGGGCGGCCGGTCAGCGCTTCAATCCAGCCGCCTCCGTCGGAAGGTACGGTTTTTTGTTTCAGCGCGCCCCAATAATTCGAGTTAACCAAAAACCTGGCCGGCGCGGGGGTATTTGCGCGAATCCACTGCACTGCCTGGCGATCGGCGGGAGTGAATAAGACCGTGGCCGGGGTCACGATGCCCCATTGGGCGAAGCTGCCGGCGATCGCCAGCGCGGCAAAACTGAGCGCCGCCCCTGTGCGCAGATGCGGAAGTGCGCCGGCCGGCGTTTTCGGGGCGCGTTTTTGGGGCGAGGCGGGTGGAAATGCAAACGCCGCCAATTCACCGCACAGCAAGCCCGCCAAGAGCGAGAGCGGCAGGGATAAAGCCAGCAGCAGATTTGTATAGCTGGCCAGGGCCTCTCCGAACAAGGGGGACTGAAGGGCAATGAAGGCGGCCTGAGCCAGGAAACAACCCGCGGTAAGGAGCAGCACGGGCCGGTAACGGAAGGCGGCCAGGATCAAACCGCCCAGGCCGGCGAGGCCAAGCCACAAGCCGCCGGAGCGAAAATTGGCGGCCAGGATTTGGGCGAGGTTTAGCTCTTCCACATTTTGACGGCTTTGGGCAATCATTGCCGCCAGGACGCTGGCCGGCCAGAAGGAGGCGAGGCGCACGCCCAGGGCCAGGAGGATCAGAAGCGCGAGGCCAAAGGCCAGCATCATCCACGGCTTGATGCGGATCGTCGGGAAGTGAAACGGCCGGCGCAAGACGGCGCGGAGAGTCCCCTGATCCCAAGCGCGCCAACACGCCCACGTCACGACAAAAGTCAGCCAAAAAGACGCCATTCCGTAGTGGGAAAGAAACAGCCCCGCGACCAGAATGAGCGCCAGGGCGGTGTTGGCCGGTTTTCGCTGCGTGAAAGCGTCCAATGTCACTGCAAGCGCCGCTGGTAAAAGCGTTAGGCCCTGCATGAACGGATAACGCCCCCAATTGATCAAGCCGGCCGGAAACTGGGCGAAGAAGAACAGCCCCATGGCGCTGGAGAGCGCCGCAGCGCGGACGGCAGGGCGGGAATGGAGCGCCAGCCCAAACAGCTTTGCGGCCAGGAGATACAAACTGAAGCCGCTCAAAACTCCGAGCCACTGCCCATAGATAAGGATCAACTCGGCGCTCGGAAGACCGGTGAAGGCGTAAAGTTCCGCCACATTGATGTGAAAACCGATATGGTAAAGGAAACCCGCGTTCGACAGGCCGCCTGTCTGCAGGATGGCTTGAACGGTGGCGGCGTGGGTCAACCCATCCACCCACAAGGGGACCGCTACATCTTCAATCTGCAGGGCGCGCCCGCCAAGCGCCAGGACAAACAGTCCGACAAACGCGAGCGCAGAGGGCCAGCCGCCGCCAGACTCAAGAGTCCCGGCGCTGGACTGGGCGGCTTTTGAGGGCTGTGAGGAAGACGGGCGGGGCGCGGGAGAAGGCCGGCTGGGCACGACCAGCCGTTGGAGCAGCCCCTTGCAAAGGGCCAGCAGCAGAACGCCGGCAAACGCCCCCTGCAAGACTGGCGCGTCCAGGCGGACATGAAACGGCGTACACACCGTCCACACGATCGGCCCAATGCTCACCCCACAGACGACGGCGGTCGCCAACCATTCGACCAGGCGATGAACTTTGTCCTCCGGCAGCGCCCCCGGAGGCGGCGCGCCCAACAAGAATAACAAACTGCCCCCCAGGAGGGCAAAAAACAGGGTGAAACCGGCCATCCAGCCGATCCGCTCCCGCGCAGCCAGCAAAGAGCGCAGCCAGCCCAGGCCATCGGGAGCCGTGTAGGCGCGGAAAGCCAGGTCGCGCCCAGTCGGCTGGCCGTCCAGGTACAGATCGCCGTCGAAATAAGCGTCGCTGCGGCTGGTGAAGAGGGCGACCTGGCCGGGCGGGGCGTCCGTTTCGAGCAAGATAAACAGAGGGCGGCCGGCGGACGCCTGGGGCGGGAATGAGAACATGAGCGCCGCCCCGCTGCGCAGGGCGCTCAACGGCGCATGCTGGACAAGCAGGTCTGTGGCAGAGGCGGGCGACTCTTTGAGGCGCAAGGTCAAGCTGGCGGCGGAATCGAGCGCCCCCGGAGCAAGGCGGCCAAAGAATTGCAGCGCGCTCAGGCGATCTTGCCTGGCGACAAAAGTCTGTCCCAATGGATGGAGGGCGTCAAAACTGGCGGTGTACTGCTCCGCTTTCTCCTGCCGGGTGGATAAATCTGGGCGGCGGGTATTCCAGGCTGCGCCCAACGCCAGGCCAAGCAATGCAAGGGTCAGCCCCAGGCGGAGCAGGAGATGATCTGTCTCCCGGCTGACCCTTGCAGAAACAGGATGGTTGGTGGAACGGGCAGGCATCGGTGCGCCGCAGCCTCACCTCGTCACCAAGGGCAAATAAAGCATCGTGCGGGGAGGGACGCTGCCAGGCAGTTCCAGAGGCGGCAGGCCGACATCCGGCCGGACGGGCGCGGCGGAATCGAGTTCGAAAGTCAGCGAGTCTTGTGGGTTGACCGAGAACGTGACCACGTACTTCCCCGGTCGGGCGCTGCTGGCGGTGTGAACCGCAAAGGTCAGGTCGCCGTTGGCGCTGGTCGTTTGGGTGGGGAAAGCGTAGCCATTGACCTTAATCACCGCCTGGCTGCTGGCCGGAAAGCCCACCGCGGTGAAGTGGAAAGTGCTCCCCGGCGCGCCGGTCGTGTAGGTGAGGTGCAGTTTGGGGGCGGTGGGGATATGCCAGATAGCAAAATTCTGGGAAACCTTGCCGCCAGCGCTGGTAAACCCTCCCCCGACAAAGACCTGATCGTTGGCAACGGCAAGGGCAGAGACCCCTCCGCCGCTAATTCCCGATCCCAGGCGCGACCAATGGACGCCGTTCCAATAACCGATCCCGTTGATCTGCACATCCCCGGCAAATTCGGCAGAGCCGCCTGCATATACATTACTACCACGGGTTGCTAGCGCAAAAATAGTAGGATACTCACCACTTACTCCAGCACCCAGGGCATGCCAGGCGCCGCCATCCCAACGGACGATGTAGTTGGCCGGCGTCCCACCCGCCGAAGTAAAATTGCCGCCCACATACACATCGCTCTCATTGACCGCAATGGCACGAACAAAAGGAAAAGGTGCGCCGCCGCTTACTCCACTACCCAGGGCATGCCAGGCGCTGCCATCCCAACGGGCAATGTGATTGGCCGGCATCCCACTTGCCGAAGTGAACCAGCCGCCCACGTACACATCACTGCCATTAACCACAATAGCAGAAACAATAGGAGAAGCATAATTATAGTTTACTCCACTGCCCAGGGCATGCCAGGCGCTGCCATCCCAACGGGCGATGCGGCTAACAGGCATCCCTCCCGCCGAGACGAAAGTTCCACCCACATACACATTATTCCCGCTGACCACAATGGCATAAACATCACCACTTACCCCACTTCCCAGGGTATGCCAGGCGCTGCCATCCCAGCGGGCAATGCGGCTGGCAGGCATTCCGCCGGCCGAGGCGAACCTCCCGCCCACATAAACATCACTCCCGCTGACCGCAATGGCATAAACCGAACCGTCTACTCCGCTGCCCAGGGCATGCCAGGCGCTGCCATCCCAACGAGCGATGCCATTTGCCGGCATCCCGCCCGCCACGGTGAAATCGCCACCGACATACACATTCCCATTGCTATCGGCAGCGATAGCTCCAACGGAACCATTTACGCCATTGTTATCCATAAAACGGTCGTCCCAATAGACATCTTCTGGATACAGGCCCATTGGGGCTAAATCTGCCGTTTGCTGGAACGAGGCCAGGGCCGCGGGCTGCGCCGGGCCAGCCGGCTGCGCCCTCCCTCCCCAGGCGACAGTCGCCAACATGAATACCAGGATCAGGGCTGCGCAAAACCATTTTCCCAAACGCTTGAATGTGAGCATTTTCTCCTCCTGAGAATCAAAAAATAGTGTGGATCGGAAACCATTATGCCAGAACCCTGCGTTCCACGGAGGAGAGGCGGACTGCGTCTTTCCCTTTGCAGCAGCACAGAAAAGTTCTGTTTCGAGGGGCTGTAATTCCCCCGTAACGCATGACAAAGCCGCGAATTTTGACGCGCCTGGGTCAATTCTAAGCCGCGAATTGATTCTGTCAAGAGGGCGGCGGCGATTCCAAACCTGGAGGCGGGTGGGGTGTAAAAGCTGTCGAACGGACTGCGCAGAACAGATTGAACGGATGGCTCCGGTCACGGGAAAATGCGCACAATGCCGGCGGTGGGGCCAGGCGCTTCGGTGACGATCTGCGACAAATATTTGCCCAGGCCATCGTGGGTCATGCCGCGCGAAACCGGCGCATTCAAATGCGGCACAGTGGCGAATTTGTAGATGTTATTGGGAAAAGCAAAGATGGCTTCGGAAAGGTACTCGCCCACTTTGGCATCCACTACATCAAAAGCTGCACTAAATTCAATATCACTGATATGATACCCACCCAGATTGACGTGCATCAACCCAGGCACAGTAGCGGTATCTTTGGCGTTTTTGAAAAAAGCCAAAGGCTGCGAAACAGCTTGGCAGTGGTGTGCTATAATGGATTCTACCTGCCCGGAGGTTAATATGCCGCTAGTGAATTCAAACGAACGCCTGCAAAAACTTGAAAAATTGGTATCGGTTTGCCGCAGTCTTGGCACCTCTGCCGACCTGGAAAGCTTGTTACAGACTGTCGTCACCGCCAGCGAGGATCTGACCCAGAGTGAGGTCTGTGCGATTTTACTCTATGAAGAGGAAACTGACCTGCTGCGTTTTGTCGCCGGGCCGGTTTCGCGTAAACAAACCTCGCGCCGGCTGCGGGTGCCGATTGACCGCAGTGTGGCGGGCTTAGTCTATACGCAATCGAAGCCGGCGGTGATTCTCGATGCCAGCCGCGATGGGCGCGTCCGCCAGGACAGCGAAAGCCCCCTGGGAGTGATCATCCAATCCATGGTCGCTGTGCCGCTCGTGTTCCGCGGCGAGACGATCGGCGTGCTGGAGACGTTCAACAAGCGCGGCGGCGCTTATAATGAAGAGGACGTGATCATTCTGGAGACTCTGGCAGCGCAGGCGGCTGTGGCGACCCTCAGTACGCTGCTGATGGAGGAGACTGAGCGCGCCTACGAACAGGTGTCGGAGTTGGAGAAGATGAAGTCGGAGTTCATCGCGGTCGCTTCGCATGAGCTGCGCACGCCGCTGGGCCTGATCTTGGGCCACGCCACCTTCTTGAGCGACGCGATCCAGGATACGACGCAGCATCATCAGCTTGAGGTCATCATCCGCAGCGCCACACGCCTTAAGAGCATCATCGAAGACCTTTCCAACATGAATGCCTATCAGCAGGGGAAAACGACGATCCGCCACAGGACGATCGCGATCAGCGATTGGATTCCACGGGTGAGCGCCGCCTTTGAAGAAATGGCGCGGCGAAAGCGGATTCAGATCAGCACGCGCCTGTCAGGCGCTTCAACTACCATCGAAGGCGACGAAGAAAAACTGACGATTGCGCTAGGCAACCTGCTCTCCAACGCGCTGACCTTCACCAATGAAAATGGGCATGTCTTGATCGCCACTGAAAACATACCGGGCTATGTCAAAATCTCGGTGATTGACAACGGCATCGGCATCCCGGCCAAAGACCTGCCGCGGGTTTTCGAGCGGTTCTACCAGGTGCAGTCGCATCTCACACGCCGGCATGGGGGGATGGGGTTGGGGCTGTCGGTGGCAAAGGCGATGGTTGAGCTGCACAATGGGCAAATTTGGGTCGAGAGCGTGGAAGGCAGGGGCAGCAACTTCTCGATCTTGCTCCCGGTGAAGGGAGGTGAGGGCGCGACCAAAACCCCGGCTTTTACAGAGTAACCCATGATATAATCTTTAAGTACCGCAGTTATGTCACCACTGGAGGCAAACGAATGAAACTGCATGAATATCAGTCAAAGCAGATTTTCGCCAGATATGGCATCCCGATTCCGAAAGGGCGGGTAGCGGCCAGCGCCCTTGAGGCTAGAACAATCGCCGAAGAATTGGGCAGCCGCGTTGTGATTAAGTCACAAGTATTGGTAGGGGGACGGGGGAAAGCCGGCGGCATTCGCCTGGCAAAAACGCCGCACGAAGCCGAAGAAGTCGCCGCTCAAATCTTGGGGATGGAAATCAAAGGCTTGCCGGTGCGCAAGGTGTTGGTGGATGAGGCCGCCAACATCAAAACTGAGATCTACCTGGGCATCACCAACGATCGCTCCAACCGCAAGCCGGTGATCATGGCTTCGGCGGCAGGCGGCGTGGAGATCGAGCAGGTCGCCAAAGATACGCCTGAGAAGATCATCAAAATTTATATTGACCCGCTGTTAGGCTTACGCGATTACCAGGCGCGCGATATCGCCATGGCGATTGATCTCCCGCGTGAACATTGGCGCGCCTTTGGCGCGCTGGCGGCGGCGCTGTGGCGCGCCTACACCGAATGCGATGCGACTCTGGCAGAGATTAACCCGTTGGTGATCACTGGCGATAACCGGCTGTTGGCGTTGGATGGGAAGATGCTGATTGACGATAATGCCCTCTTCCGCCACGGCGACCTGGCCGATATGCGCGATCTAGACGCTGAGGCAGCTTCCGAAATCGAAGCCCGCAAATACGGGCTGTCCTATATCAAGTTGGACGGCGAGATCGGGTGCATGGTCAACGGGGCCGGGCTGGCGATGACGACGATGGACATCATCAAACTCTTCGGCGGCTCGCCAGCGAACTTCCTCGATATTGGCGGCGGAGCCGGGGCGGAAAAAGTGGCCGCGGCGCTGCGCATCATCCTCTCCGATCCAAATGTGAAAACGGTGCTGTTTAACGTGTTTGGCGGCATCACCCGCTGCGACGAGGTCGCCCGCGGGATTCTGACGGCCATGGACGAGGTCAAGCCCAAAGTCCCCATGGTGATCCGGCTGGTCGGCACCAACGCCGCCGAGGGCCGCCAGATGTTAGCGAATGCCAGTATGATCACCGCCGAAACTCTGGCCGACGCAGCCCAAAAAGCGGTCGCAGCCTCTACGGCGAAAAGGTAGGAAAAGCGATGAGCGTTCTTGTTAACAAAAACACTCGCCTGGTGGTTCATGGCATTACAGGCAATGAAGGATTGTTCCACACCCAACAGATGGCCGCTTATGGCACGAATATCGTGGCCGGCGTCACGCCGGGCAAGGGCGGCGAATGGGTGTTGGATGGCAAAATACCGGTCTTTGACTCGGCCAAGGTGGCGGTGGAGACGACCGGGGCCAATACGAGCATCATTTTCGTGCCGGCGCGCTTTGCCGCCGATTCGATCTTTGAGGCGGCGGATGCCAATGTCGAGCTGATCGTCTGCATCACCGAGGGCATCCCGGTGCAGGATATGATGCGGGTGCGCAACTATCTCGACCAAAAGCGGATCCGCCTGGTGGGGCCGAACTGCCCTGGCCTGCTGACGCCAGACGAGGCCAAGGTGGGGATCATCCCCGGCGACATCGCCATCCCTGGCAATATCGGCATGGTCTCGCGCTCAGGCACACTGACTTATGAAGTGCTGTACGCCTTGATGCAGCATGGCATGGGCGTCACCACCTGCGTGGGGATCGGCGGCGACCCGGTGAACGGCACCAATTTTATTGACTGCTTGAATATGTTCGAGGCTGACCCATACACCGAGAAAGTGATCTTGATCGGTGAAATTGGCGGGAGCGACGAAGAAAAAGCGGCGGAGTTCATCTCCGATCACCTGACCAAGCCGGTGGTGGCCTTCATCGCCGGGCAGACCGCCCCTCCGGGCAAGCGCATGGGGCACGCCGGGGCGATCGTCGAAGGCGGATCGGGCCTGGCGACGGACAAAATCAAGGCGCTGGAGGCGGTGGGGGTCAAAGTGGCCAAGCACCCGGAAGAAATTCCGAGCCTGTTAGGGTAGAAAACAAAAGTGCGGACAGGATGACTGTCCGCACTTTTGCTGCTTGCAGCAAAAACAAATTACGCTGTCAGGCGTTATGCTCTTCGAGGTAGCTGACGGCTTCGCCGACCGTTGTGATTTTCTGAGCATCTTCGTCAGAAATTTCACCACCGAATTTGTCTTCGAAGGCCATGATCAACTCAACCAGGTCGAGTGAATCGGCTTCCAGGTCCTCGCGGAAACGGGCTTCCAGGTTGATTTTCTCTTCACTGACACCCAGTAAATCCACGATAATTGCTTTCACTTTTTCATACGTAGCATCAGACATTGCATGATCCTCCTTACAGGAATAGGTTGCGGCCATAACACGGCCAATTGTAATCTGCGTTACAGCAATGTCAAGAGAGAAGCACTGCCGTCCAGGAGTTTTTATTGACATTGCCGAATCGGACTGGTAAGATAACTCTGCCACTAGAACACCACCCTACTAACGGAGTTACGCATCAAAGGACTGGATTTTCCCTGTATGCCCGACAATCCATTAACCACCTCACGCAAAACTGATCACATTCGCATCAATTTAGAAGAAAATGTGCGCTCCGGGCTAAGCACCGGCCTGGAGCGCTATCGCTTTGTTCACCAGGCGCTGCCTGAAGTGAACCTGGACGAGGTGAATTTAAGCCAGTCCATCTTCGGGAAAGCGGCGCGCATTCCTATTTTAATCTCTTCGATGACCGGCGGCACGCCCGAGGCGGCGGCGCTCAACCGTGTGCTGGCCGAGGCCGCCGAACAAACCGGCGCGCCGATGGGCGTTGGTTCGCAGCGGGCGGCCATCGAGAAGCCCGAACTGGCCGACACTTTTCGCGTGCGCCGCTTTGCGCCCCATATTTTATTATTCGCCAACCTGGGCGCGATTCAGCTCAATTACCACTACGGCGTGGAGGAGTGCCAGCGGGCGGTGGATATGATCGAAGCGGATGCGCTGATTCTGCATTTCAATGCGCTGCAAGAGGCGGTGCAGCCGGAGGGCGAGACCGCCTTCGGCGGGCTGCTGCAGAAGGTGGAAACGGTATGCCGCAAGCTGTCTGCGCCAGTGATTGCCAAAGAGGTGGGCTGGGGGTTTTCGCTGGAAGACGCCCGCCGCCTGGCGGACGCCGGGGCGGCGGCGATTGATGTGGCCGGGGCGGGCGGCACTTCGTGGTCGCAGGTGGAAATGCACCGCGCGAAGACCGAAAGCCAGCGCCGGCTGGCGGCCGCGTTTGTAGATTGGGGCATTCCAACCACCGAGGCGATTCAAAATGTGCGCCGCGCCGCGCCGGAGATTCTGATCTTTGCCTCCGGCGGACTGCGCAGCGGGGTGGATGTCGCCAAGTGCCTTGCCCTGGGGGCCAGCCTGGGCGGGCTGGCCGGCCCACTGCTGCAGACCGCCGCCCAATCGCTTGAGGCGACTGTCCAGCTTCTCAACGATTTGCGCCGCGAGGTTCAGATCTGCCTGTTTGCGACCGGCGCGCCCGATATCGCCGCGCTGCGCAATGGAAAACTGATCGCCAACATGCCAGGAAACCTTTTATGACTGCCTTTCAAACTTTGAGTGAACGTTATTACCCCGCCATCGAAGAAGAGCTGCGGCGCGCCGTGGCGACGACAAACCAGGCCGGCCTGGGCGGATTGTACGCCATGCTGGCTTACCATCTGGGTTGGGAAGGCGAGGGGGCTGGACGGGAGGCGCAAGGCAAGCGCCTCCGCCCCCTGCTGACGCTGCTGTGCGCGGCGGCGGCCGGCGGCGACTGGCAGGCGGCGCTGCCGGCGGCGGCGGCGGTGGAACTGGTGCATAATTTCTCGCTGATCCATGATGACATCGAGGACAATTCGCCGCTGCGCCGCGGCCGCCCCACCATTTGGAGCAAGTGGGGCATTCCCCAGGCGATCAACACTGGCGATGCGCTCTTCTCGCTGGCGCACCTGGCGATCTTCCGCTTAAACGAAACCGCGCCGGAGGTCTGTCTGCCGGCTGCGCACCGGCTGCAGCAGACCTGCCTGCACCTCACCCAGGGTCAATATCTCGACATCAGTTATGAAAAGCGCCACGACCTGACGCCGGCGGATTACTGGCCGATGGTCGAGGGCAAAACCGCGGTGCTGTTGATGACCTGCACCGAGTTGGGGGCTTTGATCGCACAGTCGCCCAGCCGCCCACACTACCGGCAGTTCGGGCGGCTGGTGGGGCTGGCATATCAAACCCAGGATGATCTCCTGGGCATTTGGGGAGACAGCGCAATGACCGGGAAATCGGTGGAGAGCGACCTGGTGGAGGGGAAAAAATCGCTGCCGATCTTATATGGGTTAAGCCAGCAAGGGCCCTTCGCGGCGCGCTGGGCGCAAGGGCCGATCGGCGTCGAAGAGGCGCCGATGCTGGCAGCGCAGCTTGAGGCGGAGGGGGCGCGAGCCTACACGCAAGCCGAGACCGACCGCCTGACGCAGGAGGCGCTCCACGCGCTGGACGACGCGCAGCCGCAGGGCGAGGCCGGCGAGGCGCTGCATGAACTGACGCGCAAACTCTTGAAACGGCAAAAGTAGGGCAAAAATAGAGCAAGTATGAAAAAGACCTTGAGGCTTTTTTAGCAAGCCTCAAGGTCTTTTGGTTCACAGCCTTTTAAGCGCTCTGAAGGGTGTAGCCCAAGCGCTTGACCGCGGCGGCGATTTGGGCCTCGCTCAGCAGTTTTTCGTCATATTCCACTTCCATCTGACCTTTTTGATAGCTGGCTTTGACGCGCTTGACGCCGGGCAGGTCATCTTCCAACCCTTCCAGGCGCATGACGCAGGCGGTGCAGTGCATATCGGGGACGCGAAATGTCTTTTTGAGCATGGGATTTCCTACACATCCCAAACCCTAAAGGTCTAAGAAGACCTTTAGGGTTTCGGGAGAGAGACCTCTATTGAGCGAAAACGATCCGCCCGCTGTACATGCCCATCGAACAAGAAAAATGGATCACCGCGCCGGGCTTTTGGGGCGGGATTTTAACTTCCACTTCGCCGGTCTTGGGCAAAAGTTCTTCGACGTTCAGGGTGGGGATGACAAAAGCGCGGGCGCAAGAGGTGGTGTTCTTGGTGACAAGCTTGAGCGAAATCTCCTGATCGGCTTTGGCGTACAGCACATCTGGAACATACCCATTGTTTTGGGCGTTCAACACCAGTTCAGTGCTGGCCTCTGCGGTGGGAGCGGAGAGCGGCTGGCTGGCAGCGACCGGGCTCAACAACGCGCTCAACGAAAAGGGCGAGCCGGCTAAGGTCAGGCCCGAGTCGATCGAGACCAGGCCCAAAATCAAGACGACGACCGCCACCAGGCGCATGAAGAATTTCTCCAGCCGCGCCCCCAACTGCGTCGCCAGGTAGGCCACGGCAAAGAAGACCGGGCTGGTGCCCAGGGTGAACGCGAACATGGTCGCCGCGCCCTGCATCGGGCTGCCGGTAGTCATGGCAACCGCCATCATGGCCTGCGTCACGCCGCACGGGATTAAAACCGTCAGCGCCCCCAGGAAGAGCGGAGTGATATAGCTGTCGCCGTTCTTCGCCACGCGCCGGATGTAGCGGGTGACGGTGGAAGGCGGTTCAATAATGAAGTAGCGAAAAATGGGATGGACGTTGAACATGCGCAGGGCGTTGCCGATCATGAAGACGCCGATGAAGATCAAGAGGCCCGCCCGCAGCATGGGGGTCAGGGTCAGCACCGAGCCGAGCAAGCCGAGCAGCAAGCCCAAGAGGGTATAGGCAGCCAATTTGGCGAGCAAAAAGAGGGCGATCGGCAAGGCGGTAGCGGGCGATGCAGCGCGCCCTCCCTTTTTGACAGGACGGGACTGGTACTCTTTTTCAATTTGCTGCGCCAGAGAACTGGCCAGCAGGCCACCTTGCACTGCCAGGCAGCTTAAGCCGCCTGTGGTCAAACCGGTAATGAAAGCCAACAACAGATCAGGCATTGTATCCTCCGCACAGGGGAAAAGTTTCTCAAGTGTATCCAAATTATCAAGATTTAAAGGATCATATCATGTTCCAGGAGAAGAAATAATTAAGGGTTGGGAAAAACTTTCAGGGTCGAGTCCAGCATGCTCAGGTCAATCAGCAAACCATGAACCTTATTCATCTCGTCCTTTGCCGCCGGTGTAAAGCCCTTGCGCCCAAACACGGCGTAGTGTACATTCCATCCCGCGCCGGCTTCGGGCAAATCTTTTAGCACCAAAGGCGTTTTCTCTTCCAACAGTTCTCGGATCACTTGACGATCAACCCGATCTGCGCCCCATTTGCACTCGCCCAATAAGATGTCGTGGGTTTGCCAGTTGAGCGCCACAACATCCACTTGCACCCGACTGCTCCAGTGGCTGCCAATATTATCTGGCGTAAAAGGCAACTGCCCTGCCTTGCCCTGCGCCCAAACCCACTGCCGGGCCAAGTCTTCAAAGGCGGTCGCCCCCACAAAAGCTCTCAAATTCCTGCGCACCGCTTCGATCGCCTGATCTGGATCGAAGGGGGAAGCAGATAGATAGGGTTCCAAGAACTGGAAATAGAAGCGGAAATAAGGATCGCTCAGGTGATAGCGGCCGCTGCGAGAACGACTGCGCTCTACCTTCGGTTGTGTGACCGGCAAACGGCGTTCAACCAGGCGAAGTTCCTGGAGTGTGTTTAGATAGAAATTTGCGCTGGTGCTTGGAATAAAGGCCCGCTCGCTGATTTCAGTCAGGGTATGCGCCCCACCGCCAATGGCTTTCAAAATTGCCAGGTAATTGTTTGGATCACGAACTTCATCGTAGAGCAAGAAAGCTGGCTCTGCCAGGAACATACTGCCAGCATCGAGCATCACCTGGCGAATATTATCCACCAGGGCCAGGCCTGGCTCAAGCCAGTTGAGATAAGCCGGGATACCGCCCAAAATGGCATACGCGGCCACACGTTCATCAGCATCCCATTTGGGGAAGAATTCCGCCAGGCTGGAAAAGGGCAGAGGATTTAGATGCCATTGGGCAGTCATACGCC
>CAIQJJ010000505.1 GCA_903872065.1 uncultured Anaerolineales bacterium | reverse complement strand
TGACTGCTGCAATCACCAAATGGTGTAACTTGCGTGGGTTGGCGGATTTCCGCGCCTACGACTCGATTGATAATGCCCCCGAAGAAAAAGCGCGCGGCATTACCATCAATATTGCACACGTGGAGTACCAGACCGATAAGCGGCACTACGCCCACGTGGATATGCCCGGGCACCGTGACTACATCAAGAACATGATCACGGGCGCGGCGCAGGTAGATGGCGCCATCCTGGTTGTGGCTGCCCCCGACGGGCCGATGCCGCAGACGCGTGAACACGTTCTGCTGGCGCGGCAGGTTGAGGTGCCCAGCATTGTGGTCTTCTTGAACAAAGTGGACATGATGGACGATCCGGAACTGCTGGAACTGGTCGAGATGGAACTGCGCGACCTGTTGAACGGTTACAACTTCCCTGGCGATGAGATTCCCATTGTTCGTGGCAGCGCCCTGCATGCGCTGGAAAGCACGAGCAAAGACCCGAATGCGCCGGAATATGAGTGCATCAAAGAGTTGATGCGGGTCGTGGATGAGTATATTCCGCTGCCGGTGCGTGATGTGGACAAGCCGTTCATGATGCCGGTGGAAGACGTGTTCAGCATCAAGGGGCGTGGAACAGTGGTGACTGGGCGTGTGGATCGCGGCCGCATCAAGGTTGGGGATGCAATCGAAATCGTTGGGCTGCGCGACAAGAGCATGGCCTCGGTGGTGACGGGCGTGGAAATGTTCCACAAGCAGTTGGATGAAGGCATGGCTGGGGACAACTGCGGTCTGCTGCTGCGCGGCATCGTGCGTGAAGACGTGGAGCGCGGCATGGTGGTTGCCAAGCCGAACTCGATCACCCCGCACACGCGGTTCATGAGTGAAGTGTACGTGTTGAAGAAGGAAGAAGGCGGGCGGCACAAGGCGTTCTTCAACGGGTATCGTCCGCAGTTCTACATTCGGACGATGGATGTAACGGGTGCCATCAAACTGCCGGGTGGGGTTGAGATGGTGATGCCGGGTGACAACGTGAACCTGGAAGTGGAGTTGATCGTTCCGGTCGCGTTGGAGCAAGGCTCGAAGTTCGCCATTCGCGAAGGCGGTCTGACCGTCGGCGCGGGCGTGATCACCAAGATTATTGCGTAGGTGTAATCATATGGCTAAACAGAAAATTCGCATCCGCCTTAAAGCATACGATCACCGTGTTCTGGATCAGTCTGCGAAGCGCATTGTCGAAACGGCAGAGCGCACAGGCGCCAGAGTAGTTGGCCCCGTACCCTTGCCAACTAAGGTAGAACGGTATACAATACGGCGCTCGACTTTCATTGACAAAGACTCGCACGAGCACTTTGAAATTCGTACGCACAATCGTTTGATTGATGTATTGGATCCAGATTCGAAGACCATTGATATGCTCATGCGCCTGAATCTTCCGGCGGGTGTGGATATCGAAATTAAAATCTAGTTTTGTGTTTGAATGTCAAGTGTCACGTTGTAAGCGATGCGTGACACTTGACTTGTAAGCATGTTGTTAGACAGGCAGCGCAAGAGCAGCCTTTTCCGCGAGCGATCTTATCCAGGCTTTGCGGCGGGTTAGCTGACTGCGTTGCGGTCAGGGATGATGCAGTCAAGCCCAGACTGACAGTCCCGATATTTTACTTTAGGAGAAAACCGAAATGTTGAAAGGGCTGATTGGCAAGAAAATTGGCATGACCCAGATTTTCGATGAGGCTGGCGCGGCTTTACCCGTCACCATCATTGAGGCTGGGCCATGCTATGTTACCCAGGTCTGCACGGTTGAAAGCGAAGGCTATTCAGCGGTCCAGCTTGGGTTTGGTGAGGTCAAACCAAAATCCCTCACCGGCGGTCAGTTAGGGCACCTCAAGCGCAACAATATGCCTCCGTTGCGCTTTTTGCGTGAGTTTCGGGAGAAAAACCCGGAATTGAAAGAGGGTGATCAAGTGACCGTTGAAGTTTTCAAGGTTGGCGAGCGTGTGGATGTGATCGGAACCAGTAAGGGGAAAGGTTTCCAGGGCGCGGTCAAGCGCTATCACTTCAAGGGCGGCCCGAAGACTCATGGTCAGTCGGATCGTCATCGCGCTCCTGGTTCTCGGAGTTCCACCACTACCCCTGGTCGGGTTTACAAAGGTGCGCGCGGGCCGGGTCATATGGGCAATGATCGTGTGACCGTGCAGAATCTTAAAGTTGTCCTGGTGGACACTGAGCGCAATTTGATCGGCATCCATGGTGCAGTACCCGGCGCGAAGGATGGTCTGGTTCTGATTAAGGAAGCGCGGAAACAGTAATCCGTAAGGATTATTGATCTCGCTAGTGGAGCAAAGCTGACATGGAAGTTGATGTCCTGAATATGCAAGGGGAGAAGGTGCGCACGGTGGATTTGCCGGCGCAGATCTTCGAAGCCCCGGTAAATGTTGATTTGATGCACCAGGCTTATGTGCGCCAGATGGCAAATGCACGCCTGGGTACGCATGACACGAAAACCCGTCACGATGTGGCTGGCGGTGGGCGTAAGCCGTGGGGCCAAAAAGGCACCGGGCGCGCCCGCCAGGGCTCGACGCGTTCAGTCCATTGGGTTGGCGGCGGTCGTGTGCATACTCCGCATCCGCGTGATTATTCGCTGAAGATGCCGCAGAAGATGCGCCGCGCTGCATTGCGCTCCGCACTTTCGGTCAAGGCTTCAGAAAATGCTGTGGTTGTCGTGGATGCTTTAACCCTCACAGAGGCCAAAACGCGTTTGATGGCTGAAGCCCTTACGCGTTTGGTGGGCGCTTCCAGCGCATTGGTCTTGTTGGGGCAGAAGGATGCTACCTATGAAATGGTAACGCGCACCGCAAACAATCTGCCAGAAACCAAGACCCTGTTGGCCAGTTATTTGAACATCCGCGATTTGTTGAGCTACGATAAGATCGTCCTGCCGCTCAACGCGTTGGATGTGATCGCCAGCTATTTAGCCTAACGGAGGTCGAGAAAATGTCTACTTTACACGATGTCCTCCGCCGACCGTTGATT
This sequence comes from uncultured Anaerolineales bacterium, assembly GCA_903872065.1. GTDB lineage: Bacteria > Chloroflexota > Anaerolineae > Anaerolineales > UBA4823 > CAIQJJ01. The sequence continues at coordinate 27,537 of CAIQJJ010000505.1, read as the reverse complement.
ACCGAGAAGTCGAACTATCAGAACAGCGCTCTGCACCAGTATGTGTTTGAGGTGGCCGCTGATGCAACCAAAACCCTGGTCAAGGATGCAGTTGAGACCTTGTTCGACGTAAACGTGGTTGGTGTGAATGTGATTAACGTTCCTGCCAAGCGCGCCCGCCGTTGGCGCAACCGCCGTGTGCTCATTCGCCGCGGCGAATATAAAAAAGCAATTGTCACCCTGGCTGAGGGGAATACGATTGATATATTTGAAGGGGTAAAGGGTTAGTCCTATGGCTGTAAAGACATACAAGCCGGTGACTCCCAGTTTGCGTGGGATGACCGGTTACACCTTCGAAGAAATAACCAAGACCCGCCCGGAGCGTTCTCTCATTGTAGAGCGCCGCAAGCGCGGTGGTCGTAACAGTTACGGCAAGATTACCGTCCGCCACCAGGGCGGCGGTGAGCGCCAGCAAATTCGTATTGTGGACTTCAAACGCGAGAAGCATGGCATTCCGGCGCGCGTCGCGGCGATTGAATATGACCCCAATCGCACAGCTCGCCTGGCGTTGCTGTATTATGCTGACGGTGAGAAACGCTACATGATTGCCCCGCTTGATCTGAAGGTTGGCGATACGGTGTTTTCTGGCCCGACTGCAGAAATTCGCCCTGGCAACCATTTGCCCATTTCCAACATTCCGGTTGGGACGCTGCTGCACAATGTGGAGTTGAAAAACGGAAAAGGCGGTCAGTTGGTGCGGGCTGCTGGCGGCGCGGCGCAGTTGTTGGCCAAAGAAGGCGACTATGCCCAAATTCGTATGCCGTCTGGCGAAGTTCGCCTGGTGCGGCAAACCTGCTATGCGACGATCGGGCAGATTGGCAATGTGGATCACAGCAATGTCAAATTGGGCAAAGCTGGTCGTCAGCGCCATAAGGGTGTCCGCCCGACGGTGCGTGGGTATGCAATGAGCCCGCGCGACCATCCCCATGGTGGCGGCGAGGGTCGCCAACCGACTGGTATGGCGGGTCCGAAAAGCCCCTGGGGCAAGCCGACCCGTGGTTATAAGACTCGCCGCAACAAGACGACGGATAAGTTCATTATTCGCCGCCGTGGAGCGAAGCGCCGCTAAAAAATGGCAGATGGCTGATCATCCTTTGCGATGGATTAGTCATTTGCTAGGAGACGAGAAATATGGGACGTTCACTGAAAAAAGGGCCGTTTATTGCCCTGAGTTTACTCAATAAAATTGAGGCCATGAATGAACGTGGCGAGAAAAAGGTTATCCGTACCTGGAGTCGTGAGAGCACCATTTTCCCCCAGATGGTTGGTCATACGGTTGCAGTGCATGATGGCCGCCGCCATGTACCGATTTATGTTACTGAGAACATGGTGGGGCATCGCTTAGGCGAATTTGCTCCTACTCGCACTTTCCGCGGCCATGTTTCTGAGAAGAAGGTTAAGAAGTGAGGTTGAGCCATGCCTGGTACTGATATTCGTGCATACGCTGGCAATATCCCCGTCTCTGCTCAGAAAGTTCGCCTGTTGGCCGATCTGGTGCGCGGCAAGGACGTGGTGGAAGCGTTAACGACGTTGCAGTTCACGCCTCATCAAGCCATTGCAAAACCTGTCGCGAAACTGGTCGCTTCAGCAATGGCGAATGGCGAGGAGAACTTTGGGGTAAGCCGCGATGATTTGTATGTCTATCGCATTTTTGCCGACGAGGCTCCCACCCGCAAGTGGCGCCGCTTTGGCGCTCGCGGGCGTTTCAAGCCCTGGCTGCGTCGTTCATCGCATCTCACCGTGATTTTGCGGGAACGCGAGTGATAAATAAGGAGATCGTATGGGTCGTAAAGTTCATCCTATCGGATTTCGGTTAAAGATCAACAAGACCTGGGAAGGTCGTTGGTATGCGGAAGGCCAAGATTACGTCAACCAACTTCACCAGGATTTTGCTCTGCGCGAATTGGTTCGCCGCGAGGCGCCTCGGGCAGGCATTTCTTGTGTTGAGGTTGAGCGCTTCCCGGGCAAAGTCAAGGTTGTGGTGCATACCGCGAAACCAGGGATTTTGATCGGGCGCAAGGGCGAGTCGGTCAAGAAGGTGCGCCAAAGCCTGGAAGCTTTGGTAGGGAAGAAGATTGATCTTGAGATTAAAGAGATCAAATCTCCTGATCTGGATGCTTATCTGGTTGCGCATAATATTGCTGAACAGATCGAGCGCCGCATTAGCCACCAACGCGCGATGAAACGCGCTATCCAGCAGGCGATGCGCCAGGGCGCGGAGGGCGTGCGTGTGGAAGTTGGCGGCCGGTTGAGCGGCGCAGAAATGGCGCGTGTGGTCAACATGCGTGAAGGTCGTGTACCCCGCCAGACTTTGCGGGCGGATATTGACTACTGCCAGGCTGAAGCGTTGACTACTTACGGACGGATCGGCGTCAAAGTGTGGATTTACCGGGGTGAGGTCTTGGGCGGCGTCGAGGAAAAAGCAGAGCCGACCGAAGGCGTGTACGTGAGTGAGTAAGAGAAGAGATCAGAGAATCAAGCATTCTCTTTTCTCTACACTCTAAAGAGAGGTTGCAACTATGTTGATGCCAAAGCGTGTCAAATACCGCAAGCAAATGCGCGGTCGTATGAAAGGAAAGGCCTTGCGCGGCGCGGAAGTTCAATTGGGTGAATATGGGATTCAAGCGCTTGAACCGGGTTGGGTGACTGCCCGCCAGATTGAAGCGGCTCGTCGTTCGATTGTTCACTCGCTGAAGCGCCGTGGGAAGGTCTGGGTGCGTATTTTCCCTGACAAACCGATTACCAAACGTGCTGCTGAGAGCCGGATGGGTAAAGGGAAAGGGAATGTCGAGTTTTGGGTGGCAGTTGTCCGCCCTGGCCGGATGATGATTGAGGTAGGCGGCGGCCTGCCCGATGATGTCGCCAAAGAAGCCCTGCACCAGGCTCAGTATAAGTTTTCGATCAAGACAAAGATCGTCGCTCGTGAGCATTTGGGAGTCGAAGCATGAAACCGGTAGAAATTCGCGAATTAACGAATGATGCGATTCTGGCGAAGCTGAATGACGCAAAGGAAGAATTGATGAACTTGCGTTTTCAGCAGGCTATGGGGTCGTTAACTGATCCGACGCGCTTACCTCAAACCCGCCGCGAGATTGCACGGTTGTATACAATTTTGCGAGAACGCCAGCAGGCGGCTCCAGCGGAAGGTGAAAAATGAACAATCGCCGACGATTGGTTGGTATTGTTACCAGCAATAAAATGCAGAAGACTGTGGTGGTTGAAGTCAGCCGAACTTATCGCCACCCTCTCTATAAAAAAGTGGTGCACAGCCGCAAGCACATGATGGCTCACGATGAGCTTGGTTGCCAGATCGGTGATCGGGTTCGCATTGTTGAAAGTCGGCCTTTATCGCGTAATAAAACCTGGGTTGTGCAAGAGATCCTCCGCCATGATGTTGGCGCTGGTGAAACCGGCGTGGAGGCTTAGCCATGATTCAGCAGGAAACGATTTTGAAAGTTGCTGACAACACGGGCGCGCGCGAATTGTTGGTGATCCACATTATGGGTGGATCCAAACGTCGCTATGGCCACATTGGAGATACCGTGGTAGCGGCAGTGAAGACGGCTGCTCCGCAAGGCTCCATCAAGAAAAGCGAAATTGTGCGCGCGGTAGTTGTGCGCTGCGCCAAAGAGTGGCGTCGTGAAGATGGCTCACGCATCCGTTTCGACGATAATGCGGCTGTCATCCTCGACACCGATGGGCAAAACCCTAAGGGGACACGTATCTTTGGCCCGGTCGCCCGTGAACTACGCGAAAAAGGGTTTATGAAGATCGTTTCGTTGGCCCCCGAAGTGTTATAGAGTTAACGAAACAGGAGCGAGAACCGTGAAAGTAAAGATTCGTAAAGGTGATACCGTTGAAGTGATCAGCGGCAGCGCCGACGATAAAGGCAGCCGAGGCGAAGTGCTCAAAGTGCTTCCCGAGGATCATAAGGTCGTCGTTCAGGGTATCAATATCCGCAAGAAACATCAGCGCCAGGTGCAGCAGGCTCAGGGACGCAATATGCGGCCAGGAATTATCGAGTTTGAGGCCCCGGTGGATGTGTCGAACGTGATGGTGGTTTGTCCCAAGTGCGATGAGCCAGTGCGTTTACAGGTGCAGCGGAATGAAGCTGGCGACGTTCAGCGTATTTGCAAACAATGTGGAACGGCGTTAGATGCCTAGCGCAGTCGCTGCAATTTGGAGCGTAAGATGACCCATCAATTGAAAGAACGCTATGTAAAAGAGATCGTGCCAGCCCTTAAAAAGGCGTTGAACCTTGAGAACGTGATGCGCGTTCCCCGCATTACCAAAGTTGTGGTAAATGTGGGCGTGGGTGAAGCACTGGATAATGCCAAAGCATTGGATGCCGTGGTATCTGATGTGACCCAAATTACCGGTCAAAAACCGGTGATTACAAAGGCTCGTACGAGTATCGCCAATTTCAAGTTGCGTGAAGGGCGTGCGATTGGCGTAAAAGTTACCCTGCGCGGCCGGCGGATGTGGGATTTTCTGGATCGTCTGATGAATATTGCCCTGCCACGGGTGCGCGATTTCCGTGGGGTTTCTCCCGATGGATTCGACGGTCGTGGTAATTACAACCTGGGTTTGCGCGAGCAACTGGTATTTCCTGAGATTGAATATGACAAGATTGATAAGCTGCGTGGGTTGGAAGTGGCAATTGTCACTACCGCTCGCACAGATGATGAAGCCCGGCAGTTGCTGCAAATGCTCGGTATGCCGTTTCGAAAGGATGAATAAATATGGCGAAAAAGTGTATGCAGTATCGTGAAGAACGCCGCAAGTTCCCCACCCGGGTACGCAATCGCTGCAAAATTTGTGGCCGACCGCGTGGCTATATGCGCCGTTTTGGTCTATGCCGCATTTGTTTCCGGTTCCTGGCCCTGGAAGGTAAAATTCCCGGCGTCGTCAAGTCGTCCTGGTAAACCGGGTGGAGGTAGAGAATGTCTGTATCTGATCCTATCGCTGATATGCTGACCCGTATTCGTAATGCGGTGGCAGTGGGCCATCCTATCGTCGCGTTGCCTAGCTCGAAGTCGAAGGTGGCGATTGCCAAAATTTTGAAGGAAGAAGGCTTTATTTCTAGTTATGAGGTGGTAGACGGTGTTACCCCGCAACAGAAAGTGCTGCGCATTCGCCTGAAATACGTGGGTGAGCGCCGCGAGCGCCGCCCGGTTATTGCCGGTTTGGAGCGTATTAGCCGCCCTGGTAATCGTGTTTATACTGGGAAGCAGGAAATCCCCTGGGTGCTTTCGGGCATGGGGGTTGCGATTCTCTCCACTCCCAAGGGAGTTATGACGGGCCAACGCGCGCGTCAACTTGGGGTTGGCGGAGAAATCCTTTGTAAGGTTTGGTAAATGTGATTTTGGGCCGCCGGTTTTCAGGTCTGCTGGTAAGAATGCAGAGCCTGAGCGCCGGAGGACCAAAATCCGAGGAGGTTGCTGTGTCTCGTATAGGTCGTATGCCTGTAAATGTCCCAAAAGGCGTGGAAGTCCAGGTCAATGGTTCCAGTGTGCGGGTTAAAGGCCCAAAAGGTGAAATGTCGCACACCTTCCCGGCTGAGATGAAGGTCTCGGTGGAAGGTGGAACTGTCAGGATTCAACGTCCTTCAGATGAGCGCAATGTGAGAGCGCTGCATGGGATGACGCGGGCGTTGATTAATAATATGGTGGTTGGCGTTAGCACCGGCTTCGAGAAAGTGCTGGAAGTCAATGGTGTGGGCTATCGCGCGGAGATAGAGGGCAAGAATTTGGTCCTTTACGTCGGTTATTCGCATCCCGTTGTAGTGCAGCCCCCAGCCGGTATTTCGTTTGAATCCGATGCCAAGACTCGTCAGATCAAAGTGAAGGGTTTTGACAAACAAGGTGTTGGCCAGGTAGCGGCGAACGTTCGTGAGATTCGCCCGGTTGAGCCTTATCATGAAAAAGGTATCAAATACTTGGGTGAAAAAGTCCGCCGCAAGGCAGGCAAGACAGGCAAGGCATAGTCTATGGCAGATAAATCTCGTTCTGTATCACGTATTCGCCGGCACGAGCGTATCCGCAAAGCGGTCGCCGGAACGCCGGAACGTCCTCGCTTGAGCGTTTTCCGTGCTTTGTCGCACATCTACGCTCAAGTTATTGACGATGAAGCTGGGAACACCTTGGTTTCGGCTTCGACGATAGACACAGATCTGCGCGCCAAAGTAAAGGGTCTGAACAAAACTGAACAGGCCAAGCTGGTTGGTAAGGCGGTTGCTGAACGCGCGAAAGCGAAGGGAATCGAGAAAGTGGTCTTTGACCGCGGTGGGTTCCGCTATACTGGCCGTGTGAAAGCGTTGGCTGATGCTGCGCGTGCGGGCGGCCTGGATTTCTAGGTTACGGAGTCCAAGATGACGGATTATCAAGTTCCAGAATTTGAACATGAATATGACGAGCGCGTGATCGAGATCGCCCGCGTGGCGAAAGTGGTCAAGGGTGGTCGCCGTTTTAACTTTCGGGTAGCGGTCGTCGCGGGTGATAACCGCGGCTCGATCGGTGTGGGCGTTGGCAAGGCCAATGCAGTTCCCGATGCAATGCGCAAAGCGACAGAGCGGGCGCGTAAGAACATGCACAAAATTTCTACCTTTGGCACCACGATTCCGCATGAAGTGCTGGGTCGTGTGGGCGGCGCGAAAGTGTTGTTAAAGCCCGCTTCGCCAGGTACAGGCGTTATCGCTGGTGGTGGTGTGCGCGCTGTTTTGGAAGCCGCGGGCATTTCAGATATTTTGACCAAATCATTGGGCAGCAGTACAGTCTTGAATGTGGTCTTTGCGACCATTGAAGCGCTTGAGCAGCTTAAGTCGCCGCAGGACGAGGCTGCCCGCCGTGGCAAATCCCCCAAGGATATGCTGCCTTTCTGGGAGCGGAGGAAGAATGGCTGATACCGCTGAACCCAAAGAAAAAGTTGTTCGCGTGACGCTTGTGCGCAGCACAATCGGTTTTTCGAAGCGTCATAAAGCCACTGTTCGGGCGTTGGGTTTGCGTCATTTGCATCAAACAGTTGAGCATGTGGATAACCCTTCACTGCGTGGCATGTTGTATCTGGTTAACCGCCTGGTAACGGTGGAAGAAGCGTAGGAAGTCGTATGAAACTGCACGATCTCAAACCCCAAGAAGGGTCTCGGAAGAAGCGCAAGCGTGTTGGACAGGGTATCGCTGCGGGTCAGGGTCGCACTGCTGGCCGCGGCCAGAAGGGGCAGAACTCTCGTTCGGGCGGCGGTACGCGCTTGTATCATCAAGGCGGAAACCTGCCGTTTTTCCGCCGCCTGCCATTTGTTCGTGGGCAGGGCTTTACTCCCTTGACTGATGTGGTTTACAACGAAGTTAATCTCGATCAGTTAACAGAATTTCCCGCTGGCAGCGAAATCACTCCCGCGGTTCTGGACGAAGCCCGCTTACTGCGCGATAGCCGCAACCCGGTTGTTGTGCTGGCGCGTGGGGATGTTCAGGTGGCGCTCAAGGTACGTGTTCAGCGCATCAGCAAAGCAGCTCAGTCAAAGATTGAAGCTGCTGGCGGCAGTGTGGAAATCATCGAATAACAGGAGACTCTTTCATGAAGCGATCTGCCTGGCGGTATCTTTGGACGGCGCATGATATTCGGAGAAAATTGCTGATTACATTGTTGCTGATGGCGATTTATCGCCTGGCAGCGCATGTTCCTGTTCCGGGCGCTAATCGAGATGCTCTTGCTAACCTGCTCAGTGGCCAGGCCACTGGCGGGCAGGCGGCGGGCACGTTGGTCGGTATCCTCGATCTGTTATCGGGCGGTACTGTTTCTAACTTCTCGGTTTTGGCGATGGGGGTTTATCCCTATATCACGGCCCAGATTATCTTGCAATTGCTGGTGCCGATCGTTCCTGCCTGGCAGAAACGGATGGAAGAAGACCCACGCGAAGGCCAAAAGTGGCAAGAAAAGTGGACCTACATTCTTTCTATCCCGATGGCGGCGCTGCAGGCAATTGGTCAAATTCAGTCGTTCTCTTATCTGGCGAATCAGCCGATCATCGCCAACTTTGGTCTGTTCGATGCCAACTGGTTGTCATCGTGGGCGATTGTCTTTGCAATGACGGCTGGCACGATGTTCGGCATCTGGTTGGGCGAGCTGATTTCTGAATATGGTATTCGTAATCAGGGTCTCTCGCTAATCATCTTCGCCGGCATCGTGGCTCAGATACCCAATAACGTGCGGCGTTTGGTGGTTGGCGCCCAAGATAAGTGGCCGATTGTCTTGATCTTGCTGGCAGCGTTTGTCGTCCTGGTCATTCTGGCCATTGTGGTTGTCCAACAAGGCCGTCGAAACGTGCCAGTGATGTACCCTGGCCGTCGGGTTGGTCGTGGCATGTCCATGCCGGTCAAAGGCACCTTGCCATTGATGGTGAACATGGCTGGGATGATCCCGATCATCTTTGCCCAATCGCTGTTGACTTTTCCATCCATCATTGCCGGCTTTTTCTTGGGCAGTTCGATCGAATGGGTAAAAACCTTTGCCACGGGCGTTTACACAACGTTTGGCGGCAGTGGCAATGCCTATTGGATTATGTACTTCCTGATGGTGGTTGGTTTCACCTTTTTCTATACAGACGTTATCTTCATGCAGCAGAACTATGGTGAAAACCTGAAGAAAATGGGCGCTCAAATTCCGGGTGTGGCGCGCGGGGCTCCGACCCAACGCTATCTGACGCGTGTGCTGCGCCGCATTACTCTGCCAGGAGCGATCTTCCTGGGGCTTGTGTCAGTAATGCCTGTCCTGGTTACTGGTTTGCTCTCTCTGGTAGGAGTGAGTTTAGGCAGTCAGGCCGGCCTGCTCCTGGTCTCATCATCGGGTATGCTGATTGTCGTCGGTGTGGTGCGCGATACGTTCTTCAATATTGACGCGGAACTCAAGCTGCGCGGTTATGAAGACGCTCGCCTGGTGCGCTGAGGAATTATGTCATTGAAAACATTCATCGTTTTGTTAGGCCCTCCCGGAGCCGGGAAAGGCACACAGGCGCAGGTGATTTCTGAGAAATTGAAGCTTCCTCATATCTCGTCGGGCGACATCTTCCGTGAGAACTTGAAGGGTCAAACCGAATTGGGGAAGCTGGCGAAAGGGTATATGGATAAAGGCGAGTTGGTGCCTGATGACGTTACCATTTCGATGATTCGGGATCGTTTATCTCGTTCCGATTGCAGCACGGGCGCTTTGTTGGATGGTTTTCCTCGCACACCCACCCAGGCAGAAGCATTGGCTTCGCTGTTGAGCAGTTTGGATGGATCGGTCAAAGCAGTACCTTATATCAATGTTCCTGAACACATCCTGATCGAACGGCTTACCGGTCGCTGGACTTGCCGTTCGTGTGGACAGGTCTACCATGAGAAATTCAACCCCTCAAAAGTGCAGGGAAAATGTGACTTTTGCGCGGGAGAGTTATATCAACGGGATGACGACAAGGCTGAGACGGTGACACGGCGTATCCATGTCTACCTGGAACAAACTCAGCCCTTAATTGACTTTTATCAACAACGCGGGGTGCTGCTCGAAGTGGATGGTACTTTATCCATAGAGCAAGTCTCTGTTGACCTACTTACCGCGCTGTCATAGGTTTTTTATGAGTTGGGATCGTCATGTAGTTATCAAAAGCCCGCGTGAAATTGCATTGATGCGGGAGGCGGGCCGGGTTACTGCGAAGGCGCTGGCAGCCATTCGAGAAGCTGCCAGACCAGGAGTAACAACCGGCGAGCTGGATGCTTTGGCGAATGAGATTATTTGTCAGCATGGCGGCATTCCAACCTTTAAGAATTACCCCGGCCCTTATCCATATCCGGCGACGATATGCGTCAGCATTAATGAGGAGTTAGTGCATGGAATTCCTGGCAAGCGCAAATTGCGCGCCGGGGACGTGGCGGCGGTGGATTGTGGTACCACTCTGGAGGGTTTTGTCGGCGATGCAGCGATTACGCTGGCGATTGGCGAGGTATCGGCTGAAGCGCAGCGCTTGTTGCAAGTTACAGAACAAGCTCTTTACGAAGGTATCGCTCAAATGCGCGCTGGCAATCGCACGGGTGACGTTTCCGCTGCTATTCAGCAATATGTTGAAAGCAAAGGGTTTTATGTCACCCGTGAATACACCGGGCATGGAGTAGGTCGTCGGATGCACGAGGGGCCGCAAGTTCCCAATTATGGGATTGCGGGTCGTGGGCAGGTGCTGAGACCAGGAATGACGATTGCGTTGGAGCCAATGGTGTTGGTTGGGACGGCTCAGACCAAAGTAATGCCCGATCAATGGACAGTCGTATCGGCTGATGGTTCGCTGACAGCCCATTTCGAACATAGTGTGGCTGTCACAGATGGCGAACCGATGATTCTGACTTTGTTGTAGCACTGGACGGATCATCTAACTACAGGTATAATCGCAACTTCGTGGCAAGGTCGCATTTTGCGGTCGCAAGTAAAACGCCCGGTTGTGAGTTGGTGATGAAGGAGTATGGCCTCATGAAAGTTACTGCATCTATCAAAAAGCGCTGCTCGAAGTGTAAATTCGTTCGAAGAGGCGGGCGCTTATTCATTATCTGTGAAAACCCTAAGCATAAACAACGACAGGGATAGGATAAAGAACTATGGCACGTATTGAAGGCGTTGATCTTCCTCGCAATAAGCGGGTAGAAATTGGTTTGACATATTTATACGGCATTGGCCGTCCCCGCGCCGACGAAATTTTGGCGGCGACTGGTGTAAACCCGGATACACGGGTGAAAGACCTGACTGATGCAGATGCAGCCAAACTGCGCGAATACATTGGTCAGCACTTCAAAGTCGAAGGCGACCTGCGCCGTGAAGTTCAAATGAACATTAAGCGGTTGATTGAAATTGGCTGCTATCGCGGTTTACGGCATCGTCGTAATTTGCCGGCGCGCGGTCAGCGGACGCGCACGAATGCTCGTACCCGCAAAGGTCCCAAGAAAACGGTGGCCGGGCGTGGGCGGCGGCGTGGCGCTACCAAGAAGTAATTTTTCTGGTCTAAAGTGAGGTTCTATGGCTCAAAGTGCAGGTACTTCGCGCCGAAAAAGCGCAAAGAAGGTAAAGCGTACATTATCTGCCGGGCAGGTGCATGTCGCTGCAACCTTCAACAACACAATTGTGACGGTAACGGATTTGGATGGGAACACCATCACCTGGAGCAGCGCCGGCGCATCTGGTTTCAAAGGCTCGCGCAAAAGCACTCCGTTTGCGGGCCGTCTGGCTGCCGAAGCGGCGGTCAAGAACGCGATGGCAATGGGCATGCAAGAAGCAGCTTTGTTTGTCAAGGGCCCTGGCCCTGGCCGCGAGTCGGCCATCCGCGCGGTGCAGGCGATGGGTTTGAAGGTCACTTCAATCACTGATTTGACCCCGGTTCCGCACAATGGTTGTCGGCCTCCGAAGAAGCGCCGCGTCTAATTTAGCATAAAAGAGGTTTCTATGGCGAAATATAACGGGCCAGTTTGTAAACTCTGCCGACGTGAAGGCGAGAAACTGTTCCTGAAAGGCGCGCGGTGCTTTTCTGCGAAGTGCGCCTTCGACCGCCGGGGATATGCTCCCGGTCAACATGGTAAAAGCTCGCAATTCTCTAAGAAGCGCGAATCGGATTATCAACGTCAGTTGCGCGCCAAGCAAAAGGCGCGCCGCATGTATGGTGTGTTGGAGCGTCAGTTCCATCGTTATTACGTGGCCTCCTCGCGCCGTCGTGGCCTGACCGGTTTGAACATGCTGCAAATGCTGGAAGCGCGTCTCGATAACGTAATCTTCCGCCTGGGGTTTGCTGCAAGCCGCGCCGAGGCTCGCCTGTTGGTCACCCATGGGCATTTCTCGGTCAATGGTCGTCGCACGGATATTCCTTCGATGATCCTCGAAGCTGGCGATAATGTGTCTGTACGGGAAGGTTCCCTAAAACGCGAATATTTCAAGAGCCTGGTGGATATGGCTGAGTCGCATAATGTGCCTGCCTGGTTAAGCCGGGACCTGAAAGGACTTTCAGGCACAATGCTGCGCGCCCCAGAACGCTCTGAAATCGATGGCAACTTGGCTGAACAGTCCATCGTAGAGTACTACTCGCGGTAAACCGTTGCACATTGGTGCTTCAGCCAGTTTTCAGCAGAACTGGATCAAGTTGCAGAGAACAATTTGTTTTCAGTGCTTGTGGCGGCATTTTGCCGACTGCATCAATGTGTAACGTTCTCATAGAACGAAGAGGTGAACCGTGATTGGCTTGAGTAACATGGTTACGCCAAAAATCGAGCGTGAAGCTGAAGCTCGAAATTATGGTAAATTTGTAATTAGTCCGTTGGAACGCGGCTATGGGATTACGCTAGGGAATGCACTGCGGCGTACGTTATTGTCATCGCTTGAAGGTTCTGCGGTTACCTCGATGCGTGTGGCAGATGTGCAGCATGAATTCAGTGATATTCCCGGAGTGCGGGAAGACGTAATCCGCGTGATGTTGCAGGTGAAGCAACTACGGATGAAGCTGCATGATGTAGATACTGCTCGTTTGCGCCTGGAAGTGCATGGCAGCGGGACAGTGACGGCGGCGGATATCAGCACTCCGCCTGAAGTGGATATCGTTAATCCTGAATTGTATTTGTTCACGGTTGACGATCCGAACGCCAATTTGGAGATCGAAATGTCGGTTGAGCGCGGCCGCGGGTATTCCCCGGCCGACGATCGGACCGGACGATTGCCGATTGGTGAACTACCAGTGGACGCGATCTACAGTCCTGTGCAGCGTGTGAACTGGGAAGTTGGTTATGCCCGCGTAGGGCAAAGTACAAATTATGATAAGCTCGTTCTGGAAATCTGGACGGATGGCACGGTTTCTCCGGAAGATGCGTTGAGCACCAGCTCCCGCATCTTGATCGAACACCTGCGACACCTGGCAGGGATCAGTGAGGAGACGCTGGCTGCGATTTCAGAAATTTCTGAGGAAGGCAGCCGTCTGACCAGCGAGATGATTGAAACGCCGATTGAAAATCTGGACCTCTCGGTGAGAGTCTTTAACTCTTTGAAACGCACCGGGATCACAACTGTCGGCGAGGTCATTGAACTGCTGGAAAAAGGCGAAGAAGCGGTTATGTCTATTCGTAATTTCGGTGAGAAGAGCCTGGATGAATTGCGTCAGAAGATGCGTGAGAAGGGCTATTTGCGGGACGATGCGGAAAAAGAAGCGGAGTAAGGGAAGATGCGACACAATGTATCAGGATACAAACTTGGCCGCAGCAAGGATGAAAGAATTGCGCTGCGCCGGAATCTGGTTAATCAATTGTTCGAGCATGAGCGGATTCAGACTACCAAGACAAAGGCGTTAGCGATTCGCGGCCAGGCAGAGCATTTGATCACGTTGGCAAAAGACGGCAATTCTGCCGGGGCGGCGAAGATGGTGCATGCCCGTCGCGTAGCGGCGGAGCGTTTGAGCAATGCCGCAACCGTCAAGAAGCTGTTTGATGATATTGCGCCGCGCTATGCTGATCGCCCCGGTGGTTATACGCGTGTGATAAAAATCGGCCCTCGCGCTGGCGATGCTGCTGAAATGGTGCTTTTGGAGTTGGTTGAAGGCTAGTCAATCACGGCTTTTGGTTATAGCAAAGCCATCTTGAAGCTGTTGCTATCCCATAAGCAAATGGTACGTTACCAGGTTATTCTCGTCTACGACGGCACGCAGTTTTATGGGTTTCAGCGCCAGGGGCGGCGCGCTCGAACAGTGCAATCGGTAGTAGAGGCCGCGCTGCAGCAAATTGGTTGGCAAGGCCAATCCATTTTGGCGGCGGGGCGTACGGATACAGGTGTGCATGCCTCAGGGCAGGTGATCGCTTTCGATTTGGAATGGCGTCACGGTGAAGAAGCTTTGCTCAAAGCTCTGAATGCGCATTTGCCCTGTGATGTCGCCGCCCGGCAAGCGTGTATTGCTCCCTCAACGTTTCACCCCCGTTTTGATGCGCTGAGGCGGCAATATCGCTATACGATCCTTTGCGCTCCGATGCGTAACCCGCTCCTTGAGCGGTATTGCTGGCGGGTGTGGCCTGCGCTGAACTTGAGCGATTTGCAGCAGGCGGCTGCGGCTCTGGTGGGCGCGCATGACTTTGCAGCGTTCGGCGCCCCTCCCAAAGCTGGCGGCAGCACATTGCGAACTGTTTACCGGGCAGAGTGGCAGCAGCAAGCAGAGCAGTTGATTTTTGAAGTAGAAGCGAGTGCTTTCTTGTACCGGATGGTTCGCCGGATGGTCTATCTTCAAGTAGCAGTTGCTCAACAGCGCATCGGGTGGATGGCAATTGCTCAGAGCCTGTCAAATCCGCGGGCGGCTGAGGTGGCCTCTGCGCCAGGTCTGGCGTTACCCAATGGCTTGACCCTGGTTGGCGTCAGTTACTTGCCTGGTTTGCGCAGCCCGCTGAGAGAACGTAGTTTGAGAAACCTGGAAGATGATGAAGTTGAGTAGGCGTGAATTTTTAAGTTTCGCTCCTATAGGAGAAGATGACCGTGCAGAAGAGTTTTTATCCCAAAGCTGATGACTTGAACAACGAGTGGGTTCTGTTGGATGCCAATAACCAGAATCTGGGCCGCCTGGCGACTCAAATCGCCAGCCTGCTCTTGGGCAAGCACAAGCCCGGTTTCACTCCCGGTACTGAGTGCGGCGATTTTGTGATCGTCATCAATGCGAAGAATATCCAGGTGACTGGCAGCAAACTCGAGGACAAGATGTATTATCGTCACTCGCAGTTTCCTAGCGGTCTTAAGGTTATCAGCCTGCAAGATCAGCTTGCCATTCATCCCGATCGGGTGATCCGCAGTGCTGTGTGGGGCATGTTGCCGCACAATAAATTGGGCCGCAGCCTGATCAAGAAGCTTAAGGTTTATGGTGGCGCTGAACATCCACATGAAGCTCAGCAGCCAAAAGCTATCTAAGGAGTAAGTATGACGCAGTATTACGAAGGAATTGGCCGTCGCAAGGAAAGCACGGCTCGGGTGCGGGTTGCCAGTGGTTCAGGGCAGTTTGTGGTCAATCAGAAACCCCTCAAAGATTATTTCAACCGGACAGGCGACCCAGAAGCCATTTTGGAAGCGGTTAAGGCTGCCGGTGAAGAGACCAGCACTTTGGATATCACCGTTGTAGTGAATGGCGGTGGGGTTACAGGCCAGACTGGCGCGGTGAAAATGGGTTTGGCGCGTGCGCTCCAACTCATGAAGCCTGACGCTCATTCTGCGCTGCGTAAGGGTGGTTTCTTGACTCGTGATGCACGGGTGAAGGAACGCAAGAAGCCCGGCCTCAAGCGCGCTCGCAAGGCTCCTACCTACACCAAGCGTTAATTTTTTTATGAATTTCACGTCATGTGGAAAGCGAAGTTTTGCGTTTTCCGCATGACGTTTTTTTGTTTTAACCAACCTGCCATGCTATTTGAAAAACTCTTTCAGGCTTTATCTATTGAAAACCAGCCGCATGTTTCCTTGATAGAAGCTGCGGCGTTGGTAAATCTACGCACCCCTCCCTTTCCACCGGATGCGCCGGCCCTGATCGTCAACCTGGGATCGAACATTGAACGGCTTTGCGCGGTGTTAGCGGTTGTGTATCCCGCCGATCATCTTGTTAAGTTAATTGGCGCGGCAGAAACCGCCTCTCCCCGAGTAGAAGCGCTTCGATTGGCCGATTTGCCTCATAATCCTCGCCTCATCGCCGATAATTGGCTGTACGTGCCGCCTGTGGGCGTAGCAACGTCTTTTGAAGCTTTCCAAGAAGTCGTTGCCCGTCTGCGCGCCCCAGACGGTTGTCCGTGGGATCGAGAACAGACCCATCACAGCTTGCGTTCTTATCTGTTGGAAGAAACTTATGAAGTCCTGGCGGCGTTGGATTTGGATGATCCAGCGAAAATGTGTGAAGAGTTTGGCGATTTGCTGCTGCAGATCGTTTTGCATGCTCAAATTGCCAATGAGAAGGGTGAATTTCGCTCCGCCGATATTTTGCGCGGCATCCATCAAAAACTGGTGCGCCGCCATCCTCACGTCTTTGGCGATGTCGAAGTCACTGGCGTCAGCAATGTGTTACAGAATTGGGAAAAGCTTAAAGCGGAGGAACGCAAGGACAATGGGAAAGCTGAGGCTGGTTTGCTCGATGGCATCCCTGCGGCGCTGCCAGCCCTGGTGCAGGCGCTTGAATATCAAAAGCGCGCCGCACGCGTTGGTTTTGATTGGCCCGATGTGGAGGGATTATTAGAAAAAGTTGGAGAAGAGGCGCGTGAAGTGCGCCAGGCGCAGAATGAAGCCGAGCGGGCGGCTGAAATTGGCGATCTGCTGTTTTCAGTGGTTAACCTGGCGCGCTGGTATCATGTAGACGCCGAGAGCATGCTGCGTGAAACCAATTTACGCTTCAAGCGTCGTTTTGCTGAGATTGAGAAAGCCGCCAGGGCGCAAGGGAAAACGGTCGCCGATCTTTCGTTGCAAGAAATGGATGCGATCTGGGAAGCGGCCAAAACGCAAGAATTTTAGCCCTAAAGCTGAGTACATCTCGTGTTTTGGCAGCTTCCCAAAGGATAAAAATGGGACCTTGGATGGTTTAGCTTTGCCCGCTGATCAACTTGGTTTCAAGGTCTTTGATCTTCTCGCGCTGTTCATAAATGATCGTGCGCACCACATCGCCGATCGAAATGACGCCCAATACCTTCTCATCCACAACAACCGGTAAGTGACGGATGCGTTTGTTGGTCATTAATTCCATGCATTCGTGGACAGTTTGCTGCGGGTGAACGGTGATCAGCTTGTTGGTGGTCATAATCTCACTCACCAAAGTGTCTTTGGAGCTTTTGCCCTGCAAGATGATCTTGCGGGCGTAATCGCGCTCTGAGAGGATACCCACCAATTTGTCATTTTCGACTACCAGTAGGGCGCCGACATTTTTATCAGACATCATTCGTAATGCGTCATATACCGTGTTGTTGGGGCTGATTGACCAGGTGTCGTTGCCTTTTACCTGTAGAATGTGTTGAACTGTACTGCTCATGCTAGGGAAACTCCTTCTGTTAGAGATAAGTAGGGTCATTTTATCAAAATAAAGGCTATTTAACCAGTGGGTTAGTTGCCCAAATTCTTTGCTTGTTGTAGAAACGAGAAAGACTGAGTTAACGCTCTACGTTGATTCCGTAGTGGCCTTCGATATATGGGAAACGCTGCTCTATCTCCGCGGCGAGGGTCACGCCCAATCCGGGGCGCTCCGGGAAATAGAGCCAGCCATCTTTGATGAGTGGGGGTTGGGCGATGCTTTCCCATTGGAGCGGCCCCTGGTGCATACACACTTCCAGCACGCGCGGGTTGGGCAAAGCTGCGACCAGGTGGGCGTTGGCCATCGCCATTAGCCCGTTGTGCCAGCTATGTGGGCAGACGTCCACCCGGTAACGCGCCGCCGCCTCGGCAATCCGCATGGCCTCGCTGATGCCGCACCAGCCGACATCTGGCTGGACGATGCCGTAAGCGCCTTTTTCCAGGTAGGGGCGGAACTGTTCCAGGGTGGTCAGTGACTCTCCGCCGCTGATGGGCAGCCCGACGGCGGCATTCAGACGAGCGTAGCCGTCAATATCTGCCATCGGAAGCGGCTCCTCGAACCAGATGAAGCCCAGCCGCTCAATCTCTTTGGCGATGGCCAGGGCTTGCTCTTCTGTCAAGCGTTGGTTGCCTTCCATCATCAATTCCATCCGTCCGTCCACCGCCTGCGCCAGCTCGCGCACCAACCCCAAGAAGCGCTCCACCGTCACCTTGTCCCAGGCCCAATGGGTGCCAATGCGAAACTTATATGCGCTAAAGCCCTGGGCCAAAAATCCCAGCGCCTCCTCAATTAATTGCTCCGGCCTGGCGCGCCAATCATATTGACATCCCGCCGAAGCGTACAGGCGCACACGTCCTGGCGCATTGGGATTCAGCAGTGTGGCAGTGGGTTTTCCGGCGATTTGTCCGCGCAAATCCCACAGGGCGCAGTCAATCCCGGCCACGGCGCAATCGTGGGCGGCTGAACGGCCGTTAGGATGAAGCTGCGCCGCCAGGGGCAAAGCCGGCTGATTGAGTTCACATCCGAGCAACTCCGGCTTTAGCCAATCTACCCAGGCTTTGATCTGCGTTGGGCCGCCATAAGCGCAGGCTTCGCCGATGCCGGTCAGCCCTTCGTCGGTGTCGATCTGCACAAAGGCGCCATCGGCCTTGATCGAACGGAAGGTGCTGGTAAACCACTGCCGTTCAGGCTCGTGCATTCGCGAGGCCAGGATCGTTTTGATTGCGGTGATTTTCATTGGCGATGACCTTTATAGAGCAATTCGTCCGTCTGCCAAAGCTTGCTTGAACAGATCGACGGTGGCTTTGACTCCCGTATTCAGCGGGGTGTTGGGCAGCTTACCAAACAGGCGGCGTAAAGCGCTATCGTCCGCCCCTGCTGGCAGGGCTAATGGTTTCGGGTCAAACGTGATCTTGCCTTTGACCGCCGGTTCAGCCGCCTCGATTGCGGCGATAATTTCGGGCATATCTACCACGCTGCCGCGAATGTTCAGAACCTCGGCCCCTTGAAACACCAGTCGCGCCGCCTGAATGAAAATTTTGGCGACATCGTCGGTATACTGCATTCCACCGCGCCCACCATAGGGAATGTGATAGGCTTGCTGGGCGGCCGCGGCCAACATGGCCTTGGTCGGGCTGGAAGTCATCCCCTGATCGCGCCCAGGGCCATACAGGGTGTAAGGTCGAAGGCCAATGCTGCTGATCCCATTATCCAGCCAGTAGATGCGCGCCGTGCCTTCGTTGGCTTGCTTATAGACGCCGTAATGGGTGCGTGGTTTCAGGGCAGCCTGATCATCAATTTCTCCTTCAGGATATTCCTCACTCAAACCGTACACCGCCACACTGCTGGCATACACGATGTGCTGGATGCCAGCTTGCCTGGCAGCTTCGAATAGATTGACGGTTCCAACCACGTTAACCAGCGCTCCCTGAGAGGGGTCTGCTTTGCAGGATGGCACTTGCAGCGCGGCCAGGTGAATGATGTGCGTGGCCTGACTGCTCTGGATGGCAGCTTTCACTGCTTGTAAATCGCGCATATCGCCGCTGAGAAACTGGATCGCGGCCAATTCTGGCTCAGTCAAAATCAGCTTCAACCGGTGAGGACTGCTGGCCAGATCAAAGATCGTGACCGGAATGCCTTCGCGGAGCAGGTTGCGCACCACCCAGGCTCCGATACATCCCAGCCCGCCGGTGATGAAAAAGTGTTCTGGGGTACGAGGTGAGTTATCGGTCATTTTGGCCTCCCAATAGAATAATATTGTACGCCAATAGGAATGTTTTCATGGTCTTTTCCTTTCCTTCTTGAATTATATGTCAAAATTGTTTATGCAAATAAATCCATAGCGTCTATTTTTATTTTTGGGGGACACAGGAAATAAAAAAACGCTCCATCTATAGAGCGTTATTTCTGGAAAAGGGCAGGCGTAAAGGTGTTACCAGCATCTTTACCCCCTAACCTGAACAGAGTCACGGGCATGACCCCGTCAGATATTGAAAAAAAGTAAGAACCTTAAAGGATACTTTGATGTCTCCATTAAGGTTCTTTATGTCTTTTGTGGGCGCGGGGGGGCTCGAACCCTCGAACCTCATGTGTGTGATACATGCGCTCTGACCAACTGAGCTACGCGCCCTTTCCTCACTGACAGGCCCCCATTATAAATGACAGAGGGCCTGCCGGCAAGGGTCAAAAACAAATTTCGCCTTGTTTAGCCTTCGCTGGTCATGATGAACAGCGGTTTCATTTCGAAGCTTTCGTAATTTGGGCGCAGCCGGTCGGCGCTGTAGAATTTCGATACGTCCACCAGTTTCTTCGTGCTGGTGACAACATCTACCGGGACGTTATCGTAGCGACCATTCTTCAGTACAACCAGGCGGCCATGAATGCCTTTGATGATCAAATCCAAAGCCAGGTTGCCATAGGCCATCGGGACAATCGAGTCGATCGCATCTGGGTCGCCGCCGCGCACCAGGTAGCCAAGCTTCTGGTTGATGGTGTGGATGGTTTTGCCGTTGTTGTATTTCGGCGAGAGGTCCTCGAGGCGCTTGGAAACCATGTCGCCAATCCCGCCCAGCTTGGCGTGACCGTAGGCATCTGTGCGGCTGTCTTGGAAGATCATATCGCCGCCGTCGAAGGTGGCGCCTTCAGATATCAAAACTGTGGCATATTTGCTTGGGTTGCGATTGCGGTCGGCGATGAGCAGTTCGGCCAGCCGCTCGATGTTGAAGCGGTATTCGGGGATGACGCAGCGATTGGCGGCCCCGGCCATGGTGGGCAGCAGAGCGGTAAAGCCGGCGTAGCGCCCAAAGACTTCTAAAACCATCAGACGTTCGTGAGAGCCAGCCGAGGTGCGCAAGCTGTTGGTCATTTGGATGGTGCGGGTGACGCAAGTGCTGAAACCGATGCAGTAGTCGGTGCCGGGGACGTCATTGTCCATTGTCTTCGGGATGGCGATGACTTTGAACCCTTCACGATACAGCCGGACGCCATAGCTCAATGTGTCATCTCCGCCGATGGGGATAATATAATCAATGCCGAGCCAATCCAGGTTCTTCAGCACTTCTACGGTCAAATCGTTAACTGATTCGGTGAAGGTGTCGCGCAAATGCTCTGGGAGAGCATCTTTCTTCACTTTGCTGGGGTTTGTGCGAGACGTGTGCAAGAACGTGCCGCCGGTGCGCCCGGCGCGATTGACCGCCTCTTCGCTCAATACCTGAAAATTGTTGCTGTTGTCATATTTGTCGTCGCGAACGATATCAATCAATCCGCCCCAACCACGCCGAATACCGATCACCTTGTAACCTTCGCGCAGCGCGCGAATGGTCACTGCACGAATCGCCGGATTCAACCCAGGTACATCGCCGCCCCCTGTCAAGATGCCGATAACGCCTTGTTTTTGCTTGTTATTTGCCATTTCTTCCTCCAAAAGAGATAAAATTTTGAGAATGCCACAAAAAAGACGGTAACTATTTTACCCTGTTTTGGCAGGGCTGGCATGGCAAAATGTCCGAACCAATCCTGCAACTTTTTTGTTATCATGGCGTAATCTATCATAGAAAATATTTTTTGGAGGTTTCTATGACTCGTAAACCCATTTTTGTCCTGTTGGTGTTCCTTTCGATATTGGCTTTGGCTTCTCTGGCTTGCGGCATTCGTGTGCCAGTCAAGCGTATTCAGGCTGGGACTACGCAAACCGAAAAGATTGACATCCCCGCGCCGGATGTTTCGGGCGCGGCAGAACTATCTATCGTCTTTGGCGCAGGGGAGTTAACGCTTGACCCTGGCGCTGAAAACGCCCTGGTGAGCGGCGAGGCGACTTATAATGTTGAGGAATTGAAACCCGAAGTGCAGGTGAATGGCAAAGATGTGACTCTGAGCCAGGGACAAGAGAATGGCGGATTTTCGACAATGGAAGGGAATGTCCGCAATGAATGGGATTTACAACTTGGCGCGATGCCATTTAAGCTGGATATTAAGGCTGGCGCTTATGATGGTCGTTATGAACTGGGGGGGCTTTCTTTAGAGAAGCTCACGGTTCAAGATGGGGCGGCGAATGTCAAGATGTCCTTTTCTGAACCGAACCAGGCAGAGATGAGTTTGCTGCGCTACGAAACTGGGGCCTCGGATGTGACGCTCAAAGGCCTGGCCAATGCTAATTTTGCCGAGATGGAATTTCGCAGCGGCGCCGGCGACTATACCCTCGATTTCACAGGCGATTTTCAACGGGATGCAGAAGTCACTGTTGAATCAGGGATCAGCAGCGTTACCATTATCGTCCCAGAAGGGATGAACGTAGAATTGAATTTTGATGGCGGGCTGTCCAACGTGGATACCAGCGGTGAGTGGCAGCAAAAAGGCAGTCGCTATGTTCAGGTGGGCGAGGGGCCAACCTTGAACATTACTGTGAAAATGGGCGCTGGTAATCTCAAACTAGAGAATCCTTAACCGGGGGTAGTTTAGCTGAAATAAAAAGCACACGACGGGTAACCGTCGTGTGCTTTTTGGTGCGTTCAAGCGTTGGACGCCTGGCGGGATAAATCAAGAAACGCGGTTTACCTCCGCGCCAGGTTTTATCCCTGCGAACTGTAACCAGGCCCGTTCTTAAAGAAATCGTAGTTGGCTTTGGTATCCTCGGTCAAATCCACCACTTCGCCAGCTTGCAGCTTTTTCACACAATCTAATACGACTGCTTGACCATGGTGATTGGTACCCTCATAATGCCCGGTCAGCCCCAGCCGGCTGATGAATTCACCGCCGTTGGCAGTGTAGGCAGATGGGACTTCATCTTCAGGGAAGATGGCATCATAAGGGCATTCAGGAATGCAGGCGCCGCAGTCAATGCAAGTATCTGGGTCAATATAATACCAGGGCCATTCTTCTTGTGGATTGCCTGGCACAATGCATTCTACGGGACAGACTTCCACGCACCCGGAATCGCGTAGACATAAACTGGTAATAATATGGGTCATTGTGAACTCTCCTAAAAACTGTAATAAGTGGAAAGGGAACGCGGCGACAATGCCAAGACGATCGTACAGATCGCTCAGGACATTGTTACCACATTCATTTTAGCCTTGCCTGTACTGGTTTGTCAAGAAATTCGGCTAATCTTGACAAGAGTGGTCTTTTTAATTATCATGAGGCGGCTTATAAAATTGTCAGGCGACTTTTTATGATTACTTTACTAAGGAGGCTTACTATGATTTACAAACTCTTTGAGGCGTTTGATAAGCGTTTTGGCGTCGAGCGCGCAAAGGCGCATTGTGATGTCCCTTGCGGGATTTACGATCCCATCATCCCGCAGATTGCTGCTTTGACCGTTGTGCGGATGATTGATTTGATGACTGATTTGGAAGGTAAGACAACTGACAAGAATCTGGCTTACTTTAATACCCTATCCCGCTATGTAGCGGTGAAGGAAGAACACGCTGAAAAGCTCAAGAACGATGTCCGTGTGATCTGGGGCGACTATCTGAAGGCGCAGCACTTAGAAAAATATCCCCAGGCGCACGCCCTGGTGCATGAGATTATGGCGCTCGGTTCCAAAGTTCGCCAGACGACCGACCGTGAGACGGCTCTCAAATTGGTTGAGAAGCTGAATGATTTTGCGCAAATCTTTTGGGAAACGAAAGGCGTTGCTACCAAGCGCGCCAAGGCGCCCTATGCGCCGGGCCTTGAACTTGTTTACCCGAATCTGTAGCTTGTCTGTCTTCTGCGGAAGTTTCAAGCGGTAAGGCCGCACCCAGCGAAGACGCAATGCAACAAGTTGTTGCCTCCTGCGTCTTCGCTTTTTATCTTCGCATGTTCCAGTTGCTCAAAGTTGCGGGCGATAGCTTGCTCCCTGAATACCAGTCGGGAGATTTTGTGGTTATCCTCAAAATCTCCGGTTGTATTCGTCTGAGGGTGGGGGATGTGATTGTTTTTCATCAGCCTGGCTATGGGGTATTGATCAAACGTATTCAAGCCATTTCGCCAGATGGGCAAGAAATAACCGCCATTGGCGCAAATCCGGCCAGTGTAGACAGCCGTATCTTTGGTGTGGTGCGTTTGCGGGATGTATTGGGCAAGGTGGTCTGGCAGATTCGAAAACCGGGGTAAAATCAGGTTATGAATGCTCCACGCCTCAACCCATTGGTGGTGTTAATTTTTGGCATCCTGGCTGCTTCCACCGCGGCGATTTTTATCCGTTACGCCCAGCAAGACGCGCCCTCTTTGGTGATTGCCGCCTGGCGTTTGACGCTGGCTTCTCTCTTGCTGGCGCCGATGGCGCTGCTCCGTCACCGGCAAGAGATTGGCGGGCTAACGCGCCGCGATTTTGCCCTTGCATTACTCTCAGGCTTCTTCCTGGCCTTGCATTTCGCCGCCTGGATCTCCTCGCTCGAATTTACCTCGGTTGCCAGTTCAGTGGTCTTGGTGACAACAACGCCATTGTGGGTAGCGCTGCTTTCCCCTTTTACCTTGAAAGAACGTTTGACGCGGGGGGTGATCTTGGGAATGGGCATTGCTTTGCTGGGGGGCGTCATCATTGGTTTGAATGATCGCAGCGGCGGCGCTGGCAGCAACCCACCGTTAGGAGATTTGTTGGCCCTGGGGGGGGCGATTGCTGCGGCAGCTTATGTCACTTTGGGACGCCACTTGCGAACTAAGATGTCATTGGGCAGTTACACCTTTGTTGTTTATGGGGTCGCGGCGCTTGTTCTGATCGTTTTTATGGCGGCGGCCGGGCAGCAGCCTTTTGGTTATCCTCTGCCAGCCTATTTCTGGTTCCTTTGCCTGGCGCTGATTCCACAATTGTTGGGACATTCGTCCTTTAACTGGGCGCTGCGTTATCTCTCGGCGGCGTTTGTTTCAATCACGTTGCTTGGCGAGCCAATCGGCTCTACTATTTTGGCTTATCTTTTGCTTGGCGAAACGCCGACCCTGGTCAAATTATTGGGCGCGGCGTTGATCCTGGTAGGGATTGTTATCGCGGCAAAGGGAAATTTATCCTCATAGGAGCTGTTATGCCTGGGTTTGGCGTTAATACTGCAATCATTCAAGATCAAAAAATTTTGCTCACCAAACGGGTTGATTTTGAGGTTTGGTGCCTGCCCGGCGGCGGGGTGGAGGAGGGTGAGTCGCTGGCTGAGGCGGCGCGGCGTGAGACGATCGAGGAGGTGGGATTAGAAGTGCGTTTAACCCACCTGGTTGGCTTGTATTCGCGCAATGGCTGGCTTAACGGTGGGTTACATGTGGCGGTCTTTGCCGCCGAGATTACCGGGGGGGACTTGTGTCTTCAGGCCAGTGAAGTGCTTGAAGCGCATTTTTTCGCTGCTTCTGAACTGCCATCCGAGATGCTGCTCAGCCATCGCCGTCGTTGTTTGGATGCGCTGAACGGCGTCCAGGGAGCAGTCTGGTTCAGTGACTCAGAGTGGGCCTACCCGCCGCAAACGACGCGCCAGGATTTGTATGACTTGTGCCAGCAGTCGGGATTGTCGAAAAGCGAGTATTATTTGCGGTATGTAGGCAAACCAGGCCCGCGAGGAGATGTGTTGGAAGTAGAAGGCCTGCTCAAACGTTGATGTCAGATCTGCTAATGGAGTGCTATGGCTGAACAATCAAAACCTGCCGATAAATCAACTTCCGAGCCGCGCCCGGCGCCGATCTTACAGGATAAGGTATCCTCTCCGGTGGATGCCTTGATCCGTTTTGCCTTACGGTTTCGTCGCTTTTTGCGTGATGTTGTGGGAATTGTGTTGATCGCTTTTGCGCTGATGACTTTAATTGCCTTATGGTGGCCTACTCTCGCCGGCGGAGTGGTTTTAATTTGGACAAAGCTGCTGCGTTGGGCGTTGGGGTGGGGAAGTGTGCTGCTGGTGATCGGGGTTGGCCTGGCCGGTCTGTTGATTTTATATCCGCGACGCGAGGGCGGCCCGCTGATTCGTTGGTGGCGCGTCTTTATGTTTGAAATTGGCTCTTTTGCATTATTAGGGCTGCTTTCGGCCTTAAGTGGGGCCTCGCTGGAGCGGGTAGAGCAAGGCTTGGATGGCGGAGCGGTTGGCTGGGGGCTGGTGGAACTGGTGCGTATGGGTCTCAGCTCGCTGGGTTTTTCGCATGTTTTTTGGCCTGGTTTGCTGTATGCGTTGATTTTGTCGGTGGGTGTCTATTATAGTTTGGGAATTGGAACCTGGCTGCGCCGTTGGGAAACCGCCAAAGCGCCTTTGCTGCGTTCAGAGTCTGAGCCAGCGGTCAGCGTCGCGCCGGCGCAGAACGCGGCGGTTCTCCCATCTCCGTCTACTACGAAAAAGCGTCCGTTGATCCCGCCCCAGTTTCGCAAAAAATTTAAGATCGATCCTGCGCCGGCCGCTCCCGTCGCCCCGCCTCCACCGCGCAACGATCAGTTGCCGCCGCTCGATCTTTTGTTGACTGAGACCGCCAATCGCATGGATGAGCGCGCGATCAATGAGACGGCAGGCTTGATCGAAAAGACATTGGCTGAGTTTGGCATCCCGGCCAAAGTGGTGGGCTTTAAGACTGGCCCAACCGTAACGCAGTTTGCGGTTGAGCCGGGATTTGTGGAAAAACCGACCTCCGCCGAAGATGAGGCTGAGAAGCGTAAGGTGCGCGTTGCCCAGATCGTCGGCCTGCAGCGTGACCTGGCGCTTTCATTGGCGGCGGCGCGGCTGCGCATCGAGGCGCCGGTGCCGGGCCGCCCTTATGTGGGAATTGAGGTGCCCAATGAGCGCTCGGCGGTCGTGCGGCTGCGCCCAATTATGGAGCATGAGGCTTTTCACAAAGCCAGCTCGCCGTTGGCGATTGCTTTGGGACGGGATGTTTCTGGTCAGCCAGTGATTGCCGATTTGGAGCGTATGCCTCATCTTTTGATTGCTGGTACCACCGGGTCGGGAAAGAGCATTTGCATTGCCGCCTTGACCTTGTGTCTGGTGATGAACAACACTCCCCAAGATTTGCGCCTGGTGATGATTGATCCCAAGATGGTGGAATTGGTGCGCTTCAATGGCCTGCCGCATTTGTATGGCAAAGTGGAAACCGATGTGCAGCGGATTTTGGGCGTTTTGCGTTGGGTGGTGAGTGAGATGGATCGCCGTTATAAGTTGTTGGAAAGCTTGAGCGCCCGTAATCTCGAAGCATACAATCGCAAAGCCAGCCGGCGCAAGGGGATGGAGTTATTGCCACGGATTGTGGTGATGATTGATGAATTGGCCGATTTGATGATGGCGGCGCCTGATCAAACTGAACCGATGGTGATCCGCCTGGCGCAGTTGGCGCGCGCGACCGGCATCCACCTGGCGGTAGCAACCCAGCGTCCTAGTACGGATGTGGTCACTGGCCTGATCAAGGCCAATTTCCCCGCGCGCCTGTCATTTGCGGTTGCATCTTCGATCGATTCGCGTGTGATCCTGGATACAACCGGCGCGGAGACCTTGCTGGGGCGAGGGGATATGTTGTTCTTGCCTCCAGATATGGGCAGCCCGCAGCGCGCTCAGGGTGTGTTGGTAACAGACGGCGAGGTGGAAAAAGTCATTACGTTCTGGCAGCAGAATTATCAGGCTGAGGCGCTTCCACCGCCCTGGGAGCAGTTGTTAGCTGAAATGGAAGTCACCGCGGATAAAGACGATCTGGTTGAGAAAGCGATTGCCTATGTGAAAAAGAGCCGGCATTGCAGCGCGTCATTGCTGCAGCGCCAACTGCGCATTGGCTACCCGCGTGCGGCGCGCCTGGTGGATGAATTGGAAGAACTGGGAGTGATTGGCCCTTCGCAGGGCGGCGGCCGTGAACGGGATGTATTGGTTGATCCGGATGGGAAGCCGGCGGCAGAGGACGGCGACGACGAATAAAAAAAGAAGCCGGAGAACTTCTTCTCTGGCTTCTTTTGTGCGCCCAGCATGGGCGCTGACTAAAGGGTGAAAGACCCGTGCGGAGGTGGTCGCACCAACCGCTAGCCAAAG
>CAIQJJ010000504.1 GCA_903872065.1 uncultured Anaerolineales bacterium | reverse complement strand
GGCGGGAATGAGGCGTTGGCAGGTTTCTCACTCGAGGAGGACATGGTTTTATTCCAGTTGCAGCAGCATGCGCAAAAAAGTAGCCCAGAGTTTCAGCGTTTACCTTGACTGCCAACAGATCGGAACGGGCTGAACGGATGGGCAGCCCTCCGCTCAATCCGCGCCAGGTTCCGTTGGACAGCTTGGCTGGGTTAAGGATACATGAACTTGTCCACAAACGCAAGTTTTTGAGGGCGGTGGAGCGATGCTAAATCCGGCTGAAGCCTACCCTCCACCACTCCGGTCGGAGTACGCCTCATCCCTCGCAAAAAAAATCCGTGTCAATCCGTGCTAATCCGTGTCCTCCTCCCATTTCCCCCCAATTTGATTTTAATTATCTTATTTGTGAAAATTGACACATATCACAGGATATGATAAACTTCAGCCTGCAAGAGGCAAACCCCATGTTGGCACCTGAATACATCCCACTCGCAATCCTATTCATCCTGGCAACGGCCTTAGGCTTCCTGGTAGTCATTATCGGCAACCTGTTCGGCCCGCGCCGGCCATCCATCCGTAAGGCCATGCCTTACGAATCAGGCATGCGCCCGATCGGCGTCGGCACCCGCCGCACCCCCGTGCGCTTTTACCTGACCGCGATGTTGTTCATCTTGTTCGATGTCGAGGTCATCTTCTTCCTGCCTTGGGCAGTCGTCTTTCGTGAACTCGGCTTGAGCGGGCTGATCGAGATGGGGCTTTTCCTGCTCATCTTATTGATTGGCTTTATCTACGCCTGGAAAAAAGGCGCCCTGGAATGGGAATAACACAGAAAGGAATCGTGGCATGGGTATTGAACAAAAAGCCGGCAACCTGGGCGTAGTGACGTTTCAACTGGAACAGGTCGTCAACTGGGCGCGCACCAATTCAATGTGGCCGATGCTGTTTGGCCTGGCTTGCTGCGCGATCGAAATGATGGGGGCGCAGGCCTCGCATTATGATATGAGCCGCTTTGGCATGGAGTTGATGCGCGCCAGCCCGCGGCAGAGCGACCTGATGATCGTCGCCGGGCGGGTCAGCCGCAAGATGGCCCCCGTGCTGCGGCGGCTTTACGACCAAATGCCCGATCCCAAGTGGGTCGTCTCGATGGGCGACTGCGCCTCCTGCGGCGGCATCTTCAACAACTACGCCATCGTCCAGGGTGTGGACGAGGTGGTGCCGGTGGATGTGTACGTGGCCGGCTGCCCGCCCCGCCCGGAGGCGCTCATTCACGGCATCATCACGCTGCACGAAAAAGTCAAAACCGAAAAGCTTAACCGCTGGGCTTAATTTTTACCCTTTTCATCTGCTACTTTGCCACCTATGACACTCCTTGAGCAAGCTATTACTGCTATCCAAGACCGCTTTGGGGCGGAAGTCTGCCAGTTTTGCAGCGTTCCCAGCCTGATCGTCCCGGCGCAGCATTTGGTCGCCGCGGCGCGCGCCCTGCACGACGAGTTTTCGTTCAATATGTTGAGCGATGGCACCGCCGTGGATTATTGGCCCGACGAGCCGCGCTTTTGCGTGATCTACAACCTCAATTCTTACACAGAACACATTCGCATCAGTTTGCGGGTGACGGTCAGCGGAGAGAATCCGAACCTGCCGACGCTGGAGGGGGTCTACCCCAATGCGAACTGGTATGAGCGCGAACTGTGGGACATGTTCGGCATCCGCTTCGTGGGCCATTCAGACCTGCGCCGGATCGTGATGCCCTACGATTGGCAAGGCCACCCGCTGCGCAAAGATTATCCCCTCGGCTACGAAGAGCCGCAGTTTACCTTTAACTTCGATGAAATCGCCCGGCGCAAGCACCGCGGCACTCAGACGGAGGCCTGATCATGAGACGCACGGTTGGCGATCTCTTTGAGGTTGCGATCCAGTTGGAAGAAACCGCCCAGGCGTTGTACAGCAACTGGCAGAGCGCCTTTGCAGCAGAAACCGCCGTCGCCAAATTCTGGCAGGTTTACGCCGAGGACGAGCAGCGCCACGCCTCCATGCTGCGCAGCACGCGCGATCGCCTGGCGTTGGAGCAGTTGGCAGCCATCGCCCCGCCCGATATGTTGGGAGTGGCGGTCAATATGCTAAATGAACTGCAGCGCAACCCGCCGGCGGTGCGTGACCTGGACGAAGCCTATGAACTGGCGCACCAATTGGAACACTCCGAGGTCAACACGATTTTCGAGTTTTTGCTCAGCCACGTCCTGCCAGAAGACGCTCTGTTTCGCGGCTCAGGCGCGCAAATGGCGCGCAAGCAGGTCAGCGAGCACACCAACCGCCTGCTCTTCGAATTTCCCGAACACTTGCGCGATGCGCACACCCGCCGCGCCATTAAGGTCAGCAGCTAAAATTTCCTCCCCTCTCCCTTATCCCTCACCATGACATCTCCTCTTGAAGTTTCTTTACTTGAAGTTTCTATAGACGAACTCAAACACCTCGTCTCTGAGCGCGCCTTGAGCGGCGAGACCGTCCTGCTCAACATGGGCCCGCAGCACCCCTCCACGCATGGCGTGCTGCGCCTCCTGCTGGAACTGGACGGTGAGATCGTGATCAACTGCATCCCGGATATTGGCTTTTTGCACACCGGGATTGAGAAGACCATGGAGTCCAAGCGCTATGAACAGGCAGAGGTGATGACAGACCGCCTGGATTACTTGAACACGGTGGGCAATAACTTTGTCTACTGCCTGGCGGTGGAGAAGCTGGCCGGGTTGGATGTGCCGCCGCGCGCCCAGGCCATTCGCGTCATCCTGGCCGAACTCCAGCGCATTTCTTCCCACCTGGTCTGGCTAGGGACGCACGCCCTCGACCTGGCAGCCATGTCCACCTTCCTGTACTGCTTCCGCGAGCGCGAGCAAATTTTGGATGTCCTGGAGATGTGTTCGGGGCAGCGCATGATGACCACCTATTTCCGCCCCGGCGGCCTGTGGCGCGATGTGCCGGCCGATTTCGAGATCACCGTGCGGCGCTTCTTGCGCACTTTCCCCAAGCGCGTGGATGAGTATGAGGCGCTGCTGACCAACAACCCGATCTTTCTCGACCGCACGAAGAACATTGGCGTCATCTCCGGGC
Organism: uncultured Anaerolineales bacterium; assembly: GCA_903872065.1. Taxonomy (GTDB): domain Bacteria; phylum Chloroflexota; class Anaerolineae; order Anaerolineales; family UBA4823; genus CAIQJJ01. The sequence continues at coordinate 12,879 of CAIQJJ010000504.1, read as the reverse complement.
CGGACGCCCTCGCCTGGGGCGTGACCGGGCCCAGCCTGCGCGGCTCCGGGCCGGATTACGATGTGCGCAAGGTCTACCCCTATTCAGGGTATGAGCAGTACAACTTCGTAGTACCTACCGCCACTGGCGGCGATGTCTTCTCGCGCTACATTGTGCGCATCGAGGAGATGCGCCAGTCAACCTCCATCGTGCAGCAAGCGTTGGACAAGCTGCCCCCAGGCCCGGTGCGCAGCAGCAATCGCAAGTACGTCCCGCCGCCGCGCGCCGAGATCGGGGTGAGCATGGAGGCGCTGATTCACCACTTTAAACTGTGGACGGAGGGCTTCTCGCTGCCCAAAGGCTCGGTCTATCTGCCGGTTGAATCGCCGCGCGGGGAGTTGGGCGTGTACCTGGAAAGCAACGGCGGGCCTAAGGCGCAGCGGGCGCATTACCGCACACCCAGTTTTGCCCATCTGCAGGCCCTGCCGCTGCTCTCGAAGGGCCGCCTGGTGGCCGACCTGGTGGGGATCGTAGGAAGTTTGGATATTGTCTTAGGAGATGCGGATCGGTGATGATGTTAAAAGACACTTACTCTGCTGAAATTGAAGCCACGCTGGCCAAGTATCCGCCGGAGAACAAGCGGGCGGCGGTGATGCCGCTGCTGCACCTGGCGCAGCGCGAAAATGGCTATGTGACCAAGTCCGCGCTGTACGAGATCGCCGATCTGTGCGGGGTGGCCGTAACCGAAGTGGCCTCGATTATGGGCTTCTACACGCTGTATCACGATCAGCCGGGCGGCAAGTACCGCCTGCAGGTTTGCACCGACCTGCCCTGCGCGCTGCGCGGGGCCAACGAGTTCCTCGAGCAGTTGTGCGCCAATGTGGGCGTCAAGGTCGGCGAGACGACCGCCGATGGGATGATCACGATTGAGGCGGTGACCTGCCTGGCGGGGTGCAACAAAGCGCCCATGTTCCAGGTGCAAACCGGCGAGGGGCTGGAATACTACGAAAACCAGACCGTCGAAAGCGCTGTGGCGCTGATTAATGACCTGGTGAAAAGGTGACAAGGTGGCTGAACACATTCTTCTACGTCATCGCGATATTCCCAATATTGACCGGCTGGAGGTCTACCGCCAGCAGGGCGGCTTTGAGGCGTTTCAAAAGGCCGTCGCCAGCCTGACGCCGGACGCGGTCACGGATATTGTCAAGGCATCCGGGCTGCGCGGGCGCGGCGGGGCGGGCTTCCCCACCGGCATGAAGTGGTCGTTCACCGATCGCAAAAACTGGCCGCATTACGTGGTTTGCAATGCGGACGAGTCGGAGCCTGGCACGTTCAAGGATCGAGAGATTTTGACCGGCAACCCGTTCCAACTGCTGGAAGGGGTGGCGATTGCCTCCTACGCGGTGGGGGCGCGGGTGGCCTATATTTACCTGCGCGGCGAGTTTTGGCCGATCGCCAGGGAATTGGACAAGCGCATCGCCGAACTGGAAGCCGCCGGCCTGCTGGGCGACAAGCTGTTCGGCACGGAGTATTCGCTGCGCATTTACACCCACCTGGGGGCCGGCGCTTATATTTGCGGCGAAGAGACCGCCCTGCTCGAGTCGATTGAAGGCAAACTCGGCCAGCCGCGCCTGCGCCCGCCCTTCCCTCCCGCGGTGGGTCTGTTCGGCAAACCGACCGTGATCAACAACACTGAAACGTTGGCGAATGTGCCGCTGATCCTGCAGCGCGGGGCAGAGTGGTTTCGCTCGTTCGGCACCGAAAAGTCGCCCGGCGTCAAAATCTTCTCGCTGTCGGGCTGCGTCAACCGCCCCGGCAACTATGAACTGCCGCTTGGAACGACCTTCCGTGAGCTGATCATGGGGCGCGGCGGCGGCATCGCCTACGGCCACAAAATCAAAGCCATCATGCCGGCCGGCAATTCGTCCTCGCTGATCGTCGCAACCGACGAGGCGCTGAACACGCCGATGGATTACGAGTCCGTCCCCAAGTTGGGGGCGCAGCTTGGCTCGGCGTCGGTCATCGTGATTGACGATTCGGTGGACATCCCCTGGCTGATTAACAAAACGGTGCATTTCTTCCGCCACGAGTCCTGCGGGAAATGCACCCCCTGCCGCGAGGGGACGTATTGGATGAGCCAGCTTACCGAGCGCATCGCCGCCGGTCACGCGACCGCCGAGGATGTGGCGCTGCTCAAGGCCGTAGCCGGACAGATCAAGGGCAAGTGTTTCTGCGCCCTGGGCGAGTTCTCGATCGAGGCAGTGCTGTCCGGTATGGATCGCTTCAAAGATGACTTCGAAGCCAAAGTGAGTAGTTATGAGTAAACAGGTTAACTTGACGATAGACAATCAGGCTGTGACGGCGGCGGAAGGCGCGCTGATTGTTGACGCGGCCAAAAAAGTGGGGATCAACATCCCCGTATTTTGCTACCATCCCAAGTTGGAGCCAGCCGGCATGTGCCGCATGTGCCTGGTGGAGATCGGGCGGCCGGTGATCGACCGGGCGACCGGCGCGCCGGTGATGGAGGGCGGTAAGCCCAAGCTGCAGTTTGGGCCGAAGCTGGAAACGTCTTGCACAACGCCCGTCTCGGAAGGGATGGTGGTGATCACCAACTCAGAAAAGGTGAAAGCCGCTCGCAAGGATGTGGTCGAGTTTCTGCTGACCTCGCATCCGTTGGACTGCCCGGTCTGCGACAAGGGCGGCGAATGTCCGCTGCAAAACCTGACCCTGGCGCACGGGCCGGCCACCAGCCGCTTCTTGTTCAACGAGAAAAACCACAACGCCAAGCATGTCCCGCTGGGCGATCTGATCTACCTCGACCGCGAGCGCTGCATCCAGTGCGGGCGCTGTGTGCGCTTCCAAGAGAAGATTGCCGGCGACCCGGTGATCGGCTTCTACAACCGCGGGCGGCAGATGGAGATTGTGACCTTCTCAGAGCCGGGCTTCGACTCTTATTTCTCCGGCAACACGACCGACATCTGCCCGGTGGGCGCGTTGACAAGCGCCGATTTCCGCTTTGGCGCCCGCCCGTGGGAGATGAAGGCCACCGCCTCGATCTGTACGCACTGCGCCGTGGGCTGCAACCTGGCCTTCAACGTGCGGCGCGAGGTGGGCGGCAAGAACGGCAGCCCGTCCAAAGGCGGCATCGTCATCAAGCGCGCCCTGCCGCGCCAAAACGAGGCCGTCAACGAACTGTGGATCTGCGATAAGGGCCGCTTCGCCTACCAGTACAGCGAATCCCCCACCCGCCTGGCGACGCCGCTGGTGCGCAAGGACGGCGAATTGACGCCGGCCAGTTGGGATGTGGCGCTCGAATACGCCGCTGAGGGGCTGCTGGGCGAGTCCAAACCGGGCCAGGCCAAAGACCTTTTGGTCATCGGCAGCGGGCGGTTGGCCAATGAAGACCTGTTTACCCTGCGCAAGCTGGCGGAAGGCGCCGGCGGCCAGGCGGCGCTCTACAGCCAGAGCGGCGGCGGCGACCTGTTGGCCCAGGTGGGCGCAGCGCCCGGCACGAACCTGGCCAGCCTGGGCAAAGGCAGCGTCATCCTGGTCGTCGCCTCTGACCTGCACGAGGAAGCGCCGATCTGGTTCCTGCGCGTCAAGCAGGCCGCCGAGCGCGGCGCGACGCTCATTGTCGCCGCCGGGCGACCCACGCGCCTCGACCGCTACGCCAAATACGTCATCCGCTACGCCTATGGCGAGGAAGCGCAGATTGTGGCTGCTCTGGGAGACTCCCCCAGGCGCGCTGAGCTTGTCGAAGCGGCCAAGCCTGCCGCAGCGGCCAAGCCTGCCGCAGCGGCCAAGCTTGTCGAAGCGGCCAAGCCTGCCGCAGCGGCCAAGACCGTTGAAGCGGCCAAGCCTGCCGCAGCGGCCAGGCTTGTCGAAGCAGCGGAAGCGTTTGGCAAGGCCGAGAACGCCCTGGTCTTCTTTGGCAGCGATGGCCTGGGGCAAAGCGGCGCGCAATCCGTGGCGCAGGCCTGCGCCCAACTGCTGGCGGCCACGCGCCATGTCGGCCGCCCCAACAACGGCTTGATCCCGGTCTGGGGCCGCGCCAATGAGCAGGGCGGCTGGGAACTGGGCCTGAAAGCGGCGAATCTCCAAACCGCGCTGCAAGCCTCCACAACTGCCTATATCGTGGCCGCCGACCCTTACGGCGACGATCCCAGCCTGCCGGCCCCGTCTTTTCTCGTGGTGCAGGAGCTTTTCCTGACCGAGACCGCCCGGCGGGCGGATGTGGTCTTCCCGGCCCAGGCGTTCACCGAGCGCGACGGCTCTTTCACCTCCGGCGAACGGCGCGTCCAGCGTTATTACCCGGCGACGCCGGCCCTGGCCGACTGCCGCCCCGATTACGCCATCAGCGCCGAGTTGGGCCAACACCTGGGGCTGAAGCTCGAAGGCCGCTCCGCGGCGGCGATCTTTGCCCAGATCGCGACGGAAATCCCCGCCTACAAAGGGCTGACCTACCGCCGCCTGGCCGAGACCACGAACGCGACGGCGATCGGCGCGGCCAAAGATCCGCGCGATGCGGAAGAGCGGCGCTGCGCCGATCTCTATTACAGCGGCGCCGGCTACGAAAACACCCAGGGCCTGGGCGTGCAGCTCCCCCTGCAAACGCTCTCCCCCGCCTTGAGCAAACCGGCCGCCGCCCCCGCTGCGCAACTGTCCAAGACGGGCTTGCTGGCGGTGCCGGTCACGCAGCTCTACGACCTCGGGCAAACCGTCCTGCCCTCCGCCCTGCTGCGCCAGCGCATCGGGGAAGCCTGGGTAGGGGTCAACCCGGCGGACGCGGCCGAGGCAGGGATTGAGGCCGGCGCTGCGCCGGCGGCGATTGTGCAGGTAGTTTTGCCTGGAAAACCGGAATGGCGCGCCGCGGCCCGCATTGATGAACGCACGCCGCGCGGGGTGCTGCTCATCCCGCGCAGCATGGGCCTGCCGCTCAACGCTCCCCTCCCAGGCGCATCCATCCGGCCAGTGGTGCGCCGGGATTCCCAAGAAGCTGCTTCACAGCAGCCGGCTTAGTTTTACGAGAGGCTTTCATGGATTGGTTCCTCATTCTTGAGTGGGTGATCAAAGCAGTCATACTGCTGCTGTTTTTGACCGCTGGCTTTGCCTACGTGACCTTGTTTGAACGGAAGGTATTGGCGCGCATCCAGGTGCGCATCGGCCCTAACCGCGCCGGGCCGCAGGGTGTCCTGCAGCCGATCGCCGATGCGGTCAAACTGATCTTCAAAGAGGAATTGAGCCCCAAAGACGCTGATAAAGTGATCTTTATGCTCGCTCCCGTCATCACTGTCATCCCGGCGTTGGTCATCACCGCCGCGGTGCCGTGGGGGAGGAGCATCAATTTGTTTGGGCGCGAGATCGCCCTGGGGATCACCGACCTGAACGTCGCGGCGCTCTATATCCTGGCGGTCACCTCGATCTCGGTCTATGGCATCACCCTGGCCGGTTGGGCCTCGAACAATAAATATGCCATGATGGGCGGGCTGCGCGCCTCGGCCCAAATGATCAGCTATGAGCTGGGCCTGGGATTGGCCTTTGTGCCGCCGATCTTGCTGGCCGGCTCGATGAGCCTGGTGGATCATGTGGAGACGCAGGCCGCAATGGGCATCATCCGCTGGTGGCTGTACCAACCCCTGGGGCCGATCATCTTCTTGATCGCCTGTATTGCGGAAGTCAACCGCGCCCCCTTCGATATGCCCGAAGCCGAACAGGAATTGGCCTCCGGCTATCACGTGGAATATTCGGGGATGAAGTTTGCCCTGTTTTTCATGGCCGAATACATCAAGATGATCTGCGTCAGCATGATCGGCGCGACGGTGTTCTTCGGCGGCTACCTGGGGCCTTTCGTTGACCAGTTCCCCATTTTAGGGCCGGTGTACCTCTTCATCAAAGTGGTCGGCATCCTGTTCTGGATGGTCTGGGTGCGGGCAACCTCGCCGCGCATTCGCTACGACCGTCTGATGGCGTTTGGCTGGAAAATTATGCTGCCAGCCGCCTTATTCAATCTAACGTTTACGGCTGTGCTGGTGTTATTAACTGGCGCGTAGGAGGTTGAAACATGCCTGATGTGCTGCGCGGCGTCAAAATAGCGGCGACAGCGGTGCGCGAGGTCGCCCGCGGTCTCAATATGACGTTCCGCTCAATGTTTGAAAAACCGGTTACGATCTCATACCCTGAAGAGAAACGCCCCGTGCGCGCCCGCTTCAGGGGACGCCATGATCTCAATCGCTACGAGAACGGCCTGGAGAAATGCATCGGCTGCGCCCTGTGCGCGGCAGCCTGCCCGGCCGACGCCATCTTCGTCGAAGCCGGCGAAAATACGGACGAACAGCGCTTCTCACCCGGCGAGCGTTACGCCCGCGTCTACGAGATCAATATGCTGCGCTGCATCTTCTGCGGTTATTGTGAGGACGCCTGCCCCACCGAAGCGATCGTGCTGGGCGATAACTACGAGCTTTCCTTCACCGACCGGCGGAATGCGATTTACACCAAAGAGATGCTGCTCAAGCCCGTCCCGGCTGGCGGACAACCTACCCCGCAAACGACGCCCCCTGGCGTTTACACGCGCTCAGTGCCGGCAATGAACAATCCCAGTGATTGATTTTAGTGATTGATTTTTCATTTCTCAGGCGCTCATCATGACTATCAGCTTGATCGTTTTCTTCCTCCTTGCCGCCGTCGCCGTGCTTGCCGCCCTGGGCATGCTGCTCAGCCGCAACGCGGTGTATTCGGCGCTCTTCTTGATCCTTAACTTCATCACGGTAGCGATTTTTTACCTGATGCTCAACGCGCCCTTCATCTCGATTGCGCAGATCACCGTCTACGCCGGCGCGATCATGGTGCTGTTCCTGTTTGTGATCATGCTCCTGGGCGCAGAAAAACTCCCGCAAAACACGAGCATCCGCTGGCAGTACCCGGCGGCGGTGGTCTTGGGCGTGCTGTTGGCCCTGGAGTTCGGCTACGTGCTTGTCTTTCAAATCGGCGGCTTAAGCACTGCTGCCGCCCTCCCGGCCAACTTCGGCGACCCCAAAGATATCGGCGGCCTGTTGTTCAACCAATATCTGCTCCCCTTTGAGGTCACCTCCATCTTACTGCTCGTCGCCATGGTCGGCGTCATCGTTATCACCAAAGGGGATAAGACGACCAGGTGACCTGGCGTTACCCTTTCACCTGCCGGAGGTTTCATGATCCCCGTTGAATATTACCTTGGACTATCTGCCATTATGTTCGTCATCGGCGCGCTGGGCGTCATGGTTCGCCGCAACCCGCTGGTGATCTTCATGTCGGTGGAATTGATGTTAAACTCGGCCAACCTGGTCTTCGTGGCCTTCGCCCACGCCTACCAGGTGTTGGATGGCCAGGTTTTTGTCTTTTTCGTCATGACGGTGGCCGCCGCTGAAGTAGCCATAGGGCTGGCCCTGATCGTCTCCATTTTCCGCTCGAAGCACAATATCAACGCGGATACAGTCAACGAATTGAAAGGGTAGGCGGGCCAGTTCACCGCCGCGGCGCAGGGACAAAACGCCTGCGCCGCTCGCCCACCGCTTAGGAGTATGTATGAATGAATCGGGTTTGTTCGGATTAGCGCCCCTGGTAGTCTTTCTGCCCCTGGTCGGGATGCTGATTAACATCGGGTTTGGCGGCCAAATGATCAAGAAATCCGCGACCGGCGGAGAACGCGCCGTGGGTCTGATCGCCAGCCTGGCCTCAGGCGGCGCATTTGTGATCGCAGTCCTCCTGGGGATCGCGCTGGCCGGGCATCCCGAAGGGATCACCATCCCCTTTTTAGATTGGATCAGCAGCGGGGATTTCAGCGCCCAGTGGGCGTTCCGCGTGGACACCCTCTCGGTGACGATGATGTTGGTGGTCTCCGGCATCGGCACTCTCATTCACATTTACGCCATCGGCTACATGCACGATGACGTCCGCCACCACGGGGACGAAGCCCGCTTCCCCCGCTTCTTCGTCTTCCTGAACCTGTTCATCGCCATGATGATGATCCTGGTCAGCGCCGACAACTATTTGATGATGTTCGTCGGTTGGGAAGGGGTCGGGCTGTGTTCCTACCTGCTGATCGGCTTCTGGTACGACAAAGGCAAAGACAATATCGGCAACGCCCTGGCAGCGAAAAAAGCCTTCATCACCAACCGCGTGGGCGATTTTGGTTTCTTGATGGCCCTGTTCATGATGGTCTGGGCCTTTGGCACGTTGAACTTCGAGGAAATGGCCGCCCGCCTCTCCGAAGTGCTGCAAAACACCCCCACCTGGGTCATTCCGGCGATCGGCTTCTTCTTGCTGCTCGGCGTGACCGGCAAATCGGCGCAGCTTCCCCTGTACGTGTGGCTGCCCGACGCCATGGCCGGCCCCACCCCTGTTTCAGCCTTGATCCATGCCGCCACGATGGTCACCGCCGGCGTTTACCTGATGGTGCGCGCCAACATCATCTTTGCCCTGAGCTATGAGGCGCTGCCGGCCCTGGAAACCCTGCGCAGCGTGGTCACGATCGTCGGCGTCGCCACCGCCTTCTTTGCCGCGACAATCGCCGTCGCCCAGTTCGACATCAAGAAGGTGCTGGCCTATTCCACCATCAGCCAGCTTGGTTTTATGGTCGCCGCGGTGGGCATGGGCGCATCCATCGCCGCCATGTTCCACCTGGTGACGCACGCCTTCTTCAAGGGCCTGCTCTTCCTGGCGGCCGGCTCGGTGATCCAGGGCGTGGAACGCGGCGAACATGCCGCCGCAAACTCTCACGGCGCGCATGGACACGACAAGGCGCATGGGGCCGCCCATGGGTCGGCCCATACAGCGCTTGATCCGCAAGACATGCGCAATATGGGCGGGTTGGCCGGCCGCATGAAGCTGACCTTCACCGTCTACCTGATCGGCGCATTGGCCCTGGCCGGCATCCCCCCGCTGGCCGGCTTCTGGTCGAAAGATTAAATCCTCACCCGCGCCATCGTCAAGCCAATGGGGGCGCTGCTCTTCCTCAGCACAACCGCCTTCCTGACCGCCTTTTACATGGGCCGCCAAATCTGGCTGATCTTCCTGGGCAAGTCGCGCTCCCGCGCCGCCGAAAACGCCAGCGAAAGCTCCGCCATCATGACCGTCCCCTTGATGATCTTGGCTGCGCTCTCGCTGGTAGGCGGCTTTTTGAATCTCCCCGGCGTGCACACCTTCGCCCTGTGGCTGGAACACACTCTGCCGGTCAAAGAAGTGGGCGAGTTTGTCCCCTGGGTGGCCGTCTTTTCAAGCGTCGTCGCCCTGCTGGCGATTGCCCTGGCCTGGTTCGTCTATGGCAAAATCTACGTTGAGCAGCAGAGCGTACCGCCGGCCCACCGCCCGGATGACCCCCTGCGCCCGGCGCTGGCGTTCATCTTCACCTGGATGGAAGGCAAGTGGTATATAGACGAACTGTATGGCTGGCTGTTCTTGAAGCCCTACGCCGGCGTGTCCCGCTTTTTGGCGCAGACCTTTGACCCTCGCTTGATTGACGGGGCCGCCAATGGGCTGGCGCGCCTGACGCAGTGGAGCGCCGGACAGGCGCGGCGCATCCAGACGGGCTACCTGCGCTCGTATGCCCTGGCCATGATGATTGGCCTGGTACTTATCCTGGGATATTTGACGATGGCGAACTTGCTCGCGAGGTAAAACGATATGGATTTTGGCGCTTTGCTCTTGACCCTGGTGACCTTTGCCCCCTTATTGGGCGCTGCTGCACTGCTGCTGGTGAAGCCAGAACAAAAGAATGCCCTTCGTTGGGTAGCATTGATCACGGCCTTGGTCACGTTCGGGATTTCACTGGGCCTCCTGGCAATCTTCAACCCCGCCGACGCGATCCGCATAGACCTGCCCTGGCTCTCGGTGGCTGGCTGGAATGTCCACTACCACCTGGCGCTGGACGGGTTGAGCATCCTGCTGGTGCTGCTCACCACCCTGCTGACCCCGCTCGCCATCCTCTCCACCTGGACTTCGGTTGAAGATCGGGTGCGCCAGTTCATGGCCTTCTTCCTCATGCTCGAAACCGGCATGCTGGGCGTCTTCCTGGCGCAAGACCTGTTCCTCTTCTACATCTTTTGGGAATTCACCCTGGTGCCGATGTATTTCTTAATCGGCATTTGGGGCGGCGAGCGCCGCATTTACGCCGCCGTCAAGTTCTTCCTATACACCATGGCCGGCTCAGTCCTGATGCTGGTGGCCCTGCTGTGGTTGGGGACGCAGTACAACACCTTCTCGCTGCCCGAATTGATCGCCCAGCGCGCTAACATTCCCCCGCAGGCGCAAACCTGGCTCTTCCTGGCCTTTGCCCTGGCCTTTGCGATCAAGGTACCGATGTGGCCGCTGCACACCTGGCTGCCCGATGCGCACGTTGAAGCCCCCACCGCCGGTTCGGTCATCCTGGCTGGCGTCCTGCTCAAGATGGGCACCTACGGCTTCCTGCGCTTCAACCTGACCTTGTTCCCCCAGGCCTCCTGGGAGTTCTCCCCCTGGATGGCGCTCCTGGCCATCATCGGCATCCTTTACGGCGCACTGGTCTCTTACGCCCAGACCGACGCCAAGAAACTGGTCGCCTATTCCTCGGTCAGCCACCTGGGTTTTGTCATGCTCGGCTTGTTTGCCCTCAACCAACAGGGCATTCAAGGCGCCCTGCTGCAAATGATCAACCACGGTCTCAGCACGGGGGCGCTCTTCTTGATGGTCGGGATGCTCTACGAGCGACGCCACACCCGCGCCCTGGATGCCTTCGGCGGCCTGTGGAAAGTCATCCCCGTCTTTGGCACGCTGCTGCTGATCGTCTCCCTGTCCTCAGTCGGTCTGCCAGGCTTGAACGGGTTTATCGGCGAGTTCACCATCTTATTGGGCGCGGCCGGCTCCGATGCGCTGGGCAATGCCTGGAACCAGATCGTGACGGCCCTGGGCGTCTCCTTCATCCCGATGCGCTCGGCGGGCGGCCTGTGGTTTGCCGGCTTCGCCGCCCTGGGCGTCATTTTCGCCGCGGCTTACCTCTTGCAAATGTACCAAAAAATTTGCCTGGGGGCGCTCAAAGCCGAAAACCAAAACCTGAAAGACCTCTCCTGGCGCGAGATCATCACCCTGCTGCCGCTGTTAGTCTTGATCTTCTGGATCGGCTTGTACCCCAAGCCCTTCATTGACCTGATCGCCCCGGCGATCAACCAAATGCTCGGCTATTAAGCAAAGCGACAATCAACCTATGACCTTAAGCGATCTTCTCACCAATCTCCTTACCGTCCTCCCCGTTGCCTTTGTCTGTGGCTGGGGCTGTCTCTTGCTGCTGGTGGATTTGTGGCTGCCAGCGTCGCGCAAGAATTGGATGCCCGTGCTGACCGCCTTGGGGATGGCGGTGGGCATTGGGCTGGCACTCTCACAGATTAGTCCCAGTGGCGCAACCACGCCCGGCTTCAATCAGATGATCCTGGCAGATGGGTTCACCGTGTTCTTGAACGTGCTGTTCCTGGCCTGTGGACTGGCAGGGATCGCGATCGCTTACAATCCCCTCCACTACCGCGAGGATCACCCGCACAGCTTTGGCAGCAGCGAGTATTACATCCTCATGCTGTTTTCGATCAGCGGCATGATGCTGATGGCCTACGCCACCGATCTGATCATCGTCTTCCTGGCGCTGGAACTGCTCTCAATCCCGCTCTATGTCCTGACGATTTCCACCTTCAAACCCTCCGGCGCTGAAAGCGGCGGTCATGGGGGCGAGGCGGCGCTCAAATACTTCACCCTGGGCGCAGTGAGCGGCGCATTTGTGCTGTACGGCGTCTCCCTGGTCTTCGCCGCCACCGGCGCCACCAACTTGAAAAGCATCACCGACAGCTTGCAGGCCGGCGCGGCCAACCTGCCGCTCTTCACCATTGGCGCGGCGCTGATCCTGGCCGGCCTGGGCTTCAAGATCGGCCTGGTGCCCTTCCACTCCTGGGTGCCGGATGTGTACGACGGCGCGCCGCCGGCGGTGACGGCCTTCATGGCCGTGACGGTCAAGGCGGCCGGCTTCGCCGCCCTGCTGCGCATCTTCAACGTGGAACTGCGCGCCATCTCCAGCGACCTGACGCCGATCATCTGGGGGCTGGCGGCGCTCACCATGTTCACCGGCAACCTGGTCGCCATTGCCCAGAGCAACCTCAAACGCATGCTGGCCTATTCGAGCATCGCCCACAGCGGCTACATCCTGATGGGGCTGACCCCGTTCGGCCAGGCGCTGCAAACCAACTCCTCGGCGGCCAATTCGGCGACCGCCGCCCTGTTTTACCTGATGGCTTACGCTGTGGCCGGCCTGGGGGTATGGGGCGTCGTCGTGGCGCTGGAACAGGCCAACAAACCGGTAGAACTGAACGCCCTGGCGGGGCTGGGCCGCAAACACCCCTGGTTGGGCGGCGCGATGGCCGTCTTTATGCTGTCCTTCATCGGCATGCCGCCCACGTTGGGCTTCATGGGCAAGCTGTACCTGTTCCGCACCGCCATCGAAGGCGGGCAGGTGGGCCTGGCCATCGTCGGCGTGCTGACCTCTTTGATCTCGGCCTACTACTACTTGCGGGTCATCGTCCTGATGTTCATGCAAGACGGCGCGCCGGAAGTCAGCCAGACGGGTTGGCTGAAGCTGGTCATCTACGCTGCCGCCGCCGGCGCAGTCCTGCTGACCTTCTTCTCCGCCCCCTTGTTTGATCTGGCGGCGCGGGCGGTGAGCGGCTCGTTCTGAGGGCAAGATTTTCACTTAAAACGACCAGGGTCGCGTGAACCTGGTCGTTTTTGTTTCCGATATGGAAAATTTGGCTATTGACAAAACCTATCCAATTCTCTATAACCATTTCACAACAGATACCATGTTTAGGCAACACCCCAAAGGATGAAAATGGATGCTTTCGTAGTGACGGCTTC
>CAIQJJ010000503.1 GCA_903872065.1 uncultured Anaerolineales bacterium | reverse complement strand
GATACTCCACTATCAAATCGACGCGCTCTTGGCGCGTCGTGTTTTTTTGAAATTTTTTCCAGAAATTGAGGGGCATGGAGCTCTATTCCGTTGAGGTTGCAGGTTTTGACACTGTGCCTTTCACCCTGTCGTCGGTCTGAAGCATGTTCAGTGCCATATTTTTCAAAATTTTCTGATCGCGTTCTGATAAGCGGGGAAGTATTTGCTTCCAATCATCCAGCGTTACATCATCAGCCGGCCCAGGGGGCAACAACTCAGCCATACGAAAAACTTCAATAGGTGAAACGTGCAGCGCTCTGGCAATGGCTACCATCGATTCAGGCTCAGGCTTTGTGCGCTTCTTGTTGACGTACTGGCTGACTGCTGTGCGCGTTAACCCCGCAGCCTTTGCCAGGTCGGCCTGGGACCAACCGCGCTCTTCCAACTGCGCTGATAACCATTCGCTAAATTTCGATGTGTCCATAAGTGATTACATTTTGCCACAGAAAGCGTTATCAGGTGATTTTAATACGTTATCAGATATTGACATTCTGATATTGTAGTGCTAGTATGTACGCATTGTTATCAACTGATAACAAATAAAACTCACCTGCTTGCGCAATCGTAGCGTGACCAAAATAAGTCAAAGGAATGGCATGGAAGAACCATCAACTATTTCAACCAAATACTTCTCACCCGCAGCCCAAGCGAGCATGAAGCACGCTCTTTCCACCTGGGCAAAGCAAAACCGGGTTCGCCCCCGTGATTTTGCGCGGCAAATGGGCTATTCGCCATCGTATGGGTGGAGCCTTTTACGTGGCACTGCCCCGGTCACAATCCCAACATTAGGGCTGTTCTTACTCCGGTATGGTGTCAAGGCTGCCAATGAGTTGCTTGAAGTTTTCAGAACAATCCATACCGGCGAAATCTTTTCCACCCAACCCATTCAGCCAAACCCAGGGAAATAACCATGACCAAAATGAACGTCGAACTCAGTGTGAATTTTATCCCCCTGCCGGCGGAGAAACGGGCAGCCTGGGACAACTCAATGCGCTTGTTGGCAGAAATGCTTCTGGAAATCTACTCAGAGGCCGAATCTGCAGCACACCAACCTGGTCAAACTACTGCACCAAGGAATGAAACTGGCATCAAAACTGTCTGATGCCAGTCGGCCAGATTTATCAATCCATTCTCGAAGGAGAGCATATGAACCCTGTTCCCAAAGACGAACAACAATATCACTTTTTTGGCCTTTGGCTGATGGCCCTGGCAAAATCGCGCAATCTTTCACTTGAACAGTTCAGCCAGACCTGCGGATTGTATCCCCGGGCGTTGGCTGAAATTGTTGAACAGCCTGGGGTGCGGGCGGAGCCTGAAATCTGCATCGCCTTGGCGCAAGTCACCGGCGAGCCTCTGGAAAAAATTTTCAAGATCGCCGGCATCGAATATCAAATCATCACCAATCCGCGATCCCTGCGCCTTCAAAAATATTTTGAAGAACTTACTCCCGAATTGCAGGAAGAGTGTCTTGCCCTGATTGGTCACTGTCATTTCGACTATCAAGCCAAAGTACACAGGCTGGCACAAAAGCGCCTGGGATTTCCTGTTCGCTGGAGTTTTTATGAATATCTCAAAGATTACTTTGATACTGTTCGTTCCAATGCTGCTGAGTTTGGCCTGTTCACTGACCGTACCAGTTTCGCCGACACCAGCAGCCAGCACACTCATTATCGCCGGAGAAACCAACACGCCAGAGCACGTTGACGCCACTCAGGCAATCCCATCCGTGACACCCCAACAGACAACAAATTGCGAAGTCACTGCCAATGCCCTCCACCTGCGCGCCTGCGCTGGAGTGGATTGTTTAGTGAAAGGCTGGTTGAGTGTTGGAACGCAACTCACCATTCTCTCTGTAGACAACGGATGGCTTCAAGTTGAAACACCGGCCGGAGCAACCGGCTGGATTAATGGGAAATATTGTGGAGATAAACCATGAAAGCATTATTCAAGTTTGTGGCGCTGATCGCCTTTTTCATCATCGGTGGTGGATTATTGGTTTATGCCGCCTCGCGCTCGCTGGACTTTGTCCAAACCACCCTACCCACTAATGACCAGGTGCTCGGGTATTTCGCTCTGCTGGCAACATCTGGTGGGATGATCGGCTGGCTGCTGGTCTTCCTGTACCGGGCCGATGGCATCATCCAGCGAGGCACTGCCCTGATCATGGTTCTGGTTGATTTTGCCGGCGAAGCAGCCCTGTTCACGATGGACACCCTGTACCGTTCCGGTGAAAAGGGCCTGGTCGGGCAGATGACCCCCGATGAAATCCGCACCGTCATCCTGGGCATGTCAGCCCTGATCGCCCTGAACATCTTCGCCACCATTGTTTTTGAACTGGGCCGGATGGAAGTTTTGAAGGAAATCGCCGAAGGCGCCGCGCGGGACATGGTCATGTTCAAAGCCCTGTCCCAGATCGAGAAAGACTCGGAAACAGTCGCCGAGGAAATGGTGCCGCAAATCGTCGGCCAGTGGCGCGGCAACTTCCGCAGTGCATACGGGAGTGCCGACAAACTCGGCATCGGCCAATACCAGACCAACGATAAACCCCGGCTCACCGATGGAAAGAAGCCGGCGCGCACCTTCTCCATCTGGCCCTTCCGCAAGAACGGCAAATCCCCGGCCCCGGCCAATGAACCTGTCCTTGCCCCTGTCGATGCCCACCTGAGCGGTAACGGTAATGGCTCCAAAGCACAGGGAGAAAACCCTACTTGAGCCGGCCTGCCGGTTGGAATTGGCTTCTGGATTCGGCGCGGCGCATCGCGGCACCCGAGGTCATCCAGGTTGCCAAACGCAGCGCCATCCGTCCGCCCCACCCAGCCGAGACGATGGCACTCACCATCAGCGCATTGGGCGCGCTGAACCGGCACACCGGCGTACACACCATCAACCTTGACCTGGACGGCAAACCGCATGCCGTGGCGATCATCGAAGGCGCAGCCTTTGAACAAGAAAACGGCCAAACCGCGCTCGTCCAGGCAAACACCGAGAGACAACCATGAAAACCATCGCTTTTGCCAACCAGAAAGGCGGAACCGGCAAAACCACCTCCGCCATCAACCTCGGCCATGCCCTGGCCAGGATGGGCCGGCGCATTCTGGTGATTGACTTTGATCCCCAGGGACATGCCGCCGTTTCACTCAACCTGGACACTGAACCGGGCGTGGCCAACTGGCTGATGTACCCATCCTTCAACACCGCCCCACTCACCCCAGAGATCATCCAGCAGTGGCTGCGTACCACATCCTGCGAAAACCTGTTCCTGCTGCCCGGCAACCAGATGACCGCCAAAACCCAACGCCTGTTGGCCATCGAGGAAGCGCCAATTAGCACCATCCGTGACCTGCTCCAACCGGTGCGGCGCATGGGCTTTGATTATGTCCTGTTCGATACGCCTCCCTCCACCGGTGGCTTGCAAGAGATGGCCGCCTGGGCCGCTGACCTGGTGGTGATCGTCACCAGCCTGGATTATCTCTCGGCGGATGGCGTTTCAAACTTCGTTGAGATGTTGGGGGTACTGCGCAGCCAAAAGAAGTGGAGCGGCAAGCTGGCCGGCATCCTGCCGACCTTCTACGACGAGCAAACCCGCACCACTCGCGAGCAGATGGCCCACCTGGAGAAAGCCTTTCCCGGCCAGGTCTTCACCCCAATCCACCGCGCCACCCTGCTGCGCGAAGCCTCCGCTGAAGGTCAGACCATTTTCCAGAAAGATGCCAGGAGCCGGCCAGCCCAAGAATACGAGGCCCTCGCCCAGCGCCTGGCGAAGCTGGCGTAGGAGGAACCCATGCCCGGACGCAACGCCTTTGCATCGAGCAATGAAACGGTGGCCCACGACCTGCCCCTGGCGCAAGCCCGCGAACGGAAACGGGAATGGGAGAAGCACAATCCGGCCCGCCGTTATCTCATCCCGGCCGCGCTGAGGGACGAAGTGGCGGCCCTGGCCGAGACCCTGATGGAGAACATCGATCCGGTTGCCTGCGTGCTGATCGACTACGCCGAACTCTGCTACCAGCGCGGGACGCTCAAGCTGACACCCCGGCTCAACCCCCAGGGGCGCAAGCACCAGCTCGTTTGGGACGAGGCCGAGGGTGTATCGGCGCTTCGTTCCCTGCCCCGCAAACCCGTGTCGGCGCACAAAACCGATACACCTGCACCCCGTTCGCTCAAGGGACAAACCGCAGCCTACCGTATCGGCAGCGAACGCCATGAAAAACTCAGGCTGATCGCCGAGAGCTACAACCTGCGCCTGGCGGATGTGCTGGCGGCCTTTTTCCTGCACAGCCTGGAAGCCTATCGCAACGGCAAACTGAACATCCGGCGCGAGCCGGTGGTGGTGCAGATGCAGGTGAAAGGCTGGTCGGAATGAGCGCGCGCAAAATGCCAATTCGGCGATTTCTCGGAAAAAGCGGTGGATTTTTTTGCCGGCAGCGGGTTTGTAAGCGTCCAGTTTACCGCGCCGCTTACCGCCTGCTTACCCCCGCTTACCCTGTCGCTTATTCCGCCGCTTACCTTCCCCTTTCAGGAAGGCCGGAGAGACGCAGAAAGAACACGGTTCGACCTGCGCTGCGGCATGGATCGGGAAAATCGCCCAGCAGCGGCCTTCCTGGGGCCTTCCGGTATTTGTAGAAATATGCGCTTAATGACGCAGCGCCGATACCCCTGCCAGAATATTTGCATAATATTCGCGTCGCTGTCAGAGCCTTTAGCGACACTTGGCGGATATCCCCCTTACGAGAACCGCCATAATCCTGGTAACAAATCAATCTCAATCACCGAGGAAAACAAGATGCAAAATCCCAAACCAGATTGGCGCAAGAATAAGTTGCTGGATATTTTCCAGAACTATCACTCTGCGATTCGGGCCCGCTCCAGGGAAGGCCGGCAACATGCCATGCGTTGTTTCTATGCTGTCCTGGTGTACGAAGGCCTGAACGTGGAAAAAATGGGGCCAACTCCCGGGCAGCCCTTTGATCCGCGTACAGGGGCAGGTTACCTGCTGGTGGAGCAGGCTTACATCGCAGATGTTGTTTGCGCTGCTCACATTAGCCCATTTACCGTTTTGCGCACTTTCCCGCGTATGCCCTGGCCGAAATTGAATGGCCACACGAAACGTTTTGTTTTTAACTTCGGCAGCGCAACACCGGAGTGGTATCCCTGCCCAATGACGGCCGATGAATTCAAAGCTTTCCTGAGCCGGCGTTGGGAAGTTGCTTTACCGGCAAGGCGGCCATCCCTGGTGTTATCTCAACCTTCGGCATTGCAGTGGGAGGCTCCCAATGTCCAATAGGCTGCTAAAGACATTTGGCATTCTGCCGGCTGAGGAAGCTTACATGCAGGCGGTTCGAGCCATCCTCGACCCGCTCAAGGAAAATTGGCCGGAGATCGTAACCCAGACAATCCACGCCGCAGACAGTGGCAGGCACCTGGGAACTGCCGGGCAGGTTTTGCGCGATGCTCTGCTTGGCTGGAAAAACCAGGTTGAAACCCATGCGGCGGAGCAGATCCGAAAAGAGTCACATGCCATGATCGTACTGGAAAGACGGATAACTGAACTCGAACGCATGGATACCGATAAAGACGATCGGCTCCAGAAAATGCGAGAGTTGCTGCAAAGCCGGGATGAGACCATCCGCGAAATGGCCGGCAAAATCAAAATTCAAAACGTGGTGATCGCCGAGCAACACCAGAAACTGTCCAGCATTTTTGGCGATGCGAATAACTCCCGCGATGCACAAAAGTTACTCTCTTAATTAAAAGGTGAACGACTTAAAGGCTTTACTTATGAGCAATGTTTTTGACAATACGGACACTCTCACGAATGCACTGGATACAGCCATGCCGGACCGGCGTTGGCTATCGATCCTTGAAACCTTCACTGTGACCGGCGTTGCCGATGCCAGCCAACTGCAATTGGCGACTGCGCTCAATCGCGACAAGTTATCCCGCGCCCTTGAGCGATTGTGCAATACCTTTCTGGAAGAACGGCCTGTAATCAACAAGCTGGAACGCACGATTGCGCGGCCAGGGCAGGTCAAACGCCCACCGAACATATATTTACTTGCCGAAGGAGGCGCAAAGCTGCTGCGCGAACAGGGGTATTCAGTTCGCGCTTGCGAGTTGAAAGAAGATACGCCCATCCTGCATGCCTTGTGCATGTTATCCATCCACCTGGCAGCGCGGCGCAGCGGACTGCCAATCGAAACAGATATCAACGTTTCCTATGGGGAGGGCAGGGTTTTCCGCCCCGATCATCGTATTCAAATCGGCGATGGGCGCTTTCTGATCATGGAGGTGGAACAAGCCGCCAATTTCAAATTGCTGCCGCGCATCAAGGAAAGCATTGCCAATCGCCAGGCTTTTTTCTCCAGTGAATACAGCCAGGGCTACTTGCCGGAGGTGCGCATGGTTTTCAACGTGCGGCCAGGCAGCGACATGCGCCGCACGTTGGCGGTATGGGAGGCGGCCATCAAGGATTTGCGTGACAAGACTGGCGAAGGATTGTCGTACCGCATCATGGTCACCCCGCTCGAAACCTTCCTGTCTGCGCCGGAATGGGAGGAGAAAACATCCGAACGTTTTAAGAACCTGGAGTTGGATTCAGAGCAGCGTTTCCCACGTATTGGAGATGATGGCGAACCCCAGGCGCTGGCCGTCCGCCAACCGGAGAAGGGGGATCTGCTCAAGGATATTGCCATTCTGGAGGCCCTGAGCCAGGAATTCTCGCGCATGTTCGGTGTGGTGGAAAAGCGTCCTGACAGCACCCTGTTCAAATTGGTTGCCGCCATTTACCAGGCTTCTTACGGGCCGATGAATGCCGCGAAATTGCCATCCTGGGTGGGAATTCCAACGCACTCGCTGTATCTTTACAAAGAGTTTTTGCGCATGCACGCCGGTTTGCGCAGCCGGCTCAAAGTTGCCATGCACCAAAGACAGGGGCGCATGTTTTGGAACCAGTCCAATATCATCTTGCGCATGAACCAGGTTGCGCGCGAATTTTTGAATTATTTCAACTGGACGCCCAGCATGTTGAATATCTACGCAACCCCGTACAGCGGGCAATTCGGAAACTCCTACAGTTTCCATACTTCTTTGTTGAGTTTTCCCTTTTCGTACGATGAAAAACGCTATCTCGAATCGGCGCTGGAATGGGTCTTGTGGGCCTTGTTCGAGTATGCGGATGATCTTGGAATTGGCCATCCGGAATTTTGGTAGGAGGAAAACAAAATGAATGCTGTCTTGAACAGTTTCGAACAATATCTGACGGGTCAGGATGTATCGCCCCTGACCACCCAGGGCTACCTGGCCGACCTGCGTCATTTTGCGCGCTGGTTTGAGCAAACCAATGGCGAAGAACTCACCGTCCAACGCATCACACCCACGGATGTGAAGGAATACAAGCAGTTCCTGCTGACGGTGGAACGCCGCAAAGCCAGCACCGTGAACCGCCGACTGGCAGCGCTCTCGTCCCTGACCCGCTGGGCGCGCCAAAGTGGGCAGATCCAGAGCGACCCCACCGAATACATCAAATGCGTTGCCAATGTGGCACGTGGGCCGAAGTGGCTCGACAAACACCAGCAATATGCCCTGAATCGGGCCATCGAGAACGATCTGCAGCTGGCGAAATTGAAATACCCCAAGCGCTGGTTGATCCGCCGCAGGGATGCTTCACTGGTGCTGTTCCTGCTCCACACCGGGCTTCGTTTGAGCGAGGTGGTTGGGTTGCATATGAGCGATGTTTCGCTTTCTGAGCGAAAAGGCAATGTGCGGGTGCAGCATGGCAAGGGCGGGAAACAGAGAAACGTGCCGCTTAATTCGGATGCGCGCAAAGCCTTGCAGGAGTGGTGCGCGGTGCGTCCAAAAGGGGAGTACCTGTGGACCCCAGTGGAAGGTGAGAATAACCCGGCTCTAACCGGGCGGGCTGTCCAGCGCATTCTGGCGCATTACGCCAAAGCGGCCGGCATCGATGAACTGACGCCGCATGTCTGCCGCCACACCTTCGCCAAGAACCTGGTGGATAACGAAGTCGGGCTGGAGAAGGTGGCAGCCTTGCTCGGTCATTCCAGCTTGAACACGACCCGCGTCTACATCACCCCCAGCGAACGCGACCTGGAACTGGCCGTGGAAAACCTGGCAGGTAAATAGTAAAGGAGACCGACAACCATGCCGTTAAAACAAAGCGCCGCCGACTTGCAATCGGCGGCAACTTCAAATGACGCTGGGCTGGCGTCCTTCATCTGCGCGAAGTATAGCATGGTCCAGCGCCGCGTTTTATTGCGCGACACATCAACGGAGGCGTCATGCTGACCAAACGCATGCAGTACCAACTCCTGGCGGATCGTCTGGCCAGTCTGCCGGCCAAAGCCAACGCGAGGGATTTCACCCCACCGCTGCAATTATGCTGGCAGGCGATTGAATCTGCCAAAGCAGGGCAAGAGCAGGAAGCCCTGTATCACGTGCTCGAAGGCCTGCCAGAACGCAAGGAAATCATCGAAGCCATCCTGGCGACCCGGCCCGGCTTTCACCCGGAAATGACCTCGCTGGCTTCGATTGCGAATGATCTGCCGCCGATTGAATGGATTTGGGAGGGCTGGATTCCGCGCGGAATGATCACCGTGTTGGGTGCTTCGCAGGGCAGCGGAAAATCGTTTGTGGTGACCGATCTTTCCTGGCGCATCATCCACAACCAGGGTTTCCCGGACGGCTCACCGGTGAAACGACCGGGCGCAAACATCATCTATGTGGATGCCGAGATGGTGCCGCAAATCCTGAACCAGCGCAGCCAGCGATATGGGATGGATCGCAGCAAATTGTTTGTGATGCTGCCGGAGCCGGGTGAGATGATCGACCTGGGCAAGCAGCGTTACCAGGATCGGCTTTCGGAAATGACAGCGGTTTTGAACCCGGAATTGATCATCATCGACTCACTTTCATCGGTGCATTCCAACGGGCAGAACAATGTCGAAGATGTGCGTTTGCTGATGAGTTACCTGATCCGCCTGGCCGCCTGGGCCAATTGCGGGCTGGTGCTGGTGCATCACATCCGCAAGCCGCCGGGTGGGGCAGGGCGGATGATGAATTTCGACATGGGCATGGAAGATTTGAGCGGCACCGGTTTTATCACCCAACAGGCCCGGGTAGTGCTGGGGATGCATGTTGTTCAGACCGGGCCGAAGTTCGACCCGAATGGCCCGCGTGAGTTCAAGATGCTCAAGAACAATCTCGGCAAGTATCCTGAGCCGTTGGGTTTTCGTTTCGTGCCGCTGCAACCTGAAGGGGTGGTCCTGGGCTGGGACAAGGAAGCGCCACAGAATTACCGTGAACCCAGCCAGTTGGATTTGTGCAAGGAATGGCTGATGGATGTTCTCAAGAATGCGCCCGATGGCGTTAAGGTGAAAAGCATCCTGGGGCTTGGCGCAGAGCAGGGCTTTGGCCGGGCCACCATCTTTCGCGCCCGGCAGGAGTTGGGCGAGTACATCAGCAATACGGAAGGGCGCAAGTCGCCTGATAATCGCTGGAAATGGGCCGATGAGAGCCTGGCTAACGCTGAAACAGAGCCAGGCGCCGACTAACAGTATCAAGAGTCTCAAGAGTATACAGTCTCAGGGGTGAATCAGCCTGAAAGCGTCTGAGACTGTGAGACTCTTGAGACTGTGAGACTCTTACAGGAGCGAGGATGTACGATCTGGAAGAAATTAGAAGCCGTGTTTCACTGGTGGCCCTGGCCGAATCGGCGGGAGCTAGGTTTGACAATCCCCACCGGCTGACCAGCTCTTGCCCACTGCCGCGCCATGCCGGCGACCGCAGCAGCCGTGCTTTCACGATTTACGACAACGGGCGCAAGTGGAAGTGTCACTCATCCTGCCCGGCGGATGCCAACAGCGGGGATGTGATCGATTTTTACCGGTACTGGAAGGGGGTGGATTTCAAGACGGCGGTGGCGGAACTGGCGCAGCAGGCGAATGTATCGAAACAGGCAGGAACGGCTTTGCCGGCGGCGCCATCTCTGGCACCTGCGCCAGCGGAACCCAATCCAACCTGGCGAAATCGGGCGGAACAATTCGTGCGTTGGGCGGAGGGCAATTTACAGGGTGAAATCGGTGCAGGTGCGCGGGCTTACCTGGAGAAAGAACGCGGACTTTTCCCGGAAACCTGGCATGCTTTTCGCCTGGGATACAACCCAAAAACACTGTATGACAACCCGGTGCGCTGGGGATTGGACGGCAAGAAAATCTGGCTGCCGCGCGGGATTGTGATTCCCGGTTTCTGGCATGGGGAGCCGTGGTATATCAAGGTGCGCCGGCCAAGACCAGGGGAATTGCTGGAACAATACATCGGCGCTTGGACAAAACAAGATGGCTTGGCCAACCTGAAATTTGGCGGGCCGCGCGGCGGGAAATCCGTTCTTTTCCGGCTGGAGATGAATTCCTACATGCCGGTCCTGTTCCTGGCGGAGGGGGAATGGGATGCCATGCTGCTGTGGGAATACTGCCCCGATTTATGCGATGCTGGCACGATTGGCGGAGCAGGGGCGAAGTTTGACACCTTGGATTTGGCGCTGTTGACACGCTACCTGGCCGTGCTGGTAGTCTATGACGATGACCAGGCCGGGGAGAAGGGGCGGGAATATATTACGAAGTTGGGCGCATTGAGTAGCCGAATTATTCCTATCCAGCCGCCAAGCCACGATCTAACCGATTATTGGGTAGCAGGAGGTAATAATATGCGATCCTGGGTTGCAAAACAAGTTTCATCTGCTTTAGATAATTTTTTAAACTGTATGAATATCCATTCTGATATCGCCCATCAATTGAAAATGATTAGGGATTTGGCCAGATTTGAAGCCGGCTCAGAAAATGATTCTCGGTAGGTTAAAAAAAAGCTTAAATTAATTTCAGGATTTTAAAGGTCTCTACATCAAGATCCCTTTTGTCTTGCCCTTGAATTATTGTCTCTAAGCTTTGGATTCCTTGGCTTTTGGCCCACTCTCGAATTGCTGTGATGCTGAAATCAACACTTTTTGATTCAAGGTATGAATTCCCTAATCGAATGGCATCGATTCTCTCAACTCCAACTAATGCCAACACCGTGGCCGGCACAGAATTTACGCCAAAGTAAGCCATTAAAGGTAATCTATTTGTAATTGGAGCCACATCATTTTCACCCAAGATAAGATTTAATATTCTGACGAATGCATACATTCCCCAGGAACCAGAATTTGAAAGTTGTTGAGTTGTGTAATTGCATGTACGCTCCAGTAATCGATTTTTTTCTTCTACACCGCCAGCGTATATATTTTTAAGTCTAACCATCGATGCACCATTTAACCATTCAGATAACAATTTTCCATGTTGAACTTGTGTTGGCTCCCAATCTAATTCTTCAATTGATGCAACGAACGATGTTGATGTGTCAACTTGTGCTGAATTCAAAACCCAATTATTGGAACTCCCAGTTCGAAAAGTATTGATAGCTTCACTATCCCCTATTAATTTGGCGTATAACATCTGAACCGCTCGCAGCGGTAATCCAACCTGCATTGCTATTGGACGTAATTCTTTGTGCGCTACATTTACCCTTTGGTAAAAACTTGCCCATGTTCCAAACCACTTTTTTGCAGTTTCTTGTTTTTCTGGATCCTGAACAGCCAAAAGAGAATGCGAAATAACTCTCTCCGTGATTTTTGGATCATCTTTTTGTAATACTTCCAATGCGTGAAGAACTGCAACGCTGAATTGCCTTAGCGCTCTTTTTACTTCTGGTTTCCAGATTTTGTCACCTTGTTCCCATGCATCATCCAGTGATTTATCTTCAGGTAGATCGTAAGTTCTTATTACGTCCAGAAAGCGGCTCTCAATAGGAGGATAATTCTCCCGAATAAAATAATTTCTCGGGGAATAATTTTCATCATTAATTACAACTGGTTTATGTTCTGGATCTAAGAACAGAATGATGCCCTCGTTTTCCTTTCCGGCCCTGCCAGCACGCCCCGCAATATTTAGAAATTTAGAAAGATCAAGCGGTTCTGGCTTTTGTCCTTTTCGTGCATCGCCCCTTGTCATCCAATCTTCAAAAATCACACTACTAATTGGAAGATTTACTCCTTCTGCAAGCGTGGTGGTGCATATTACAACTTGTACTTGATTAGATGCAATTAGATTTTCCAAGTCAATACGAATTCTTGGGGGCAAATCTGCATGATGGTAAGCTATACCATAGGCCAAGGATTTCTCTAGTAGAAAATCGTCTGCGATCTCTCGTTTTATTTTATTTCGCAGATGAACAACCTTATCTGATGAGTAGGTAGGTTTTTGTCTTATATCTTTTAGATATTGAACAATGCCATCTGTGACTTCTTCGCAGCGTGACTTTGACATGCAAAAGACAAGAACAGGGCCCTTGGCGCGAAAAACTTCTACTGCCCAAATAACTTTTTCCAGTATTGAGGTGGGCTTTCTTGAATAGTCTTTAAGTTTTATTTCTATTCCGTCATATTTACCAGCGGAATCATAGGTTACAACTTTTAGGCAACTTCCTCTAGGTATATTTCTGTCAAATTTAATTTCCCCATATCGCTGACGAGTTGGTCGCCAGCCAAGGGATGAAACAACAGCATCGCTGGCAAGCCACTTCCCAAATTGTTCACTATTTGGCAACATTGCTGATAAAAGGATGACTCGTGCATTAGGTTTTAGGATTAGTATCTTAATTACCACAAATTCCAATCCTAAACCTCTATCCCCATCTGAAATGAGATGTGTTTCGTCAATAATAAATAGCGATGCACTCGATAAACAAGAATCATCGTGCCGAATTAATAGGTCAAGTTTTTCAGGT
>CAIQJJ010000502.1 GCA_903872065.1 uncultured Anaerolineales bacterium | reverse complement strand
TCCAGTGTGGGGGGGCTGCCCCACATCAGGCGGTAGAAATAAGGCGCGCCGTTTAGAAAGCAAGTCGGCGTTCCGTGATGATCTTTGATCAGGGCGAGAGGGGTGTTCATCCTTTTAATGCCTCGTAAGCTTCCAGAATGTACTGCGCGCTGGCCGGGTTGGGTCGAAAGCCGACCAGTTCTTCCAGCGCCCCGGCCGGCCCCAGGCGCGCCACAGCCTGATGCACGCGCTCAAACTGCGCCAGGTCGCCGGCGTCGAGCGTCCGTCCGCCGCTGCTGACCAGGCGGCAGCCGGCCAGCACCGCCGCCACGCCGCAGCACAGGCCGGCGCGCGGCAGGTCAAGCGTCTCGCACAGGCGCAGCGGCCCAAGCAGGCGCTCTTCTGGCCCCAGCTTGCGAATCGGGTGGCGGATGACGCGGCGCAGATCGTCGGCCAGGGCGGAGATGACCAGCCGGCCGAGCAGGTGTTCTTCATACGTTTTAACCTCGGCGCGGGCGAACCCATGCCGCCGGCTGATTGCCTCTCCCGCTTCGCTGATCGCCTGGCGGATGCGCGGCATGATGGCGGCGTCTTGCGCCGCCTCGTGAATGTATTGATAGCCGCCCAGCCAGCCCAGGTAGCCGCAGATGACATGCCCGCCGTTGTGGAGGTACAGTTTGCGCTGCAAGCGCGCCGTCTGATTGTCCACCCACTCCAGCCCTTGCAGGCGCGGCGGCTCGCCGGCGGCCTGCTGGCGGTCGGCGGTCCATTCGCTGTAGGCCTCGGTCACGATTTGCAGCGGGTCGGCGGCAATCGGCACGACGCGCGAGATCATCGAGTTGGGGAAGCCGATCAGGCGTTCAAAATCGGGCAGCAGCGCCGCGGGGAGATGCTGGCGCACGTAGCCCTTGAGGTCGCTGGAACTGTGATCCATATTTTCGGCGGCGATGATGTTCAACGGCGCCTCCACCCCGGCTTGCAGGCGCTCCGCCAACGCCGCCGCCAACACCTGGCCGACCGCCGGCAGGTTTGGCTCCAGGACGCTTGTCACCACCAGGTCAGCCTGGCGGATGGCGGCATGCAGCGCCGGCGTCTCGGTGATGTGTAAGGCCTGGAAGCCGCGGATGGTCACGCTGCGCGGCGTTTCGCCGAGCAGCAGCACCTGGTATGCGCCGCGGCTGCGCAGCAGTTCGATCAATTCTGGATTGCGATCCACCAGGGTCAACTGCCAGCCGGCTTCGTCCGCCAACTGCGCCACCTGGCCGCGCCCGGTCATCCCTGCCCCAAAGAGAACCAGGCGGGGCGCGGCGGCCTTTGTCTCAGCTTTGGCGTGCGCCGCGCTATCTTCCATAGTCATCCTCCACGCGCACCACGTCATCCAATTGGGGTGTGGAGACCTCCAGCAGGCGCGTCTCTTCCAGGGCGGTGATGCGGTGCTTGCGCCCCGGCAAGACCTCGATCACCGATCCTGGCCCTAAGATTTCTGTCTTGATCACCCCATCTTCTTGCTCCAATTCGCAGCGCACCTGGCCTTGATCGACGTAAATGTGTTCGACCTTGACGCGGTGGTATTGCAGGCTGGGCCGGGTGCCGGCTTTGATGTAGATGATTTTCATGGCATAAGCGTCGGTGTGCGCGATCCAGATCTCGCGTCCCCAGGGTTTTTCAACGGTTTTCATGACGGTTCTCCGTAGTTCAGTCTCTCAATGATTGTCTTTGCTGCGCATGCCGTTTAACCTGGGAGTTTCGTACAGAATCTCCCTGGCAATTGAAAGCGCCTCAGGAATTGTATATTGGCCGCGGGCGACATTGGCAGCCAATGTCTGCGCCAGCAGCTTGCGCACCAGCACCGCTTTGCCGTAGCTCCACTCGATGCAGTAGGCATCCGAGAAAAAGCCAACCTGCTTGTTGACCGGCAGCATCTCCAGGCGTTCGGCCATCACTTGCAAAATGGCATCTGGGAAGAAGTTGTGCCACCAGTAGCCGACCAGGCTCAGGTTGGGCAGTTCGCGCGCCAGGGTGCAAAGGGACTGGTTGGCGTGGCGGCTGGCGAGCAGGCATTGGAAGCGCAGGCGCGGGTGGCGGGCGATCATCTCGGCGACCTGGGCAATGGTGCGCTGGCTGAGGCGGCTGGCGGTTTCGTGCGGCAGCGGCTCAGCCCCAAAGCTGAACTGGAAGATGATTTCGTCGGCGTGCTGCTCCAGGGCGCTCAAGAAGGCCTCGTTGACGTAGGATGCGTAGATGTCGCGCTCGAGGCTGCCGGCCTGGGCGCGCCGGTTCAAGGCGGCAGCCATTTCAGCCTCGCTTACTGGATGAAAATCAATATCGGTCGAGATATGCGTCGCCATGGAGATCAGTTGGTTGTAAGGGATGTGATTGACGTAATACTGCACGGCTTCCTGGACATCGGCGACGGTGCGGATGACGTGTTCGGTGGGCGGGCGGGCGCCGCCGCTGACCGGCAGCGGGCTTTCGGGCAGGCGTCCCCAGCAGCGCTCCAGCTCGTAGAGGGCGGTATCAAATTCGCCCCACTGGCTGCGGGTGAAAAAGCCCCATTCCAGGGCATACTGCAAGCGCCCATCGTCCTCGCCGGCCCCGCGCCGCGCCAGTTCGGTGCAGCTGCGGCGGATGCCGGCGCGATCCAGCACAGAGGCCTGCCAGGAGCGATCGTCGGCGCGCTCGCGCAGCAGGTCGTCCAGGCGAGTCCAGTTCTCGGCGCTGATCGGTTCATGCCAGTCGTAGAGATCGGCCAGGATGACCCGCAGCAGCCAGGCCATGCTGGTGTTGCGGATGGCCGGCAGGTAAGGGATGGCCTGTTCAATGCGCTGCCGCGCTTCTTCACGGCTTGGCCAGGCGGGGAACTGCGCCAGGCGCGCCCCGCTTGGGCAGCCGGCGGCGTACAGGTCGCTGATCACCATGTGATACAGCATTAAATCGTGCAGCCCGCGCGCGGCCAGCTTGCCGCCGACCAGGTGCGTATGCACGTCGAGCAGGGGAATTTCGGCCAGGCCTTGTTCCAGTTCCTGCGCCAGGGTGAGAGAGATGGGTTGAGACATCTAGCTTTGCTCCTTGAAACTGTCTTTGGGGCGGCGGTGCGCGATAAGGCTGAGAGCGCCGCGATTGCGTTTTTGACGCCAAAATAACTCTAACAGGAACTATATTGCTTGTCAAGAAGATAGTTTTTTAAGCGCTTTGGTAACTTAAAACTTTCTATTGACTATGAATCTGTTTCGGGGTATAGTGGCGCGCGTTGCGATCAGGAGAACACGGATTTTCACGGATGCACGGATTGACGATGCGCGCGTTGCGATCAGGAGAATATGGATTTTCACGGATGTGCGGATTGACGATGCGCGCGTTGCGATCAGGAGAATATGGATTTTCACGGATGTACGGATTGACGATGCGCGCGTTGCGATCAGGAGAATATGGATTTTCACGGATGTGCGGATCGACGATGCGCGCGTTGCGATCAGGAGAATAT
>CAIQJJ010000501.1 GCA_903872065.1 uncultured Anaerolineales bacterium | reverse complement strand
TGTCAAGGAGTTTCTTCTCATTCCTTACCTGGTTCGCTGGATGACTCTTGCGATCACATGGGCCAACTCCTCATCAGATCGATTCGCGCCAGACACGCTGATATTAATCACATCACCGCCAGTCTTTTCTTTTGGTGAAACAGTCACAATCTCGCCGCTGGATGCTGTATGGCCTCCGCCCAATGGCCAGGTCTCGTTATACCCTGGAGGGATCCTAAATGACCCGCCGTCAGCATGTGGATACCAGGACGTCCCAGGGTCGAAGGCGCTGCCATTCGATGACCCGCCGCCACCCAGACTGGCCGGGCTGTAGTCGCCTGGAACGAATGGAGTGCCGGTGTAATTAAATTTGACGTTGACCGCGGTGTTGATCTCGGGCGGGATCTCCCCCAACCGCTGCCCCAGCTCCTTCACCAGCCGGTTGTAGGTTTCCAGGTCAATCTGTCCAGTTTTGAGCATGTTCTGGTAATACGCGATCCCGGCCTGTGCCTGCACGCTATGTTCGTCGATCAGGCCCAACGACTCAGCCAGCGCGTACTGCGCTTCGGTGTCCAGGCCGACCGCGGCCATCTGAAATAGCATTTGTTTGGTCAGGTCGCGCATGGATAATTCCAGCTTTGTGGCTGCGTCGTCGGCTTCCATTTGCGCCAGGGTCACGGTGTTGAGAGACCCGCCCGCGCCTTGCATCGCGTCCACGTATGACCAATAAGCATCTTTGGCGCCAACTACGGCCATGGTGGTATTGTCTACAGCATTGGTAAGACCGGCCGCCTTGACGCCCGCATCAGAGTACGCATCACTTGCCAGCATCGCCGCGGTGCGCGCCCGGATCAGCGCATCGGCCATCTTGCCGTAGCTGTCACTCAAGTCAAGTACAATCCAGGTTTCACCGCCGAGAATAGATTTCCGGTTCTTCGCGTCATCCATTGCCAATTGGTTGGCTTCGATTTCACGGTTGATCGCCGGGATCAGCTCATTCCCAATCGCGTACTTAACGCCCGTGATGCTGTCGTTCAGGCTGTCCATGGCCATCTCGTATTGACGCGCGGCGATGACCGCCTTTTCGGTTAGCACCAGGTTATCCGCCTGGCCCGCAGCCATCTCCTTCAGCTTCCCCGAGCCCACTTCCAGCACCTTGGCCATTTCCAGGCCGGCGCGCCCAAAGTTCTTGATCAGAAACTCGTTACGCTCGACGCCTGGCGCCAGCGTCAGGTATTCGTCAGACAGCTTCGCCAATGCTTCTGTTGACAGCGTGATCCCCTGCTGGGTGGCCGTGCGCAGCGATAATTTCAGAGTGTCATAACTCACGGCGAGGTCGTCCGCCACCTGGATCAAACGGCTGGTTTCTTCCGCGCCCATGCCTGACGCCCGTGCCAGGTCGCGCACTTGCTCCGCATACGCCACCGTTGCGCCAACCGTCTGGTCCAGCGCATCTTTCACATATCCAATCACTTGCTCAACCTGGCTAGAAGCAGCCATCATTGTTGAAAAGGTCGATACAAAGGTGGATCCTAACTTCCCGACCCAACCCTTTGTGTCGCTTAGGCTTTCCTTGGTCTTGCCCAGGCCCGCCTCTAATTTTGTCGTGTCCGCCCCGATCTCGGCGTACAGCTGTGCAATTCGTTCAGCCATATTATTACCTCACTCTCAGATTAATATCACCGCGGCGCCATAATTCTCGAACGGGCACCCAGTTATCAAGAAACTCGGGCCAACCCTCGGGAGTGATCCCCACAAAATTGACCATTCCTACATCCAGAAGTTGATCCGGACCTTCTTTATCGTTCAAAGTAGCTGCCTGGGTGCGGTTCTGCTGCTTGATCAATTGTAAAATTTCAGCTCTGGTCGGCATTGTTTGCCTCCTCTGTCATCACCTGGTTGAATTGAAAATGTGGATCGTATCCTATAACGTCAGGATCATCAGCGGCTAGAATCTGGATTCCCTCATCGGTATTCCGGATCCGCCGAATTGCACGATTCAGGCCTGAGGGCGGCGCAAAAACGTTGCCCGGGTCCATCATGCCAACCTTGACGGCTGCCTGCCGCGCCAGGTCGATTCCTTCCACGAGCTCTTCCTGGTGTTTCTGCAGCTGTCCCAACGCCTGGACCAGGTTCTCAGGGCTCCGCAGCCGGTTCAACGCCTCACGGGCCTCACCAGCCACGCCCGCAGCGAGCATGCGATCATTCAAACTCTTCAGGCCGGCGCCGGTCTCCAGTCCCGCCAGCGCTTCCAGCATGCCGCGCTGCTTGCTCGGTTCAACCTGGCGCTGGGCATCAGCCATGATCGCGCGCAACCTCGTCCCGATCGGCGCCACTGCATTGAAAGCGCCCGAGTAGTTCGACGCTTGAACCGCCTGGTTAATCAGATTGGCTGTCAATTCCAGCGAAGCGTTGACTTTGCCATCATCAAAACGTTGGGCCTCAGCTGTGCGCGCATTTTCGACTTCCATCGTGTCGCGCTGGTAATTGGCGATTTTTTCAGTCAAGAAGCCGGTCAGGGCTTTTTCAATGACCGGATGCGCGTTCTGCTCGTATGCGTCGATCGCCCGCCGCTGCACGGAAAGCGTGTAATTGTCCGCGCCCGAATCGACCGCCCGGCCGTATTCCTCAATTGCCCGAATCAGCCTGGTGCTCATCGTCTGCCAATCGTCTGGCTGTGCTTGTGTTTGCACGGGTACTCGTCCATAATTGTTTGTCATAGGTCTCCTTTTCCATCAACGGCGCGCCAAAACCGGCGCGTTATTTGGTTATCTTTCTCGTTCTGCTCGGCTTGTTGTGCCGCGTGGAACGCTCGAGACAGCTGCTGTGCCGATTCAGAAACCGCCGGCTCCATTGTCACCAGTGGTCGATCGCGGCGAATAAACGCCTCAAATTCAGGATTTGGCGCGGGCCAGTAAATGTATGGGTCTGGGATCCAGGAAATAACATTTTGCTTCGTGTAAGCCCGCCACGCCAACGCCGCCGCGCTGAACCCGTCTGGAAGGTGTCCAGAGCCGAAGGCGTCATCCACACTGCAGAAGAGCAGCTCCCCGTACAGACTGCGAATAAAAGGCGCCCGGAGCTCGCCCTTCTCTGCAGCTGTGATGAATGCATTCAGCATCTCGTTTCGCTCGCGCCCAACCATCATAAAACCGTCAGCATTACTGACCAGAAATTCCGCGGCCGCGTCGCCCACCCCGGTGGCATCGAAGGTCAATTCCCCAGGATACCGGACCACCTGCTTGTTAATCGTGCCCATCATCACGGACCACGGCAGGCGCTGCTGCCGCCAGAAGGCCACCAGCTTCACCGGCCGGCAGTCGGTTCGCAGGGTGATCAGCACCGAGTCATGCTGTTTGCGCGCCAGGTCCGCGCCGTGGACATACAGCGCGCCAGGCTGGGGCGGCTCGATCTCGATGATTTCCCCATGCGACCCGTCAAAAACGCCCAGATCCCGATCAAAGAGCTTCTCCACGGCTTCTGGTAAGATCGCCCGATTTTCCGCGCTCGGCTGCTGCAGATCGTATTCTACAGCCCACATGCCGCTGCTTACCGTCTGACGTTTCCGCTCGACGTCGGCCGCCGACAGCCACCCACGCGGCTTCATCGTCTCTTTATAGCACCAGGAATATACTGGCCAGGCCCGGTCCGATGCTTGCTTCAGCATAAAGGCGAAGGTGCCGTTTGGATACTGCCAGGTTGACGAAGCGACCACGCCGGCAGGAATACCGTTCTTTTCCATTGGCTGTCCCAGCGCGGCCTCCAGGATCCCCTGGTCCATCTCATCCACCTCATCCAGCAGCAGCCTCTGGGGATGGGGCCCGCGTACCGCCGTTTGACTGGCGGATAGCGCCGTGATCACCGCGCCGTTCTTCAACTCAAAGCGGTCCATCAGCTGCAGGCTTACCCACGGCGCCAACTCCCGCCGGCGAAAGAATTCCGTGATATACCGCCGCACAAACTGTGACTGCTGGAAGGATCCGCCCAGGATGGCCACATCTGCCCCGAGACAGACCGCCTCCGCCACCGCCAGCGCCGCCAGGTTGTGTGTCTTGCCACTGAAGCCGCGCGCCCCGTGCCACATCGTCACAGGCTCGCGGGCAAAGAAGGCCGACACAAACGCCTGCCACGGCGCCTGGTGGTGGCTGCAGCTCGCGGTCTTGGGTAGCTTGATGCCCAATGCGCCCGTTACGAAGCGCTCCAGGTCCGCCTCTGTCTCAATTGGTAACGTTATCTTGCCCACTATGCACCTCTCCGTCTTGCCCTTCACGCACTTCGATTGATGTCACATCCAGGGATGGCTTCTCTTTGGGCCACGCATCGAGCAACCTGGTCAGGCTGTTGATATACGTTGCTAATTGATGCAAAGGGCCATCCTGCCAGATCGTTTCACCCGCTTCACGCTTTCGCTGCAGCTCCACCGCGCCATCTTGAACGATCCACGCCAGGAAGGAAGCCAATTCCGCGCGGTATTCCAGCCTTCCTGGCTCCGTTTGAAGGCGGTCCTTCAGCTCTCGCAGCTCCTTTTGTCGCTCTGCAGTGTATATTCCATGCTTCAATGAGTTCATCTCTCGCCCCATATCACCTCGCTCTTGAGACACAACACGCGGATTGATAGTCCTCTGCTTTGATTTGCCCTCGCTTCGTAAGCATTATTGCCCCTCGCGGGTGAGAGGTAACTGCCTGTTTAGGTGTAGCAGGTGTAGCAGGTGTAGCAACTTGGCCCCTTTTAATATCTAAGTCAATAAATATTCTTTCTCTCATATTCTTTTAATCTCTTTATAAATATATTTCAACGTCACCTTAAATATAGATAAGTTGCTACAGTTGCTACAGTTGCTACAGTTGCTACAGGTAAATAGGGTCATCATCTGCGGGTTCTCCTGGAGCAAGCATCCTGATACCATGATAGAAAGTGCAGCCTTTGCTTCTTTTTCGCTCAAAACCCAATCGGTGCCAATCTTCGGCAAGGCTTGTAGACGATTTAGATTTATGGCCATTTTCAAAGCACCAATCTTTGTACACCGTATATAGATCGCCGCCTTGCACCTTCGCGTTTGCTTCGACCTTGCATTTCTCACTAACAAACATCGCGACCACATCATTACTCTTGATGAATTGTGCGGTCGCAGCTTCCACGGCCCTGGGGATAGCGAATTTCGCGCGCTTGCGCAGCTGCGCCAGGCCATCTAATGCCCAATTGAGAATACCTGCGCCTTCCAGTTTAATTTGCTCCTTCACGGTTGGATCACGATCGCCCTCGGCGACCGGTGGGAACTGGATCACCTTCACCCGGCGAAAAAGGCCGTCACTCGAATCTGTGATCCGTGGTGGCAGGTTCATTGCCCATGCAAGTTTAGCCCTTGGAGTTATCGTCACCGGCTCCTTAAATTTTCGGTCGACAGTGATTTTTTCGCCGGAGATGATGTTGTTCATGATGGCGGTAGCTTTCATGTATCCACCCGGCTGCTCGGCGCTGGTCATCAAGGTTTTACCTGGTAGTTGGGTCAGCGCAAAGCGGCTCATTTCAATATCAGCCAGACCTAACACGCCTGCACGTTTGCCCAACATCGCCTCCAGGCCGGCCAGGATGGTTGACTTGCCAGACCCGCGCGGACCACACAGCCAGAGTGCAATTTCAAAACGTGTATCAGTGGTCAGCGCATAACCGGCGAACTCCTTTAAGAATTCACGTACATCCTTCAAGGATCGCTCCAACAGGTTTTCCCACGTCGGCGCGGTGGCTGCTGGGTCATAATCGAACGGGAGTGACGATGTTGCGTAATATTCGGGATCATGGGGGCGGAGCTCGCGCGTAGGGATGTGCAGCGCGCCGTTTTTACATACCAGGATGTCAGGATCCGCGTCCCACAGGTCATCTGCCACGGTGATCTGATGTTGGGCAAGCGCCTGAACACTGTGCCTGGCATAATCGGTTGGCCTGACCCCGTCAGGCTTCGCATCTTTGAGTACAGCCAGGATTTCATTTCGGATCACATGTTCCGGCGTCACAATCCAGATGCCGTTTTCATATCGCCGATAATCACCCATTCCGAAGCGGGTCAAAGGAAAGGCGTTGAGCCACTGCTCGGCCAGTTCGTCATCAGTGGGAATTTCCTTCTTGCCTGGTTTATAGCGCATGGAGGATTTGACGATTTTTACAAGCTCGGCATCATCCAGGGGAGGATTTACCTCTTTTTGGTTATATACCCGCATGAGGGCAAGAATCTCATCTTCGCCATAACCATTACGGCGCAGCTTGCCGCATCTGCTGATCAAGGCGTTATTCCGGCTGCCGGCCTTGATCGTTCCTGTTCCTCCTGGGTGCGGCGCCTGAGCCTGCGATTGACCCACTGGCCGGGGAATCATTTGAATCATCCAGGCCGGCATGTCAGCGGGTGTTTGATAAACAGGATCACTGCTCGCTTCCCACTCGTAATATTTGCCGCTGAGGTGGTTTGAAGGCGGAGCAACAATATAGCCGCCGTCGCCTCTGAGGTCGACGCCCCGGCCGAAAAACTTTCCCAGGCTGTCGTTTGGCACCTTCCAGCCAGGATAATTGAAAATTATGTGCCGGCCGCCGCCACCAGTCATGGTTTCCAGCGTGTCAGGGATACGCCCATTCTGGGCAACCAGGTCATCCCAGGTATCATCCCCCCCGTGCCGCGGGTCAATATCGACGACCACGATGCCCGAGGCGGCGCCTGTCACAATGCCAATATTGGCATCTGGCCACCTTTTCCACCAATTATCCACCTGGTCGGGATTTGTGCTTGCATTGGTCAATCCATGCGTGTTTCTGGGGTGTTTACCTGGTGAAGAACACGCCGCATCATTGCAGCTGCAGTGCCCATTTTCTATGGCATGAAGCGGCAGCACTGGCCACCCGAAGCTGGCGTACTGTAAAGCCTGGTCCGCGAGAGTGATCAAAACAGTATCTGTCATTTTTGCCCCCGATTCTTTCGGCTCTTGTGAGGCGGCCGCTCCGACCACCAGATTCGCGCTTTGGTCCTAAAATAGGTTGCCATGAAAAGGCATAGTTTTCGTCGCCCTTGCGCCTCGTGCATCAGATCGCGCAAGGCGAGCACTTGTTCTTGCTCTTCTTCGGCCAGGTGCTCATAGCGGAGAGCTAATTTAAGATATGAGTTCGATAATTCAATTTCCTCCTTGGTGGTCGCCATCATCCCTCGAGGTTTTCTGCAGGTTGCCTGTTTTGAAGAGTAGAATGGATGGCGGTGCCGAGATGCACCAGGCCCATGATATTTTGCCGATCACCTTCAGCCCGGATCAATGCTCGAATTTGCTCCGAAACAGACAAGTTGTTGTAGGTTGCAATTATCTCGAGGAGGCGGTATTCCTCTTCTGTCATCCGAAAATTTTGCTGCTCCGTTCGATTGCTTCTCGTTCTCATTTATCACCTCGTAAGTTAATAAAAAAAGCCGCTAAAGTGGATGTGAACACGACAAGTCGTATCCTCCATACGCTTACAGCGGCTAACTAGAACTATCGTTCTTTTATTAAAGCGTATGGCCTTGGAATTTTTCCATACCAGTAGGACATACAAGATAATTGTATAACCTATATTGCACTTATGCAAGGGCTCAAATTCATTTTTTGGATTTTTTAAGAATCCGCATGATCCAGGTGATCTACTGGGCTCACCCGCGCGTGAATGGTTGCCAGGTCTCCGGGCAACTGCTTCAGGTATTTACTCAAAATCCCAATATCAGAATGACCCATCATCTTACTAAGCGAATGAACATCAGCTCCATTTCGCAAGCTGTTCAATGCGAAGGCTCGACGGAACGAATGAAGACTCGGCCGTTTGACATCGGCCTCAGCTGCTCTTCGTCGAATGATCTGCCGAAGTCCACTGTACTTGATCCGTGTTCCGCCAGCCCCAATCCAAAGGGCTGGATTTTTATCTGTTCTCAATCGCAAGTAAGCCCTAATTACTTTTCTCGTCCGTTGCCCAAAATAAACCTGGCGCGGCTTCCTTCCCTTCCCTTGCCGCACCAGTGCCGATCCACCCACAATATCACAATCCTCCAGGTTGATCGAGATAAATTCACTGGCCCGGCAGCCGGTATCCAACAGCGCCAGCAATATTGCTGCATCTCTCGCGCCAATTAAGGTACTGGTGGGACACTTGGCGATCATCGCCTGAACGTCAGCGAGATCAGCCGGTTCTAGTGGCTCCACGGGCAGCCGCGGCGCCTTTATTTTATTGAATGGGTTCTTCCACCTATCTGGCTCAGTTTCGGTCGCCCACCAGGTAAGGAAGGCCTTTAAGCTCCTGTAGCCGGCGTGTTGGCCTCCGGCATTGTGGCCATGGTCAGCCAGCCACAAAATATACTTTCGGATCAGGGTGGCGTCGATCTGGCTTACCAATGTCACTGCTTGCGATTCGCAAAAGGTGGTAAACATCTTGAATTTCTGAACATAAAACCTCACCGTACCAGACGCCA
>CAIQJJ010000500.1 GCA_903872065.1 uncultured Anaerolineales bacterium | reverse complement strand
GGTAATATTGTCATGCACGAAGTTCTGAGCATTGCTCTTAGCCGATCCACAGATATTAGCAACGCCCTATGCAGATGGGAAAATACGAGAACGCAAGTACGGAACCTTTTTGTAAGACAAGCATTATCAATCGTATGGGATTTCGGGGAGGCAAGTCCTTTTGGAGAACAGGCGGGCGATTACACAACAACCTTAGGAACAATGACGAATGCGATTGATAACCTTCCTCAGAATGGTCATTTCGGCCAAGTTCAACTTGCTGATTCGTGTTCATCTCCATTGCCAAATGAAGTTGTATCTGTCTGGTTTACGGATCCTCCCTATTATGATGCAGTTCCTTATTCAGATTTATCTGATTTCTTCTTTGTCTGGCTTAAACGTTCCCTCCCTAACCATCCACTATTGCGAGACCCTTTTGATTTAAATAATTCACTTACTCCAAAAAGCCGCGAGGCCGTACAAGATGAAATGAAACGTGTGGATGGCAAGCCAAAGAATCGTGTTTTTTTTGAAAACATCATGGCACGAGCCTTCGCAGAAGGGCGTCGTGTGTTGCAAGAAAATGGGATAGGGAGTGTCGTCTTTGCTCACAAGACCACAGAAGGTTGGGAGGCTTTGCTTGGAGGCATGATTCGTGGCGGATGGACAATCACTGGTTCTTGGCCAGTAACAACCGAAAGCGAAACCCGCCTACGCGCCCGTGACTCCGCCGCCCTCGCCACCAGCGTCCACCTCGTCTGCCGGCCGCGCCCGGCGGACGCCCCCACCGGCGATTGGAGTGTGGTAGCGCGTGAACTGCCGCGCAAGGTGGGCCACTGGATGGAGCGCCTGCAGCAAGAAGGCGTGCGCGGGGCCGACCTGGTCTTTGCCTGCATCGGGCCGGCCCTCGAAATCTACAGCCGCTATGCCAAAGTGATGGACGCCGAAGACCGCCTCATCCCACTCGGCGGCGACCCCGAAGCGCACGAACCGCACCGCCGCGGCTACCTGGCCTACGTCTGGGAAGTGGTCGGCCGCCTGGCGCTGGAACAAGTCCTGGGCGGCGGCGGCGTCCCATCAGTAGCCCCAGCGTCAGCGCCGGGCATGGCCTCACCGTCAGCCGCCGCCCTCGATGAGGATGCCCGCCTGACCGCCCTCTTTTTGTGGACCATGCAGGCGACTGCAACCAGCAGCGGAGCAACAGAAAAGGCAGAAAAACAAACCTCCCTCCCCGACGACGCCGGAGGCGAGGAAGAGGACGACGACGAAGCGCCCAAAGCAAAACCCAAGGGCGGTTTCTCACTGCCCTTCGACGTGGTGCGGCGCTTCGCCCAGCCGCTCGGCATTCACCTGCCCGAGTGGGAAGGGCGCGTCCTGGCCACCGAAAAAGGGTTGGTGCGCCTGCTCCCGGTGCGCGAGCGCGCCAGCCAGCTCTTGGGCGAAGAAGGCGCAGCCGCTTTGGTGGAGGAGGCGCGCCAGGCCTCCCAACCGGCGCAGATGAGCTTCCTCGCCGAGGCGCAAGCCGCGCCGACCCCTCGCTCTGCGCGCAAGCCCCGCAAAGAAACCTCCGCGCCGGCCGCCCCCGGCCGCCAGGCCACCACCCTCGACCGCCTGCATACCGCCATGCTGCTGCAGCGCAGCGGGCAAACCATGGCCCTGCGCGCCCTGCTCCACGAGGAAAACGAACGCGCCCCCGATTTTCTGCGCCTGGCGAACGCCCTCTCAGCGCTCTACCCGCGCGACAGCGAGGAAAAGCGCCTGTTGGATGCAGTATTGGTGAATATGGGGAGGTGAAAGTGAGTTGGGTTACTTGCGCGATTTAGGCATCCAACGCGATGTGATTGTCACAGATGGCATCCGTTACCGTCTGTATGCCGCCCAGGAGAATTTTGCGCCGGCCGGTTCCATGAACCTGGCGCGATTGAAACACCCGGCGCTGCACATGCTGAAGCAGATT
>CAIQJJ010000499.1 GCA_903872065.1 uncultured Anaerolineales bacterium | reverse complement strand
TCGCGGGCGTCTTCCAGGGCGATGCCGCGCTCGGTCAGCGCCTGGATGAAGCAGTCATCGTTGAAGATGAACGGGATGCCGCCGCCGCGCACGATCAGCTCGCTGGCCAGCTTGACGAATGCCGGCGGGCTGCTGCGCCCCAGGCGCACGGACACATCGCGGATCAGGTCTACGCTGCGCGTCGCTTCCAGGATGATGGCGCTCAATTCGTTAACCGCATCCGCTCCCTGCCGGTCAACCCCGCCCAGCGTGATCGCCTGCACATCGTAATCCAGGTACAGGCGGCAGGCCAATTCTTCCATCCATTCCAACGCCTCGGCGCGCGTCAAGCGTCCGGCGGCGGCGTCCGCCTGGTAATAGGGATAGAGAATCTGATCGAGCCGTCCGATGGAATTGGCGTTGATGCCGTCCTCGCCGCAGGTCAGGATGTGCGCCAGCCAGAGCGCCTGCACCGCTTCGGGGAAGGTGCGCGCCCCCTGGGCCGGGACGCGGGCGCAGGCCTCGCCGATGGCTTCCAGGCGCTGCTCTTCCTCGCTGGAGCCGGCCTGGGCGCTCAGTTCCGCCGCCCGTTCGGCGTAGCGCTGCCCCAGGCGGCTGCCCGCGGCGCAGATCGAGAGCGCCGCCCGCCAGAAGTTTTCCTTGCGCGGGTAATCGGGGTCAATCAGCGAGGCGCTCGCCAACTGCCTCTCCACCTCCTGGCGGATGCCGTCGAAACCAATCCGCAACACTTTCGCATAGTCGCGGATCGAGTGGTTCTCACTCCAGCCGTTGGCCCAGAAGACTGTCTTCGAATCGTTTGGCTCGGTGGGCAGCCCGCGCCGGCTGTCTGCTGAAGTTTCGCCCACCGCCTCGAGGAAATATTCCTGCCATTTCGCCACCGTCGTGCGCACCTCGGCGGCTTTTTCGGCGGCCACCCCCAGGGCTTGCAGATGCGCCAGGTGTCCGGCGTCGGCTGCATCCGGCAGCGGCATATCGAGGTGGGCGGTCGGCAGGTGATTGCCCGCCAGCCGCCAGCCAGGCTCAATCTCAATCGTCGCCAGGCGCACCAATTCCTCCAGGTAAGCCGCCCGCGCCTGCAGGCGCGACCGGCCCGGCTGCGCCGCCCGCCACAGCGCCACACTGCGGATTAAAGGATTGACGCCGCTCAAAAACGAGCCTTTGCGCGCCATAATCTCCGCCCGCCGCTCGGCGATCCGTTGAGAGGCCCACTGAGAGGCTCGCTCTGTGGCCTGCTCCGCAACACTTGTCGTAAGTTCTGCTTCCATGTTCACTGACTCCTTCCACCGAAAAAATTGCACTTTCCCCGATTCTACCATGCCCTTCCTCTTTTCCTCCTTTCCCCCATTTTTTCCAAACGATGTGAGCGTATCACAATTTGTAAAAAGGTCATCCACAGAAATCTGCACGAATTTTTTCTTGTTCTTCTTATTCGTGAAAATTCGCGTTATTCGTGGTTAATCCTATTGAAATTAAGGGATATAATACCCCTTTCGAGGTTCTTTCATGTCCCGTCAAAAAAGCCTTACCCTCCTCTCCCTCGCCATTGCTGCTGCGCTACTCTTTACCCTGGCCATAGTCCTGAACGATCTTGAACTCTTGCCCGGCGATGCCCTCAACTTCGACCGTCCTCCCCGCGCGCTGAACGCGGCCGACCTGCCCCCCGTCAGCGATTGGGTTTTCTGGGTTGTCCGCGGCATCGCCGCCCTGTTTACCATCTTACTGCCCCTGGCCTTAATCTACATGCTGTTCAA
Organism: uncultured Anaerolineales bacterium; assembly: GCA_903872065.1. Classification (GTDB taxonomy): domain Bacteria; phylum Chloroflexota; class Anaerolineae; order Anaerolineales; family UBA4823; genus CAIQJJ01. The sequence goes on along the minus strand of CAIQJJ010000499.1, from coordinate 5,881 downwards.
TTCGGATGGGCGGCGGCGCCTGATCGCCATGCTGATCACCGTTCTACTGCTGCTGGTGTTGGTTCAGTTCTTGCAGCAGCGCCCGCAGACCGTCGAACCGCTGCTTATCCCCACCCAGTCCGCCCGCATGGAAGACATCCCCCTCGGCGCGTCGGGCGAAGGCGAGCAGCCGCCCGAATACGTCTCCAACCCGCCCGCCTGGAGCAACTGGCTTGCCAGCTTTGTCGTCGCAGTGGTCGTCACCGCCCTGGCCTTTGGTGTTTTCTTGCTCTTCAGAAAGACGGATGAGGAAGGGGTTGCCCTGGGACGGCTGGCGGAGGAGGCGCAGCTTGCCCTGGAGCGCATTGAGGCCGGCGCGGACGTGCGCCAGACGATCTTGCTGTGTTACAAACAGATGGCGCGCGCTGTGCAGGTCACGCGCGGCATTCATCGCGAGAGCGGCATGACCCCGCGCGAGTTTGAACGCTTCCTGGCCGCCCAGGGCCTGCCCAATGACCCCGTGCAGCGCCTGACGCGCCTCTTTGAAGACGCCCGCTACAGCGACCTGCCGATGGCGCTTCAGCACCAGCAGTTGGCGATCGTTTGCCTGCAAGATATTGTCGCCGCCTGCCGGGCTGCGCAGCAAGCCGCCCGCGAGGCTGCTGAACGCGAAGCCGCCGCCCGCCAGGCGGCGCTCCAGGCGGCCCAGGCCTCCACCCGCCGCGGCAAGAGGAGCAAAGCGTGAAAATCACCCGTCTTCAACTGGCCCTGGCGGCGACAGTCCTGCTCGTCTTCGCCATTTTGATGATCTCCATGCAGGAATTTATTCGCACGAATATCGTTCTGCCGATCACCTACTTGCTTTGGGTAGGGAATACCGTCCTCGACGCGATTCCGCAGGTGGTCTGCCTGTCGTTCCTGGTTCTAGTTGGCTTTGGGGTCGCCATCGCCGCCTTGTCGAGATACCAGGGCGAACTTCATTTTGAACCCCGCCGCCTGGCGCGTTACGCCGACCCCTCGCGCTACCAGTTCTGGCTGCGCCGCTGCCACCATCTGGAGACCAGCGCCTTCTTCTCGGAGAACTTCTCTTTTGAACTGCGCCGCCTGCTGCTTGGTGTGCTTGCCGAGCAGGAGCATCTTTCCAGTTGGGAGATCGAACGCCAGATCATGGATGGGACATTGGCCGTTCCTGATGAGGTGCGTGAGTTCATCCGCCAGCGCGGCCTGGCGGCGAAGCCGGTTTTAGGCGATAACGGCCCTCTTGAGTGGCTGATGGATGGATGGGCGCGCCTGTTGGCCCGTTTCAGCCGCAATCAGAAAAAAGAAAAAACTGCTTCGCAGATTCAGATCGAAGCCATTGTGCATTTCATTGAAACTCGCTTACTTGGAGGTGAATTGTGACGGATAAACGTACAGAGATTGAGAAATTGGGGGAAGCGTCCACCCAGGTGATTCAAGAGGTTGAACGCGCCATTGTCGGCAAGCGTCTGGTGCTGCAGCAGATGATGGCGGCTTTCCTGGCCGGCGGGCATATCCTGCTGGAGGATTTCCCTGGCCTGGCCAAGACTTTGATGGCAAACAGTTTCGCCGTCGCCCTGGGCATGACCTTTCGCCGCATCCAGTTCACGCCCGACCTGCTGCCGAGCGACATCACCGGCGGCTATGTCTACGACCGCGCCCAAAGCCAGTTCATCCTGCGCAAAGGGCCGATTTTTGCCAATATCATCCTGGCGGATGAAATCAACCGCGCCTCGCCGCGCACTCAGTCTGCTCTGTTGGAGGCGATGCAGGAGCAGCAGGTGACATTGGAAGGGGAGACGATGAAGCTGCCCGAACCCTTTATCGTGGTGGCGACCCAAAACCCGATTGAATATGAAGGCACTTTCCCCTTGCCCGAGGCGCAGTTGGATCGTTTCTTGATGAAGCTCTCGATCGGCTATCCCTCGGCTGAGGAGGAACACGAAATCTTGCGCCGCCGGCGTGAGCGCAAGCAAGACGCCTTCAACCTGCACGCTGTGACGAATGACCAGGGCTTGCTGACGATGCGCCAGGCGGTTGAAGAAGTGCATGTGGACGCCGACCTGGAACGGTATATCGTTGCCATCACCACCAAGACCCGTTCCTATCACCAGGTGACGGTCGGGGCCAGCCCGCGCGGGACGCTGGCTTTGCTCAAATTAAGCCGCGCCTGGGCTGCCATCCAGGGCCGCACCTATGTCTTGCCGGACGATGTCAAGCAGTTTGTCGTGCCAGCCCTGCGCCACCGCCTGATCTTGGACCCCGACCTGTGGACGACGCCGCAGGCTGCCGAGCGCGTCCTGGGCGAACTGACCTCGATGGTGCCGGTGCCGGTTGTGCAGTGAGGGATTGAACGCAGTCCCATGAAAAACCAACTGCTGCTGCTCTCTGCGCTCATCTTTGGCCTGCTGCTCACCGGCCTGCTGACTCTGCAAGGCGGTCTGTTGGCGCTGGCCCTGCCGCTGCTGGTCTACCTGGCGGCTGCCTTTTGGTTTAATCCCGAAAAGCCCCTGTTGAACGCCGCCCGCCGCCTGGATACGGAATGGGTGGCCGAGAACGCCCCGGCGACGATCACCCTCCAAGTGACCAACCAGGGCCAGGCGTTGGAAGAAGTGGCGCTCAGCGCCCCTCTGCCGGTCAATGTCCGCTTTCTGAAGGGGGAGGTGGCTGCCTTTGCCTCCCTGCCAGCCGGCGAAACGCTCTCTTTGACGCACACCTTCCAGGCTTTGCGCGGCGAGTACCGCCCGCCGGTGGTGCAGGTGACAGCCAACGAGACCTTTGGCTTGTTTGGGCATACCCTTTCCTTAGACGCCCCCTGCCAACTGGCCGTCCGCCCGCAGACTCTCACTGTGCGTTCGGCCAAGATCCGCCCGCCGCAGACGCGCGGGTTTGCCGGCCCCATTCCGGCCCGCCAGAGCGGCGTCGGCCTGGATTTCTTCTCCCTGCGCGAGTATCAGCCCGGCGATCCGCAGCGCCAGATCAACTGGCGCATTGCCGCCCGCTATGAGCATGATCTCTTTACCAATATCTTTGAGCAAGAGCGCGTGGCGGACGTAGGCATTATTCTTGATTCGCGCCGCCAGGTGGATGTGGTTGTGGGCGGCGAATCGCTCTTCGAGCATTCGGTGCGCGCCGCCGCCACCCTCTCGGCTGCCTTCCTCAAGGATGGCAACCGCGTCGGGCTGCTGGTCTATGGCGGCAGCATTCAGCGCGTCTTTCCTGGCTATGGCAAGGTGCAGCGCTACCGCATCTTGCGCACTCTCTCCAAAGCGCACACCGGCCACAACTACGCCCTGGAAAACCTGGGCCACCTGCCCACGCGCGCCTTTCCCTCTCATTCCCAGGTCGTGCTGATCAGTCCTTTGTACCTGGACGATGTGCCGGTGTTGATCCAACTGCGCTCCCAGGGCTATGCCGTGCTGGTCATCTCCCCCGACCCGTTGGACTTCGAGGCGCGCCGCCTGCCGGCAACGCGCGAGAGCGAATTGGCCGAACGCATCGCCCGCGCCGAACGCAATTTCCTCATGCAGCGCATCCGCCGGGTGGGGGTGCAGGTGGTCGAGTGGCGCGTGAATGAGCCGCTCGACTCCAGCCTGCATCGCACCCTGGAGGCCGCCCCCACCTTGCACCGTTTGCGCATGGTTGCACGCTGACCCCGTCTGTGGAGCTTATGTCCAGGTTATTTCGTCTTCTCGTCTTGTGTATTGGCCTTTCCGCCGGCATTCTGGCTATCGCCAGTGTCTTGGGCGGGTTGTGGTTGGCGACGCTCGCCGCGCTGCTGATCGGCGCCGGCTGGCTGGCCGCCGAACGCCAGGATTGGCCGCATGCCGCCGCTCCTGCCTTTGTTGGCTTGCTGATTGTCGCTGCCTTTGCGATTCTGGCCGGCCTGTCCTCGTTCTGGATTGCGCCAGCCGGCCTCTTTGCCCTGGCCGGCTGGGACCTCTCGCGCTTTCGCCAGCGCCTCAGGGCCGCCGGCGAGCGCCCCACCGCTGCCCTGGAAGCGCTGCATGTGCGCCGCCTGCTGTGGGTCTGCGGCGTCGGTTTCATCCTGGCCGAACTGGCCAACCTGATCCATTTTCAGCTTCGTTTCGTCCTGGTCTTCATCCTGGGACTGGCCTCGTTCCTGGCGCTGTACATCCTGGCCGCCCGCCTTGCCCGCCCCGCCGGCGAGCAGCCGGTGGAAAAGACCCCCTGAGCGGCCTTGTGGCTACACCGCCAGGCCTGTCAGCGCCAACTCGCCTTGCTTATTTTCCATTACTCAGTATATTCAACTCTGCTTCCACCATCAACTGCACCAATTCCTCGAAAGTCGTTTGCGCCTCCCAGCCCAACTGTCGCTTGGCTTTGCCCGGATCGCCCACCAGCAGGTCTACCTCCGCCGGGCGCATGAACTGCGGGTCTTGCACAATATACTCGCGGTAGTTCAAGCCCACTGCCTGGAAGGCCAATTCGCACAGGCGCTCAACCGTGTGCGTCCGCCCCGACGCGATCACGTAATCGTCGGGCGTATCTTGTTGCAGCATCAGCCACATCGCCTGCACATAGTCATAAGCATAGCCCCAGTCGCGCTGCGCGTCCAGGTTGCCCAGGCGCAGCTCCTTGTCCAGGCCGCGCTTAATGCGCGCCGCCGCTCGCGCCACCTTGCGAGTGATGAACTCATGCCCGCGGCGTGGGCTTTCGTGATTGAAGCAGATGCCGGAAGTGGCGTAGAGATTGTAACTCTCGCGATAGTTGACCGTGATCCAATGCCCGTAGACCTTTGCGACCCCATAAGGGCTGCGCGGGTAGAAGGGCGTCAGCTCACTTTGCGGCACTTCGCGCACCTTGCCGAACATTTCGCTCGAACTGGCCTGGTAAAAGCGGATGTCCGGGTCCACCAGGCGGATCGCGTCCAGCAGGCGCGTCACCCCTAGCGCCGTCACTTCGCCAGTGAACACCGGCTGTCCCCAGGAGGTTTGCACGAACGACTGCGCCGCCAGGTTGTACACCTCGCTCGGACGGATTTTTGACAGGATGTCAATCAACGACACCTGATCGAGCAGATCGCCCGGCACCAGGGTGATGCGGTCTTGGATGTGGTGAATGCGCTCGAAAGTGATCGTGCTTGAGCGGCGGATCATTCCGATCACCTCGTAGCCTTTTTCCAATAAAAACTCGGCCAGGTACGAGCCATCCTGGCCGGTGATGCCGGTGATTAATGCACGTTTGGGGGTCATACAATCTCCTTCTGCTCCGCGAGCAGCGCCAGCGCCATAATCGTCGCCCACGCCAAAACTTTGAATTCGCCGGCGCGCAAAGCGGCTTCGACCTCGGCGCGGCTGAGCAGGAGCAGTTCTTGCTCTTCGAGATCGTCCGAATGCTGCGCGCCCACGTCGCGCGCCCCGCGCGCCAGGTAGAAATACCCCGTACCAGCGCCGTGCGAGGCGTCTACGCGATATTTGCCCAGGTACGTCCAGTCGTCCGCACGGTAGCCGGTTTCCTCCACCAGTTCGCGTTTGGCCGCCTCCAGCGGGTCTTCGTCGGGTTCCAGGTAGCCGCCCACCGCGGCCAGCGATTCACCTTCGATGCCATATTTGACCTGGCGAAAACACACCCAGCGCCCATCCTCCGTCAGCGCCGCAATGTTGACATAGTCCGGGGTGATCATCCAGTTCCATTGATCGAAGATGCGTCCGTCGGGCAGTTGCACGACGTGATTTTCCACCGTCAAATATTTGCTGTGGTGGTAGACAGTTTGTCGAGAGAGAGTTTTCCAGGGGAGCATGGCGTCTATTTTACACAGTTTCGCTGTTTTGTATGTTAAGCTGTTTAGCAGGTTTCAAGATTTTTGCTCTTAAAAAAGAATCGACCCCTTAAGGGTTGATTTTTTGCGGTATAGTTAGGG
>CAIQJJ010000498.1 GCA_903872065.1 uncultured Anaerolineales bacterium | reverse complement strand
CATCGGCGCATCAGCCTTAAACGCCCAACGGCTGCGTTTAGATATTATTTCAAACAACATTGCCAATGCTGAAACCACCCATACCGAGACTGGCGGCCCATATCAGCGGCGCGATGTCATCTTTGCCCCGCAAGAAACGCGGCAAGGGTTTTTGGGGCAGCTCTCGTCGGCGGTAAAAAACTCCGCTCAACAATCCTTGCCAGAGCAGTTTTTGCCGGCATTTTTGCAAGCCAGTCAAACCAGCGATGTGGCGACCACCACCAACGGCGGCGTGAAAGCTGCCGCGATCCTGACCGATGAACGTCCCGGCCCGCGAGTTTACGATCCTACCCATCCAGATGCAGACGCCGAAGGTTTCGTCACTTATCCCAACGTGAACCTGGCGGTTGAAATGACCAATATGCTCTCCGCCACGCGCTCCTACGAAGCCGGGTTGACAATTGTGGATACCGCCAAACGGATGGCCCTGAAGGCTCTTGAAATTGGGCGTTGATTTTTTGTGAGAAAGACATGATGAACACTACCAGCATTTTCCCCACCACTGTTTCCGGCGCCAGGCCGGCCGCTTCTTCATCTATTGCCGGCTTGAATCCCTCAGCCAGGAATTCCTCCCTCCAGCAAACTGAGCAAAACAAATCCCTGAGCTTTGCACAGATCTTTGACCAATTAAACCAGAGCCAGGCCGGCAGCGATGAGTTATTGCAGCGCCTGTCCACTGGTGAGAATCTCGATATTCACCAGGTCATGCTTTCCGCCGAGGAGAATGATGTGAACTTCAAAGTTGCCCTGGCCATTCGCGATCGCCTGGTAGAAGCCTACCATGAAGTGATGCGCATGTCCGTATAAGCAGCCTCCACTGCGGCGACCTTTCTCACTTCTCACTACCCACTTCTCAAGAGCAATCATGAACCAGTTACGTCAACAACTGACCGTTTTTTGGAAGAACTTAAAGCTGATCCAGCGTGTTGTTTTGCTTAGTCTTGTCCTGGTCAGCGTGTTATTGGTAGCTGCCTTTGTCGTCTGGGCCAATACTCCCACTTATGCCGTTGCTTTTAGCGGTTTGAGTGAAGCGGATGCTGGCTTGATTGTCGAAAAGTTGACCGAGAAGGGAATTCCCTATCAGTTGCGCGACAATACCACCATTTTAGTACCTTCCAGCCAGGTATATGACGCCCGCCTGTCTATTGCTCGCGAGGGCTTGCCGCAAGGGACCACTGTCGGCTACGAAATTTTTGATAACAACACTTTTGGGATGACCGATTTCACCCAACGGGTCAATTACCAACGGGCATTGGAGGGCGAGTTGGAGCGCACGATTGGCAGCATGACCGCGATCCAGGCGGTGCGCGTCCATATTGTTATTCCCGAAAAGACACTCCTCACCGAAGCCGCATCCTCCACCACCGCTTCAGTCATCGTGCAAGAAAAAGTAGGCCAGCATTTGGATGCGGCCCAGATCCGTTCGATTACATACTTGCTCTCCAGCAGCGTAGAGGGGTTGGAGCCAGAGCGGGTGGCCGTGGTGGATGTGAATGGAAATTTGCTTGCTTCAGGCACGGGGGAAACGGAAGAGAGCGGCCTTTCGCTCAACGACAACCATCGCGCGGCGGAAAGTCTTGCCTCAACAGAATTAAAAAACAAGGTGCAGAACTTATTGGACACTTCTTTGGGGCCGAATCGTTCCGTTGTCCAGGCTTATGTCTTGTTGGATTGGACGCAGCGCGAAATCACCACCCAGTCCTACGATCCTAACCCGGATTCCATCCGCAGCTCACAGGTGATTACCGAACACTATGCCACCGTGGGCGGTTCGTTGGGCGGCATCCCCGGCGCTGAAACCAACCTGCCTGAGGGCCTGACGACGGAGATCAGCGGCACTGAGACGACCTATTACGATCGCAGTGAACAAACCTTCAATTACGAGATTACCCAAACCGAGATGCACGAACTTGTCGCCCCCGGCGCCATTGATCACATTGCCCTTTCGGTGTTGGTGGATGGGATTACCGATACCCAAAAATTGGCCGCTTTGCGTGCGGTGGTGACCGCCGCGGCGGGCATCAATCTTCCGCGCGGCGACACCTTAGCCGTCGAAACCATTGATTTTGACCATTCCTATTCCGATACCCTGGCCGCCGATCTGGATACAGAACGTCAGTGGGAAACCTACATCCGCATTGGCGAGGCGGCGGCCCTTGCCCTGCTGCTCTTGTTCATCTTTTGGTATGTCCAACGTTTGTTGACCAGGTTGCAGCGCTCGGCCTTGCAAGTGTGGACGCCCATCATGCAGCCGGTTTCAGCCTTAGCCGCCTCATCCGTGCCAGCTTTGCCTGGGGCGTCCACGCCCCAACTCAACGAGGCGCAAATGCTGCATTCGCTCCAATCTCCTCAGGCGCAAGCAAGGATTGGGCAGCCGCAAACGGCGACTTTCACCGCGGCAGGCGAAAGCGCGGGACACTCGGCGGCCCAATCCAATGCCGCTGCAATGACGCCTGAGAGCGCCGCTGCAGCCCAGGCGGGCGCTGCGGCAGCTTACCAATCCCACGAAGACGATCTGACGGTTTCACCATTAGCCCCCGAAGATGAACGGCTGCAGCGCTTTATCGAGCGCATGGCGAACGAAAACCCGGCTGGGATCGCCGACATTATTCGCCAATGGTTGAAGGAGGAGTGATCATGGCTGCCCATGCAAGCCCCAAAGCGGATTCGAGCGGCGCTAAAAAAGCCGCCGCTCTGCTGCTCAGCCTGGGTCTGGAGCATTCATCGCAGGTTTTGCGCTGCTTGAGCGAAGAAGAGATGGAGCAAGTGATGTTGGCCCTCTCGCAGGCTGGCCCTGTTGAATCGGACGCCCGGCGCAGTGTCTTGCAAGATGTCTATCGCATTGCCATGTCCAATGCTGGCGTGGTCAGCGGCGGGGTGGAATACACTCGTCAATTGGTGGCGCGCACCCTGGGCCCCCATCGCGGCAGCAAAATCTTGGAACGCATTTCAGCGCAGCAGCAGCTTTCCTCGTTTGAAATGCTGCACAATGCCGACCCGGTGCAGGTGGCGAGCATGCTCATGGAAGAACACCCCCAAACGATTGCCTTAGTTCTTTCTTATCTGGATGCAAAACTGGCTGCCAGCACTCTCACCAACCTGCCGCGCGAATTGCAAGTGGACGTGACGCTTCGCCTGGCGCAAATGGATCGGGTTTCGCCGCAGGTAATCCAGATTGTAGAGCGCAGCATCAAGCACAAGCTGTCTGGCGTCATCAGCGACGCTGATTTTCGCACCACTGGCGGGGTGGCATTTCTCGTGCGCATGCTCAACCAGGTGGATCGCAGTGTCCAAAAGACCATTTTTGATGCGCTGGACTCTGGTCATCCCAAGCTGGTAGAAGAAATCCGCGCCAACATGTTCACCTTCGACGATTTGGTGCGCCTGGATGATCGCAGCATGCAGCGGGTGCTCAGTGATGTCAATAAGCAAGACCTGGCCCTGGCGTTGAAGGGGGCCACTGAGAAGGTGCAAGAATTGATCTTCCGCAACCTCTCGGAGCGGGCGCGCGAAACATTGAAGGAAGAAGTGGAAGTGCTGGGCCCGCAACTGGCGCGCAACGTCTATGCTGCGCAGCGCAAAATCGTTGACATCGTGCGGGCGTTGGAAGAATCGGAAGAAATTTTGATCGGCGGCAGCGGAGGCGAAGGTGAAGTCATCCTCTAGCAGGCCTTCTAACGGCCAAAGTCATCGTTACGGCGTGATTAAAGCCTCGACCTTCGATACGCCTATTCCGAGCGAAGCGGCAGACGCAGCGCCTGCCCTGGTTGTGTCAGGTTGGAATCCGCAAAATCTTGGAACTTCTACCCCGCGGCCCGACTCTGTAGAAACTGCAGCGGCGGTGGGGCGTACCGCGGCAGTTACCGCTCCTGCCATGCCTGAGCGTTTACCCGCTCGGAGCATCCCCGCTCGAGCCACCAGAGGCGGTGATCTGTATCGTCCGTGGCAGCCCGCCCAGCTAATCACTGCTTCTCCCGTCCCGGCTTCAGCAGCAGTACAGGTCGCCGTCTCCCCTGCTTCAGCGGTGGCTGCTTCAGCCTTGCCGGCTCGCCAGTCACTCCTCGAAGAACTGGCGCTCCAGGCCGCCCAAAAAGCCGCCGACGAGGACGATGCAGATCACCTCATGCAGCAGCGCCGGCAGCAAATGGAAGCGCAGGCGCGCCAGATTGTGCTGGACGCCCAACAGCAAGCCAACCAACTGCTGCGCCAGGCGCAGGAACAATCGGATGCGATCAGGGCCCAGGCGCAGCGCGAGGGCTTTGCCGCCGGCGAGGCGGTGGCTTGCACCGCGAGCGAAGCCGAACGCTTGCTGCGCGCTGCCCGCACGGTTGTGGACGAAGTTTACGCCTGGCGTGAAAGCATGCTTCATCAAAGCGAAGCTGCCGTTTTGACCCTTGTGCTGGACATCGCTCGTACCATTTTTGGCAATGGACTGGCGCTCGATGAAAATGTGCTCAAAACCGCTTTTGAGCAAACCCTGGCCGAAGCCAAAAACCTGGGCGACCTGCAAATTCACCTGCACCCCGAAGATGTGGCTCTCTTGAGCGCCCGCTGGAAGCGCGAAGCTCAAAGCATGACCAACCAAAAGATTGACCTCATCCCCGATCCTGCCATCCGCCGCGGCGGCTACCTGGTTGAAGGGCAATATGGCGTGATAGACGCCCGCGTCGAAACCCAAATGAAAACCGTTAGTGCAAAACTTTCCGAAACCCTGGCTAACCAAGAAGCCCAAACCCCTGTTTTTGCCATCAGCAGCGGTACAGATCACCGCGGCGGTACAGACCACCGCGGCGCGACAGATGTGGGAGGAAACCTGAAATGACCCTCCCCTATTTACCTGATCTAACCCCCTATCACCAGGCTTTGGCGAACTTAGGTCTCGGCGGTCCCCGGCGTCTCTCCGGTCGTGTGGTGGACGTAGTTGGACTGACGCTGGAGGTGATGGGGTTGAATTGCGAGATCGGCGAGGTGTGTGAAATCCACTCCCGCGGCCCTATCTCTGGCTTTAGCAGCGCTGCCGCGCACCGCGGCGCGGACAACGCAAATCAAGGCGAGAAATTGTTCACCGAAGTGGTCGGCTTCCGCAACCAGCGCACCTTGTTGATGCCCCTGGGCGATATGCAAGGCATCCAGGCTGGCAGTCCGGTTTACCCCTTGCACACCTGCTTTCGCGCTCCGGTTGGGGCGGCGCTTTTAGGGCGTGTCCTGGATGGCTTGGGCAACCCGATGGACGGGCGCGGCTCTCTCTCGCATCTCAAAACCATCCCCACCTACAACACCCCGCCTCATCCTTTGCAGCGCAAACCTATCAGCGAGCCGTTGACCACTGGGGTGCGGGCGATTGATGGCTTGCTGACCTGCGGCAAGGGGCAGCGTATTGGCATTTTTGCCGGCAGCGGGGTTGGCAAAAGCACTCTCATGGGAATGATCGCCCGCAGTTCGCAAAGTGATGTGAGTGTGATTGCATTGGTTGGCGAGCGTGGGCGTGAGGTGCAAGAGTTTGTCGAGCGCGACCTGGGGCCAGCCGGCCTGGAGCGTTCGGTGATTGTTGTTTCCACTTCTGATCAGCCAGCGCTGGTGCGCTTAAAAGCCGCCTGGGTCGCCACCAGCATCGCCGAGTACTTCCGCGACCAGGGCTTGAATGTCACTTTCTTGATGGATTCGGTCACTCGTTTTGCGATGGCGCAGCGTGAGGTAGGCCTGGCGATCGGCGAGCCGCCGGCCAGCAAAGGATACACGCCCTCGGTCTTTGCCCTCCTGCCTCGCCTCCTCGAACGCACGGGCGCCGGGCGGGTCGGCACAATCACCGGCTTTTACACGGTTTTGGTCGAGGGCGACGATTTCAATGAACCAATTTGCGACTCGGTGCGCAGCATTCTCGACGGCCACATTATTCTCAGCCGCGACCTGGCTGCCCGCAATCATTACCCCGCCATAGATGTTCTGCACAGCATCAGCCGCGTGATGCCCGCCATCACAACCATCGAGCATCGCCAGTTCGCCGCCCGCCTGCGCAAGCTGCTGGCCGCCTACGAAAAAGCGCGCGATCTGATCAACATCGGCGCCTATGTCAGCGGTTCCGATCCCGAAATTGACGCCGCCCTGCTTGCTCTGGAGTCCATTGATGCTTTTTTGCAGCAGAACCATCTCGACTTTACCGCGATGGAAAAGACTCGCCAGTTGCTGGCTTCGATTGGAGCCGATGCTGCGCCAATGGGCGCTGCCGATCACCGTTTGAGAGGAGCAATGAACAATGCCGCCTGATTTTTCTCTGCAACCCGTGCTGGATTTTCGTCACAACCGTGTCGAGGCTCTTGAGACGGAACTCGGCCAGATGCTCAATGCACGCCGCCTGGTACAGGATGAGTTGGCTATTCTCTTTGTCAGTGAAGCGCGCGTTATGGGCGATCTGGCGCTGCGCCAATCTGGCGAGGTGGACCTGGTCTCTGTAGCGCAGTTGCGTTCTTTCCAAAAGGCGCTTGAGGCTCAGATCGTCCAGCATCAGGCTGCGCTGGCGCAGTGGTCGCAAAAAGTGACTGAGCAGCAGCATCAAGTTGTCGCTGCCCGCCAGGAGGAGGAAGCTTTGTTAACCTTAAAAAAGAAATCGGTTGAGCGTTTTCAAAACCAGCAGACGCTCTATGAACGCCGCTTACAGGATGATATTTACATTTCGCAGGCTTATCACCACCGCCAGGCTCGTTAAAGATACCCTCTTACCCTAAAGTTTTTTTAAACCTTTAGGGTTGCTCCCCGATAACTTATGGATACTCTTCTGTCTGCCTCTATCCGTTCTCTCGTTTCTCAATTGGCTCGCACTCTGGATGGGTCATCCGCCTCCACTCCGATCCAGCCCGTCTGGATCCTCCCAGGTCAGAGCGCTGTGTCCGTTGCGGCGCAGACCGGCGCTGGTCTCTCCATGTCCGGCGCAGCCGATTCTCGTTCAGCCTCCTTCGCTGACCTGATTCAGCAAGCCAGCGCCCGCTACGGTGTGGATACCCGCCTGGTCACTGCCGTCATCCGCGCCGAATCCAATTTCAATCCTCAGGCCATCTCCTCCTGCGGCGCGCAGGGTCTGATGCAGCTCATGCCAGCCACCGCCGCCGGCCTGGGCGTGGGCGATCCGCTCGATCCGGCGCAAAATATTGACGGCGGCGTCCGTCTGCTGCGCCAGCTTCTCGATCGCTACGATGGCAATGTCTCCCTGGCCCTGGCCGCCTACAACGCTGGCCCAGGCGCAGTCGATCGTTACGGCGGCATCCCCCCTTATGCTGAGACGCAAACTTATGTGCCGCGCGTGTTGGCCTACATGGCCGAGCAGCGCCTCATGTCGAATAATACAGTACAAACCACTGCCTGGAGCGCATAATGATGATAGACCCGATTACCAACGATAGCTCTTTCTACGCTGCCCGCAAGGCGCTGGATGGCTTGTCCAGGCGACAGGAGCAAATCGGCCAAAACCTGGCCAATGTGGATACCCCCGATTATCGCGCCAAGAACGTCACCTTTGAGTCCGCCTTGCGCCAGGCGCTGTCTCCCTCTGCCCAGGATGAGATCGATCTGACGCTGACCCGCCCCATGCATCTGCCCGTCCAGGAGAGCGACAGCGCTTCCTTGACGCAGGTCTCTTTGCGCTGCGGTGGTTCTGTGCGCGCCGATGGCAACAATGTTGATATTGACGTAGAACTGACCCAGGCTACCGAAACGGAACTGCGCTATGAGACCCTGACGCAGTTGGTGAACAAAAAATTTAGCCTGTTGAAACAAATCGCCTCCAGCCGGTAAGGATCACCCCGAAGGAGGAAGTGATATGCCATTGCAAGGAAATGCTCAAATTGCGCCGCCCAATTGCGCCGCGTTGGAGCTTGCTGCCGACCGGTTAAGTCCGCTCTCTGCTGCATCGAAGGGGCAGGCGAACTGTACACAATTCTCGTCCGATTTTTCCCAGGTACTTCAGTCCGCTAAAGATCGTCGCGCCTCGGAAGTGGAAAATGAGAAGCGGGAAGTAGAAAGTGATCCGCAGCTTGTCTATTTACTGCTCACTGCCCAACCTATCCTTGCCTCCGCGATGCAGAACACCGTTCAGTCCACGCCTGTATCCCACGACGCGGCCTCGCCGGGAGCCTCGCCGGCGGTAGGGAACACCGCTTCCAGAGCGATGATCTGCGCTGCTCCATCTCTTGCCCCGGAGTCGCCCTCATCTATTGAGTCGCATCTTGCTGCTTTCGCCTCACTGCACAGCGAAACCCCCTCGTTCGCGGGACAGATCAACGCTGCGACGAATAGCACTGCGGAGGGTAATGCTGCGGATCGCCGCTCTGCTATTGACTTCTCGGCGCCGGCTGCCGCGGGCGAGACGCCGGCCAACAGTACGATTCCTATGCCCAGTGCGCCGTCTTTCGACCATTCTGAGGCCGTCTTTCAACCATCCTTCGGCAATCCTTCGACAATCCTTCGACAATCCTTCGACAATCCTTCGACAAGCTCAGGATGCCTCAGGATGCCTCAGGTCACCTCGGGATGCCAGTGTCGTCCTTTGATCATCCTGATGTAGTTCTTCGGCAATCCTTCGACAATCCTTCGACAAGCTCAGGATGCCTCAGGACACCTGTGCTTATCCCATTGCAGCCCGCTGCGGCACAACACACTGTTCCTTCTTCCCCTGTGTTCTCTCCGTCTTTGACCATATCCCCCAGCGACGTTCTTTGTCGTCCCGCGCCAGCGCTTGATCCGCTCATGCTGCCGGCGGCGCAGATTGCCGCTCCTGACTCCCCTGACCTTACAAATGGCGCTGGCGATGCAAACCACCGCGATTGGCCGGCCGGGCAACCGGATCAGGATAAGCCACAGCTTTCTGATCAAGCCGCGAGTGATACAAACCACCACCTTGGTACAAATCATCCCATCAGCGAGGCTCTTCTTCCCGCGTCGCAGCAGCCTTATCAAGCTGAATCTCAGGTCTCCAACAGTTTGCCATCCACCCGTTCTGAATGGTTGAGTGTGATTGAAAGCGCCGCTTTGAAGCAAGGAGTGAATGCCAAACAGACCCCGACTTCATTCCGCTTGCGTTTGCAGCCCGCCGAACTAGGCCCGATCGATCTACACCTGATCACTTCCCCCTCCGATTCTGGCGTCCCCGGCCTGACGGTGCAAATTGAAGCCGCCTTGCCCGCCACCGAAACCTTACTCCAACGCTACCTGGATGAACTGCGCCAATCCTTGCGCGACAGCGGTCTCAACCCGGCCAGCGTCTCGATCGGGCAAGGTGGGTTGGCCAGTCAATCTGGAGATCGTGACCCCGGCTCTGGGCGCACCCCATTCCAGGATGATGCAAACCGCCGCGCTCCCCTGGCGCTCCAATCGCTCTCCGCAAGCGGCAGCGGCGACCGCGGCGACCGCGGCGCTGCAAATCACCGCTCCGGCGGCATTCAAACTCCCACGTGGGGAGTCTTATCCCAATTGGATGTTCATGTGTAGTTCATCACCTTCGCTATAGATTAGGGCTTGTAAGGACTGTTCTTTCTATGTTAACTTCAATCGCCTCTTCCTCTGCACTACAGACCGCCGCCGCGAGCCAGACCGCTGCCAGCAGCCTGGCTGGGATGTCTGGTATGGATGGCAGCGATTTTATGCTGCTCTTGCTCGCGCAGTTACAAAACCAGAATCCTCTTGAGCCGCTCAACGATCGCGACATGATGACGCAGTTCACTCAACTGGTTTCATTGCAAGAGTTACAGAAAATCAGCGCCGCGTTGGAAAATTTGGACAGCGCCTTGCGCGATCGTAACCAACTGGCCGAGGCCACCAGCCTGATCGGCAAGATGGTGGAATACCCTACAACACAGGGAAGTTCGCTTTCGGGCAAGGTTACTGGGGTCTCGCTGGTGAACGGCGAGATTATTCTCTGGCTCGGTGAAAAACAAATCCCACTTTCTTCGATTACCAGTGTCAAAGAAGTGGAAGATGAGTCCTGAACGAAGGATTTATAGAACGGATTATTGCAATACAGACCATTGTTAAGGAGAATTTCTTATGTTACGCTCGATGTTTACGGCAATCAATGCCCTCAATGTTCATCAAATGTTTCTGGATGTTGTTTCAGATAACCTGGCGAACGCCAATACCACTGCTTTTAAATCCAGCCGCGTTACTTTTCAGACCCAAATTGCGCAGTTGATGCAGGCTGGCGCTGCCCCCAGTGCAACCCTGGGCGGCGTCAATCCCTCGCAGATCGGCTTGGGCACCAGCCTGGGCGCCATTACGCCCAACTTTGCCCAGGGCGCGCTGCAAGGCACCGGCCGCTTTACCGATCTCGCCATTCAAGGAGATGGCTTCTTTATTTTCAACAATGGCGCGGCATCCTTTTACTCGCGTGATGGCGCGTTAGCAATTGACGCCAATGGCTACCTGGTGGATGCGGCCAATGGGTATATGCTGCAAGGCTGGCAGGCGACGACGAGCGGATCCACGACGACGGTGGACACCGGGCAGCCGCTCGGAGCGATCCAACTGCCCTTGAATACGACCCTGGCTCGCGCAACCACCCAGGCGGCCCTGGGCGGCAATCTCGATGCTTCGATTGCGGTGGGTGAAAGCTACGATGTTACCCTCGGCGCGTACGACTCTCTGGGCGCGCTGCAAAGCGTTACTTTGACCTTTACGCGCACTTCTGACACGGCCTGGGATTGGAGCGCTGGCGGCAGCGGCGCATCAGGCACTGGCACGGTCACTTTCGACGCCAATGGGCAGTATTCGGCTGGCGCGGGGACGGTGACGATCCCTGGTACCAATGGGGCCGCGAATACGGTTGTCGCCATGGATTTTGCCAGCCTGACGCAGTTGGCTACTACTTCGGATGCGTCCACGGTCAGCCAGAATGGCCTGGCGGCCGGCGCTTTTACCAGTTTCTACGTCACCCCTGAAAGCGGTGAAGTGTATGGTATCTATTCCAACGGCATGCAGCAGTTGGTGGGGCAGGTGGCCCTGGCCAATTTTGTCAACCCCACAGGGCTGGAACGCATTGGCCAGAATATGTACCGCGTGGGTCTGAACTCTGGCGATCCTGTGGTGGGGGCAGCCAATACTGGCGGGCGCGGTTCAGTAGTGGGCGGTTACCTGGAAGGTTCCAATGTAGACCTGACCCAGGAATTTACCAATATGATCCTGGCGCAGCGTGGTTTCCAGGCCTCCTCGCGGGTGATCACCACTTCGGATGAAATGCTGCAGGAATTGGTGAATTTGAAGAGGTAGATCAATCAGCAGTGAAATAAAATGGATATCCATAGAGTATCTCCGGCGGCGGCGCTGCCCGCGGCGGCATCTGCGGCAGTGACGTCTGCGGCAGTGACGCCGTCCCGTATGCCTAAGCCTGGCAGCCTTACAGCGACCTCGGCCTCCTCTCAGCCGGCGCTCTCCCCGATTCCTCATCTGCTGGAACATATCGGCCTGCCGGTCGAACGGGACTATATTATGGCGGCGCGCGCCCTGCTGGGTTTAGGCCTGCCGGTGACTTATCAATCGGTGCTTGAACTTCACACTGCTCTTTCCACAGCAGTACAGAGCGCCGCTCTAAAAAATTGGGATCAAGCGGAAGCAGACCTGGTAGCTTTGATGAAAGCCAATGGTTTGCCGCTTACGCCGGCTGCAATCAATCTCACAGTTACCCATTTAATCCCTGCTCTGCCGGTATTCAACCGGCTGCTTAACCGTTTGCGTTCTTTGGGGTCGCTGACCGCCGATTTTGAATCTGGTTTGCCGCCCGAATTGGCCGCTCGTTTGCAAGACGCGCTGGCGCTGCTCGAAGGCTCTATTTTGCAGGGAGATGAGTCGCCAGCGCAAATTGCTGAGCAGCTGCGGCGGGCGCTGGCTTTGTGGGGGCGCTCGCTCGAGAATGAACTGGCGGCGTTCTTTACCGCCGCTGAAATGCAGTCTTCGGGCGCGGCGCAATCCAACCCACTGTCTGGCAGTCTATTGGTTCTGGCCCAATTGCGCTCGGCCTTGCCGGGCGGCCTGCCCGAAACGCAGGCCAGAGCGCTCGGTGAAGAGATTGATCAATTTCTGGATACCGCCCGCGCCAGTCAATTTTTCAATGCTCCAACCTTTTTAGCCGCCGAGCCTGCATCTACCGGAGCCGAGCGCCAGGCCAATCCACAGGCGCAATCCTTGCTGCCAATGCCCGCTGCCCTGGTTTTTATACTGCCTTATCTTTGCCCTCGTTCTGATCATCCGGCATTGAGAGATGAACAACCCTTACGGAGCGCTGAACTGCGCATCTCATACAATTCTGAAGAAGATCAGGAAGGCGGCGCTGCACTGAATCAGTTTCACCTGGTGTTTCAGATCGAGATCGGCGAACAGGCTTTTGTAGGGGTAGATTTATCGGTCGTCGAGAAGCGGGTTGGCGTCACGTTCACCCTTCCCGACCAAATTCTTTGCAACCAGGCAGTTTGCGAACTTCCTGGTTTGCAGCAGGGTCTCAAGAGCTTAGGTTTTGATCTGCAATCCAGCCAGGCTGTGTTCTCGACCGCTGCTGTCGAGAACACAGCTTCTGTTCCAACTCCATTGGCAGCCGGCCCGGCATCCTCTCAAGTTTCCATCAACGGTATAGATCACCGCATAGCGCCTTATCGCGCTTCTTACAATGACTGATCCATTTTCCCCCGTAGTACAAATCCCCCCTCAACCAAAAGGCCGGCAGCAAGCAGTAGCGCTGGGCTACGATCCTCAGCAGGATGTCGCGCCGCGTGTGCTGGCCTCTGGCCAGGGGGTGATTGCCGAGCAGATCATCGCCCTGGCCAGAGGCAGTGGCATCCCCATCTATGAAGACGACGCTTTGGCGGCAGTCCTGGCAAAAGTTCAGCTTGATACAGCAATTCCACCTGAACTTTATGCGCTGGTTGCTGAAGTTTTTGTGTATGTGATGAGAGTGAGCAACGCAGTTGCCAGCAGCTCAGTTGCCAGCAACACAGTTGAATAACTTTGGACAGGTGAATCATGAGCATCAGTAGTGAAATTGTGCAAAATATCCAACAAGTTGCCCGTCGTGGGGGAAAGATTGAACTGATTAACGATTACCTGGGCCTGCAAATATCGTATGAGGCGGTTTTGTTAGGCTTTGGTGTAGATACCATCGTTTTTCAGGTTCATGAATACCAACTGGTTTGTATGGAGATTTCACGCCGCGTTATTCTCAAAGTGGATTCGCTCTTCCCAGCGATCGCCTCCGTCGCTTCAACCCACTCGATGAGCAATCGCGCCGTACTAACGAATTTTTCGTACGCCCCGGCGCTGGCCGGCAACCGGGCTGCGGTGCGTGTACGTCCTAAAGAAGATGTCCCCATACGCCTTACTTCTGTGGTACAGACCACTGACTTGGGCAGCAATCTGCGGCACAACCCACCGCTTTGGCATCGCGGTCAGTTGGCGGATATTTCGACCGGCGGTATCGGTGTGATTGCTGATCTTTGGATGAACCGTGTGCGCGATTTCACTGCCAGTCGCGGCAGCCAGGTAAATGTCTTGCTGGCAGTCACCCTGCCGGCCGATAATGGCGGCGCTGCAAACCGCCTCCCAAACAAAGAACTATTCCTACGCGGCATAGTCAGTAATATCATCCTCCTGGATGCAGCCTCACGGTATCGCATCGGAATCAAAACATCCCCCGACGAAAGCGGCACAAAGGCAATCTCGCGTTACAGCGCCTTACGCCAGGCGCAGATCATTCGTGAGATTAAAGCACTGTACGCTATTCTTTTGCGGAAGTAGCGTCATCTACCAGGAATTGGCGCAGCGCATTCATGGCTTCATTGCCGGTTTGCGTCTCAATCTTTTCGGCAATGGTATTTTGTTCCCGAATGGCCTGCCATAATTCCTTGCGCAGCACCGGAATTTGCCGCGGCGCGTTGATCCCCAGCTTCACCTGATCCCCTTCGATAGCTAATACGGTCAAGACGATATCCTCGCCGATTACAATACTTTCATTTACCTGGCGTGAGAGTACAAGCATTCTACACCTTACCTGGGCGGTAAAGAACACCGCTTGCGCAGAGGGGGTGTTTCAGCCGCAGTGACCGCCCCAGTGCAAACCACTCGAATGACGGAACTGCGGCGACAGCGCCCTCCCTAACGCATTAAATCGAATAAATTGAGCGTTGCTAATGTGCGGTTGCCTACTTCCAACGCGGATTGGTAAACCGTCTCCTGGCGGCGCAGGTCAGTGATTGCCTCGGCCAGGTTCACATCTTCTCTTTGCGAAAGCAAACTTGCCAGAGTGCTGTGCGCTTCTTGCAATTGATCAGCAATTGCACTGACCTGCCGCTGGCGTGTCCCATTGACCGAGCGAACCTCAGCTACTTGTTCTTGCGCGCTTTGCAGATGCGTTGCAGATAACTGGATGCTGTTGACATCGCCGGCATTGAGCGCATCGCGTGCTTCTATCAAGGCGTTAAACAAGGGTGTAAAAGCAGCCTCTCCATCTACGTTGACGGTTACATTTTGTCCAGGGCCCAAATTGCGCTGGATGACGCCCGTATCGCCATTATAACTGACAGTGTCTGGACTGCCTAATATCAGATTAAAAGGTTGGGTTAACTGAACCTGGTAACCGGCGAAGACGGCGCTGCCGGCGTGTGTGGTGTTGCCAACCTGGATGGCTTGCTCCAGTAATTGGTTTACTTCCTGCGCCAGCAGAGGTCGCCCATCCGCTCCTGTATCAGACACGCCTTTCAAGGTCAAGGTCACTGCCTGAGTCGCCAGGTCAACCATTTGTCCCAGGGCGCTTTCTGTCGCAGACATCCAATCCGCCGTGCGTTCGCTGGCGTTCAAATAAGCCTGGGTAGTTTGTAAATGAGAGCGCAGCCCTAAAGCAGCTCGTGCGGAAAGCGGCTCGTCGGAAGTCTTTTCAAAGCGTTTGCCCGAAGCGGCTTTGCTTTGCAAGGCATTCAAACGCTCCAGATTGTCGCCAATAGATTGAGACGTTCGATCGGCCATCATTTGTTGAGTGACGCGCATATTACACCTCATGCTAAAAAATCATCTACCTACCACGCCCATGCCGTTGATGACTGTTTCCATCATTTCATCCAGGACGTTAATCAGACGAGCGGCGGCCTGGTAGGTGCGCTGAAATTTGATCAAGTTCGCAGCTTCTTCATCGAGCGAGACCCCGGTAAGCGACTCGCGCTGTTCGGCAAGCGAAGAGGTCAACAATTCATGATTGGCGACCTGCTTTGAAGCTTGGGCTACATCCAGTCCCAGGCTGCTGGCCTGGTCGGCGGCGAACTGATTCATGGTGGATGCGCCGCCATTCAAAAGCTTTAGATGCTGTAATCCGGCCATTTGCCCGGCCACGCTGCCATCGCCCGCCGCATTCGGATTGGCCGCCGCCGCAATGTTTGCCAGGTCTTCGGTGACGGGATTGACGCGGACGGAGAGGGCGTCGCTGCCAGTGAAGAAATCCAGCCCGGTAGCGCCGTTCAGTCCGTACCCGCCTTGGTGCAAAGTGTTTACCTGGTTCATTAACGTCGCGGCCAGGGTATCCAGACCGCTTTGCTGATTGGGAATCGCGGTATCACGGGCGTTGAGCAGTCCGTACAGGCTGCCATTGTTTCCATTTAATCCACTGCCGTCGCTCCAGGTAATTGCTGCCAGGTTGCTATTGGCCGGGTCGGGGGAGGTTTGCAGCGCAAAACTTTCTTTGCCCACCACCAGGGCATGCCCGCCAATTGAAACAATCTCCTCCCCATTCTCTTGCCGGCTGGAAATCGCCCCGGCCATCTCGGCCAGGTTGTCTATCAGCCGGTCGCGTTCATCGAGCAGATCATTCGGCTGCGCGCCGGCCGCCAGGCTTTGAGAAATCTCCCCATTCAGCTTAGCCACGCGTTCGGCCAGGTCATTAATTTCGCTGACGCTCTGCACGACCGCCGCGTTTTGATCGGAGCGCAGTTGAATCAACGCCTCGGCGCGCCGGTTCAAACTGTCTGTCAGCATTACCGAGCGTTGGCGCAGGTCCGCCCGTGCTGCTGTATTGGTCGGTTCGGCGTTGAGCGCCTGCCATCCCTCCCAAAAAGCATCCAGCCTGGCGTTTACACCATCATCAGAAGTTTCTGCCAGGCTTGCTTCCATCTGCTGCAGGGCAGCCTCATAGCTCCCCCATTGCTTGGCCCCGGCCAGTTCTTTTCGGAAGCGTTGATCAAAAAATTCCAGGTTGAAACGATAAATCCGCTCCACCGATACACCCATCCCAAGTTGACCCGCGCCCCCTGGACGATTCATCCCTGGCGGGGCATAAGCCGGGTTGCTGGCCAGTTTGGCTTCTTGCCGCCGATAGCCGGGGGTGTTGGCTTGGGCCACATTATGTTCCGTCACCAGGACACTTTGCTGCTGCGCAAGCATGGCCTGGAGTGCAAGATTGATCCCGGAAAATAGAGTACTCATAATCAAAAGCGGTGCTTTTTACCGCGACCTTTCTGTTTGGATAGCTTATGCCAGGCGGCGACCTGTACCGCCTAGTCATCCTGAGCTTGTCGAAGGATGGTCGAAGGATAGCCGAAGGATGGTTGAAGGATAGCCGAAAGATGACCAAAGGCTTCTCGGAGAGCGGCAGTCTGTGTCACATTCGCCAAAACCTAAGCCCGTTGATCAATCTGCAGTGAGATCGTCTGCTTTGTGATGGGCCGAGTATTAAGTGTCGCCGCATTCGGTGTCGCCGCATTTGGGGATGTCGCATTCGGTGATGCCACATTTGGTGATGCCACATTTGGTGATGTCACATCGCTGAATGCGGCGCTTTTTGATGGAGCAGATTGCGTGGGCATGCCAGATGGCTGATAGCCGGTAGAAGGCGAGTGGCAGTACAGACCATTGCTCTGGTAAAAACTCAGCAGAAACATTTGCATCGCGTCCACTCGCTCAAGCGCGGACAGGGTCAAAGCCTGGTTGCCATGATTGAAATCGCGAATTTGTCCACTGATCGCAGCAATGCCCTCGCAAAGGCGAAGGTATCGTTCTGAATAGGGCTTGCTTAACTTTGGCAAAAGTTCACGGATGGAAGACGTTTGGGGGTGTAAGCCCAAGATCTGGCTCAGCTCTTGCACCGCCATGCGCCGCTCATCCTCAATGCGTCCCAATTCATCGAGCAAGGCTTCTTTTTGCTCAATCAATACCAACAAGGCGCGCACATCGTTGCGGATAAGGTTGGCGCGTTCATCTTTGGTGATGCTGTGCAGGGATTGGCATACGCGAAACTCTCTTGCCAATAGCTCCTCTAAAGTATTGAGAGCAGTGATTTGCGGTAAAGAACACCGCTGCGACGCCAACGACAGTGACCGCCTCGCCCCGCTATCTGCTTTCACCGATGCGGTCGCCGTGGGCGAATCGGACTGGCGCGCAGGAGATGTATTTTCAGATGAATGGTCTTTGAATACTGTTGTGGTCATAGAGATGCTCTCTTTACGAAGGGTTGAGCCTCAGTGGCCCGCTTGGGTCTCAGCGGCCCTGGTTTTGAGTAAGGCGTTCGGCCAATAATTTGGCTAACGCTTCAAGGGGAACTTGATAAGTACCATGCTGCACCTGGATGCGCAGCGCTTCTACTTTTTCTTGTCTGGATTCTGGATAGACTTGGGTGACGGCGTTCTCCGCCGCGGCGGAATCCAGAGGCGCAGAAGAATGAGTTTTTGCCAACAGCCGCGCCGCGTCGGATAATGCAGCTTGATCGGTGTTCTTGCCAGCCGCCGGCAAACTTCCTGTACGCTGATCGGGCGGTCGCTGCCCGCCTATGCCGACGTGGTGATCTTTACCGTTTTTCACCTCGCTGCGATTGGCGGTGGTCTGCGCCGCATTGGTGAACTGGTGATGGTCTGTACCGATGCGCTGATCTGTGCCTAGACGGTTGTCTGCAGCAAGACGGTGATCCGTACCGAGACGGTGGTCTGTACCGTTGTTTTCAATCTTCATAGAATCTCTGCTCTTTACAGCCGAAGCTGTGGTCGTTACATCCGAAACTGTGGTTTTATGGGTATACCTCATTATCGGCTGTTTGACCCAAAACTTTACCCTCGCCGCAGGTGAATAGCCTGGTAAAGCATTTGATCGGCTTGTTGGAAAGTTTGTACAGAGAGACTATAACCGCGTTGGGTGGTGACCATATTGGTCATTTCCTCGGCCAGGTTTACAGTAGAGTTTTCTAGCGCTCCACTGAGAATCTGGCCGAACCCCTCTGAAAGGGGCGCTCCAGTTTGCGCTGCTCCCGATGCCTCATTCGCGAGCCAGAGATTGTTGTCCATGATTTGCAGCGCGGATGGGTTGGGGAAGCGGCTGATTTGAATATTGCCTACCTGGTTCCATATATCTCCCTGGCGGGCCATGACGCTGCCATCCGGGTTGATATGGATATCGGTGGCATCTTCGGGAATTGCGCCGTCCCAATCCAATGGAAAGCCATCCGCAGTGACCAACTGACGTTCTGCGTCCAAAAAGAATTGCCCATCCCGCGTATAGCCAGTTCGCCCATCGGGAAGCTGAATGGCAAAAAAACCATCCCCATCAATGGCTAAATCCAGCGAATTTCCTGTCTGGCGCAGGCTGCCTTGTTCCATCAAATTTTGCGACGCTCGGATTCGTACTCCGTTGTCCATCTCCCCTGCTCCGCTTCCAACGGTCTTCGCTCCAGCAGCCAGCGTCTCATTGAGAACTTCCTGGAAATTCTCTCGCCCGCGCTTGAATCCCACAGTGTTGACGTTAGCCAGGTTATTGCTGATCGTATCCAGGTTTTGCA
Source organism: uncultured Anaerolineales bacterium (assembly GCA_903872065.1). Lineage (GTDB taxonomy): Bacteria > Chloroflexota > Anaerolineae > Anaerolineales > UBA4823 > CAIQJJ01. Next base: position 3,434 of record CAIQJJ010000498.1, on the reverse strand, counting down.
AACGGGAAAGCATTCCACTGCGAGCAACGTGAAGAAGTTGGGTAAATGAAGGTGACATAGGGGCCTCAAAGCGCTACCATTGTCCCAGGCTGGCAATTGCCTTACCGAGCAGCTCATCCTGGGTTTGTACCATTTGCTGGGCGGCTTCATACGCGCGCGCTACCAGGGACATTTCGGTGACGAGGGAGGCCGGGCTGGCATTGGCCATCTCCAGGAATCCCTGCGCAATGGTTCCGACTTCCTCGCCGCCTGGGTCCCCGTTCGCCGCATAAGTGTTTGGCAGGTCGGCGCTTAATTCGTTCACCGGGTCGGCAAAGCTGACCAATCCCAATTGACCGACCTGTGTTGCGCCCTGGTCGCTGCCTACCAGGATCGTTCCATCGCCGAGCGCTACCAGGTCGCCTTCCGGCAGGGTGATCGTTTGACCGTTGGTGTCCAATACAGCGTAGCCATCTATGGTCACAAGCTGCCCCTCAGCATCGCGGAGAAAACGCCCGTCGCGAGTATAACGTTCACCTTGCGGGGTTTGCACTCGAAAGAACCCCTCCCCCTGGATGGCAAAATCCAACGGCTGCCCTGTTTGCCGCAGGCTGCCCTGGCTGAAATCGGTAATCTCCGGCGAGGTTGTGACGCCCAGCCCCAGGTTGCCAATATAGGCCATTTGTTTGGGAAGGGCGGAATTGGCTGGCGGCTGAACGACAGCCGTACTAAGATAATCGTCAAATGTGACCATCGTGCGTTTGAAGCCGGCCGTGTCCAGGTTGGCGATGGTGTGCGAAAGTACGTTCTGGCGCGTCATATTGGCGATCAGCGCCGATGCTGCGGCATAAAGACCTTTGATCATAATCTCTTTCCTTTCCGTCTGGCCAGCGATACTCTGCGCCGCCAGTGACCATTCAGCGCAGTACAGATCACCGCCGAAAACCGTTTGAAGCGGCGGTCTGTATTGTTATGGCTGCGGTATTCACAATCAAACGCACTTCTTCGCGGGTTAATCCCATGTGACGGGCAATTTCAAGTTCATCCATGCCTCCTGAAGCCATTGCAGCCACGATTTGATTGCGTTCAGCGGCTCCCGTCGGGGTTTCATTGACTCCTCTGGAAGCAGCGCTGCCTGCGGCGGGCGAGGCGCGCTTGGCTGCCAGTAGGGATTGAAAATCGGTTTGTGAGGCGGTAATGCCGCCGGCAGCCTGTACTGCTGGAGAAGATGGGGCGGCATTAATCGGTGGTCTGGACTGCGGCAGTGGTTTGTACTGCTGCTGGCGAGTTTCTTTCACCAGGTCGCGTAATTTGCCCTCCACCGGAGCAAATTGATCAGCCTGGGCGCGTTCACCTTTCTCCAGAGCGGTCTGCCGCGCCAGAGCAACCAGGTTGAGGGTGTTTGCCAGAAGATCCGTGTTGCTGTTCGTAACTCTTGTGATGGGTGACATAGGTTCGAGACTCCATTTTGTGGAAAGCAGGATCACCGTGCAGTAAAGATCGCCGCTTTTGGTGAGCGTGAAACTGCCTGGTCAGGATTGAGCAGCATCTTCAAGGTAAAAATCGCCCGCGCGTGCAATTGGCATACCCGCGCTTCCGAAATCTTAAGCACCGCGCCGATCTCTTTGAGGGTCAATTCTTCGTAGTAATACAAGGATAAGATCAGGCGTTCTTTTTCGCTCATCTGTTTCAGGGCGGTCAAAACCTGTTCCTTCAGGTTTTCATGCTCGAAAATTTGGGCCGGGTCAGGCTGGCGTTCATCGGGGATGACATCATATAATGAACTTTCTTCTCCTTCGTTCAGGTCAACAAACGAGTCCAAGGAGAGGAAGATCTGGCTGGCATCGCTCAAGGCTTGTTCAACTTCTGTACAGGGGATATGGAGATAATCCGCGATCTCCTCGTTGGTCGCATCTCGATGCAGGATTTTCCAAAGTTCGCCAATTGCATTTTGCACCGCGCGAGCGCGATGGCGCGCCGAACGTGAGAGCCAGTCTTGTGAGCGTAAATAATCGAGAATTTGGCCGCGCACTCGCAGGATGGCGTAGGTGCTGAACTGAGCGCCGGCGTATGGATCAAAGTGATCGACCGCCTCAATCAACCCCAATAGCCCCTGGCTGGATAAATCGCCGTAAAAATCGCCGCTATCGCAGAAAGAATTTCCTCCGCCATCGTGATTGTTGGCATTATAAGTGTGATTGGAAATCCCACGACTGATACCCATGCGGCTCAGTACAAAATGCACCAAAGGCGCATAATGTACAATCACAGCTTCACGCGCCTCTGGGCTGCGGGTGGTCACAAATTGGTGGATTAAGTCTACGTGGTGTTCTGTCCCGTGCAGGCATCCTGAGGCATCCTGAGCTTGTCGAAGGACTGCCGAAGAACGATGTTGTGTGCTGTTTCTGTCGTTCATGCTTGTTTCTCAAAGCGGTGATTTGTCCCGCGCAGGCGTCCTGAGGCATCCTGAGCTTGTCGAAGGACTGCCGAAGAACGATGTTGTGTGCTGTTTCTGTCGTTCATGCTTGTTTCTCAAAGCGGTGTTCTGTCCCGCGCAGGCGTCCTGAGGCATCCTGAGCTTGTCGAAGGATTGCCGAAGAGTTGTCGAAGGACATTGGGGCGTTTGCTTCCCCACGTTTGATGATGCCCAGAGCGTAAGCTATTTCCAGTACATTTTGGTTGAGAATGCTGTTGAACAGCCAAAAGAAAATTCCCAGGCACAGCATCGCGCTCGTTGTCCGTAAAGCGATCATCCACAATTCGGCCCCGGCCGCAGCCGATAAAAAGTAAATGATCAACCCCGCCCCAATAATGACCAGGCGCGAGATGGTCACACTGAAATCCAGCAGCAGCGGCGAGATCGCGGGGGGCTGATCATTTCTGGGCGCGGTTTGCGCCTCAGCCGCGGGAGAGACCACTGTTGGCAGTTCCGCGGCGGCTTGTTCAGTTTGTGTGGGAGTGGGAGGTGTGTTCATAATTCAAGAGCGACCATGCTCACCTTTCAAAAAGAATCTCCGTCAGGTTGCTAATGTGGGCCGGTTGTAAATCTTCTACCAGGCGCGGCCCAAAAGTGAAATAGGCCAATGGCAGACGGCTGCGCCAGGCAGCGTTGATCACATTGCCGATGGTTTCACATTCATCGAGCTTGGTGATAATTAATCCGGTCAGGTCAAATGTTCCCAGGGCGGCTAAGGTTTGCTGCATTTCTATCTCTTTGGTTGTAGCAGAGAGCACCAGGTACACCGTCCGCCACGGTAGGGCGGTCAGCAGATCGCCGCAGGCTAACACGTCGCGCTCTTTGCGAGGGTTGCAACTGGGCAGATCAATTAGAATCTGCTCCACTTCCATCCTGTTGTTTGCTTCCCACTCCCCACTCCCCACTTCCCACCCTGTCTCGCGCCGGCGTTCTGAGTCATCCTGAGTCATCCTGAGGCATCCTGAGGCATCCTGAGCTT